>DBFJGL010000097.1:0-8458 GCA_048394785.1 Christensenellales bacterium | reverse complement strand
GTCTTATAAAGACAATTTATGTAATTGATTTTTGCTTGGGAGAATGAATTGTCTTTTGGCGACAAGTGAAAGGCGAAAGATTTGCGGAGGTGTTTATGGATAATGACAAAAATTGCAATTTCTGTGTGTTTTATAAATTTTTTGCTTATTATTGCGACAACAGATTTGCGCTCGAATGTGCCGATCGATTTTCCAAACACGACCGCGACGAAGTTGTGTCAAAATTCAGTCAATCCAACTTGAAATCGCCGTGGGTCACTCTTGTTCTGGCAATTTTTTTCGGAGCCCTCGGCATAGACAGATTTTATGTTAACGGTCTTTTGAACGTCGTTATAGGGTTAATAAAGCTGTTCGGCAATATTTTAGCCGCGGTTATTTTTATGATTGCCGGATTTGTAATTACAACTGAAAACGTAGCAGCATTTGACATGATTTTTATAATAGGATTAACCATAGGTATTATAACGGACGTCATTATTGTTCTAGATTTATTTTTGGCAGTGCCAAACGCATATTCGCGCAACGAAGAGATAATCAAGGGAATGTATTAACTTCTTCCGCGTGAGTTATGTTTTGCGCACTTCGCGCAAGCGGGGTTGATGTATATAAGTCATCGCCGCTTATTTAGGGGATTGCCACGTGCAATAGTGCAAACCGCTCGCTTTGCTCGCGGGATTGCTCGATGGCGCAAACCGTTCGCTTTGCTCACGGGATTGCTCATTGCACTCGCAATGACACAATTTAATAAGTTTAGCAAGCGGATAAATCGAGCCGCAATGATACGGTGCGCGTAGCCTGCCCACGGGATTGCTCACAAACTCGCGTTGCTCGCAATGATAGGGTGGAATAGTGTTTGTAAGCGGATAAAAAATGCTATGATGGTACAATCTCCACGTGTCACTGCGAGGAGCTTTGAAAAAGCGACGTGGCAGTCCCCTATGTAGAGGAACTTTATATATGAGTATCCGTTCCTGTTTAGGGGATTGCTTCGTTGCCACTATGTTGTTTCTCGCAGTGACAGCTTGAAAATCGTTGCGCTCGGTTGATTGCGCTTTTCGTCGCAATGATATTCGCTTTTCGCTTATCGCAGGCTTTATAAAACGTGAAAAAGAGGGCGGTTCTTCTTTATTCTTGCAATATAGATATTTATAGTTTATAATACGGTTTATAAAATTATATATGCGTGCATTGCGCCCGTACTTGTGCGTGCGCTCGGGTGCGCGTTAAGCGTTAAGGATTTACAATGGACAAAGGCGTGCACGACGGACACCGCGACAGAATGAGAGAAAGGATTGAGAAGAACGGAATATCTTCCTTAAATCCGCACGAAATGCTGGAATATCTTCTCTTTACATTTGTGCCGCGCAAGGATACCAACGAGATAGCGCACGCGCTTATCGATTGTTTCGGTTCTCTGTCGGGAGTGCTCAACGCTGACGCAGAACACCTTGCCGAAGTCAAGGGAATGACTCGCAACGCCGCGCTGTTTTTATCGGTATTGCCCGACGTATTCCGCGCTTACGCCGCCGACGTTGACGCAACGAGAACGTCGTTGAACGGAAAGGGTGTAACGCGAAAATATCTCGAAAAGCAGATGTACGGCCGTCCCACCGAGCAGGTATATATAGCCGCACTCGACGCAAAGGACAATCTCATCAAGTTCGAAAAGCTCAACGACGGCGACGGTTGCAGCGTGGAGGTGTCAATCAGAGCGGTCGTGCAGTTTGCGCTGAGAACCAAGGCAACGGCGATAATACTTGCCCACAATCACCCCGGCGGAAATCCCAGACCTTCGCGTCAGGACATTATGCTGACGCGCGAGATTTTCCACACGCTGTACAGTATGAACATAATTTTACAGGACCATATCGTGTTTTCCAACAGCACTTACTATTCTTTTGAGGAAGACGGCAAAATGCGGCTTATGGAAAACGAACGCGAAATTCAATTAAAGGACGGAATTTATTACTATGAGTGAGATTGTAAGAACCCGTTTCGCACCGAGTCCCACGGGCTTTATGCACGTAGGGAACCTCAGGACGGGGCTTTACGCTTATATGTTTGCAAAGAAACACGACGGACAGTTTATTCTTCGCATAGAGGACACCGACCGCGAACGCAAAGTCGAAGGCGCGGTGGAGATGATATATCGCACGCTTGCAACCGCAGGGATAGGGTATGACGAAGGTCCCGACAAGGACGGCGGATACGGTCCGTATGTTCAGACCGAGCGTATGTCTTTATACGCGGAATACGCAAAAAAACTCGTCGAATTGGGCGGAGCGTATTACTGTTTCTGCGACAAAGAAAGACTTGACGGTTTGCACGACGAAAACGGTGTGCACAATTACGACGGGCATTGCAGAAATCTGAGTGCCGAAGAAGTGGAGAAAAAACTCGCAGAGGGCGTACCTTACGTTATAAGGCAAAAGGTGCCAAAGGGCGTCGTGTCGAGCTATGAGGACTTGGTTTTCGGCGAAATTTCCGTCAATTCCGACGACATAGAGGACGCGATACTGTTGAAGTCGGACGGATTGCCCACGTATAATTTCGCAAACGTGGTGGACGACCACCTTATGAATATAACTCACGTCATACGCGGCACGGAATATCTCAGTTCCACGCCCAAATACAACCTCATTTACGACGCGTTCGGCTGGCAGCGGCCCAAGTATATGCACCTGCCGCCCATTATGAAGGACGAAACGCGCAAACTCAGCAAGCGTTTCGGCGACGCCAACTTCGAGGACTTCATTCAGAAAGGTTATTTGCCTCACGCCATCGTGAACTACATCGCGCTTCTGGGCTGGTGTCCCAAGGATAACAGCGAAAAGATGAGTATGCAGGAGATGATAGACCGCTTTGACGTGGACGGCATTTCGCGCAGCAGTTCAATTCTCGACGTCAACAAAATGCGTTGGCTGAACGGCGAGTATCTCAAAGCTATGAGCGACGAGGAGTTTTATGCCGTAGCCGCGCCGTTTATCGATGAGATTGAAGGGGTGGAGGCGTTCGACAAGCGGGAAATATCCCGGCTTATGAAAACAAGAGTGGACATTTTGTCCGAAATCCCCGAAAAGTGCGCGTTTTTAAGTCGTTTCGGAGAGTTTGACAACGAAATGTATCTGCATAAAAAGATGAAGGTGGATTATTCCGTAGCGGCGGCGGCAGTCGGCGCGTGCGCAAAGCGGTTCGCGGATATGACGGAATGGACGGAGGAGAGCGTTAAGGACGCGCTAAACGACGTTGCCGTCGAACTCGGCTTCAAGACGGGACAGGTGATGTTCCCCGTAAGAGTCGCGCTGACGGGCGAGGCGGTGACTCCGGGCGGAGCCGTTGAAATGGCGGTGGTGCTCGGCAAGGACGAGAGCGTGCGCCGTCTGGAATATTCCTTGCAAAGAATACCCGTATAATTGCGGAAATCGAGTCGCATAATCGCAGATTATCGCACCCGATGGGTGTTTGCGCGTTTACCGTAACGGAAATAAGGAGAATAATGAGCAATAGTAAAGCTATAAAACGTATGAGCTATATAACGGCGGCGGTGATTGCGCTGTCGCTTATCGTTGCGGTGCTTATGCCTTTGACGGTTGCGGGCACGGCATACGCAGGCGGTATATCCGTTGAAGCGGACGGCGCGACGGTAGCGGGAGAATACGGCGGAGTCGCGGCTTCCGATTTGTGGTACTACAAAGACGACGCGCTTAATTTAGAGGCGGTCAAATCGGCGTTTTATGCTTGGCGCAATGACAAAAAGATAGATTTGGGCAAAGTCGACCCCGTTGTAATCGCGATTATCGATACGGGAATATTCGCCGACCACGAGATTTTTGCCGCGGATAAGGCAAGCGGCATAGAGAGCGTGCTCGTACGAAATGATGCAGGGCAGGTAATGGGATATAACGCCGTTGCCAAAAACGGAAACATTACCGACGACCACAGCAATGAACAAACGGGCAGTTTTCACGGCACGGGCGTCGCGAGCGTTGCCGCAATGCTTATAAAGGAGATGGGGCTTGAAAGCTATATCAAGATTTATCCTATCAAGGCGAACAAGTCCGAAAAAGGCGATTTCGACGCCGAGGACGTAGCCGAGGCAATTCGCCACGCAAGCGAAGACGTTAAAGCCGACGTCATCAATTTGTCGCTCGGCATACACGAGAACGATAAGAACGGAGCAACCTGGATAAACAACGCCGCGCTTAAAGGCGCGATTGCAAGCGCGTCCAACACAAGCGTCATCGTGACGGCGGCAGGCAACGAAAATAACGACGAAAATAATAAGTTTTATCCTGCGGCGTACGATTGGACCGTGTCCGTTATGTCCTCGGGTAAAGACGGTAAAAAGTACGGCACTTCCAACTACGGAGCGTACGATTTGATTGCTCCCGGCGAAGAAATACGGGTTGCGGGCGGAGCAGGCAATAAGGAATATAAGACCATTTCGGGGACGAGCGTTGCCGCTCCTTTTGTTTCCACAGTCGCCGCGCTTTTGAAATTTATGTTCGACGCGGAGTGGGCTAACGGAGTTTCGGTTTTGGATAAACAGCCTACTGCAAATGCGATTGCGCGCATTCTCACCACGCAGGACAACGGCTATATTCAATATAAAGACTATAAACTGCAAAAGCTGGATATAGCAAAACTTTTGGAGAAAGAATATACAAGCGACGACGTGTTCAATTACGAAACGCCCGTTGCGATACGCATTTACGAAAACGCGAACATTACCACGGATAAAGATGGCAAAAAGACCGTCAAGACGTCGTATGCTTCCGCGCCGACTATAACTTTTGAAGCCGCGCTTATGGTGGGCACGCAGGGTAATCCCGTGGAAAAACCCGGTTCGATAGACCCCGACGCGTACTCGCGCGTGGAGTGGTACGTCGTGAAGGGCGATAAGGAGAGGTTGGTAGGCAAGGGCAAGACTATAAATTATCGCGCGGATACGGGCGGCGAGTTTGTGCTCGAAGCGCGGCATTATTACGAGAACGGCGAACTGATGCAGTATGTCGACGAAATCTATTTTGAAGTCGAATACGCGCCTTTTATCGCGAGCGACGTAAAAGTCACGCTTACGGGCGACAGCCGTAAATCCGCGGCGGACGCAATCGGTGCAATGACGTCCTATAACGATAAAACGGTGGAATTTTCGCTTACGGGCATAGAATATATCGATTTATCCGAGCCGATAACCTGGTACGTCAACGGCGAATACGCAGGCGAGGGCGTGACTTTCGCGTTTTCTCCCAAGGAAGTCGGCAACTACGTTATTTCGGCGAAATACGGCGAGGGCGACGATGCGCAGAGCGTGGCGTATGAAAACAGTTTCCGACTTGAAGTCAAGCATTTTATGCTGCAACCGGGAGCCGTCGCAGGCTGGTCGCTCGGCATTATTCTGATAATCGGAGCGGCGGTTTATTTGCTTACGGCCGCGCATATCAAAAACGAGAAACGCCGTCCGGGCAGAATAGATATGCAGAATTATAATAAGTAATAAAACTTAATAAGAATAAACCGCGCTCGATATACGAGCGTCGATGCAGTCGATAAAGCGCCGTATTTACGGCGCTTTGACTTTGCGTTTATTTATCGTCGTTCTTTAAGAACATAACTCCTTTTGTGTGCACGTCGGCGTAGGAGAAGGTTTTGGTTTCGCCGTCTGCGAGCCTGACCGTGAATACGGCGGGGAAAACCGCGGTTATTTCGGCGTTGTACAGAGAGGTTCTGCCTCTGCCCTCGTTGACTTTCAATAAAAGAGGAATGCCCATAAGACGGGAAACACGTTGTTTTGATACTTCAAGACCTTTACCTATATCGCGCATAATACGATTATTGCCAAACGGCGATAAAAAATGCGTCCGAGTCGGTTAATTTGTTTTTTATTGGCATAACGCGCGCCCGCCGTGAATATGCTACGGTAAACAGGAGGCGAATATGTTTAATTATGAAAGGTTGAGTGCAAGTAAAATCGAGGCGTTGCCGTCCGTTGAAAAGGTTGTTGAGTTCAGCCCGTCCGGACTTGACGCCGACAGCGTGTCAAAAGTGCTGTCTTTGGCTGTCGACGCCAAGACGGTAGCCGCGGCGGCGTTCGACGGTTATGCGGAAATAGAGGGCAGAGCCAATTTCAGGTTGGTATATACCGATCGCGAGGGCGTGAGCAGGGGCGTTGACTACAATGCCGATTTTTCGGTGAGAGTGGACGGCGCGATTGAGGACGGCGACGCTCTGAACAGCTTTATCGACGTTATCGAAGCGGACGCGTCAATGACGGACAGACTTACGCTTACGGCGGTCATCGAGGTAAGCGTAAACGCCGCCAAGCGCGACGAGATAGAGGCGTTGATTGACGCCGAGATGTGCTATAAGACTATGACGGGGATATGCGTGCCCAAACTGATTGCCGCAAAAACCGCCACTATTGCCGTAGACGAAGAAATATCGGCAGGCGACGTCGACGGAATATTATTGCTCGACGCGCACGCCAATATGAAAAGGGTTGCCGCGTCTGACGATAAAGTTCTGTTGGAAGGCGCGGTTTACGCAACGGTTACGTTTACGGAAAACGGCGAGATTGTGTGCCGTACGATGGAAATTCCTTTCAGCGAAGAAGTGTCCGCCGAGGGCGTTGCGGAGGGCGATAAGGTGCTTGCCGACGTTTGCGTAAAAGGCGGAAAGATTGTATTGCAGGGCGTAAGCGGCGACAACGTGATTAAATACGAAGGAGAAGCGGTGTTCAGAATTCAGGTGTTCCGCGAGCGCGAAACGGAGGTCGTGGGCGATATGTTTATGCTCACCAACGAAATCGAACTCGAAAGAACCTCGTCGGAATATACGGTGTTCGACGGTTGCCGCTATTTTACCGAGAGAGTGACGGGCACTGCGATGCTCGGCGACAACAGACCTGCGGCGAGAGAAATCGCGGCAACGCCCTATTCGACGGCGTACGTCACGAAAGCCGAGAGGACGGAGGGCGGACTTATTGTCGAAGGGATAGTAAATACGGACGTTGTTTACGTCGATGAAAACGGATATAATTCGGTGCGTGCGGAAGTGCCGTTCTCAATCGAAATCGGCGGTGATTTTAATGAAGCCGTGCGCGCAAGAGCTTGCGCAACGGCTGTAAGCGCGCGCGTCAAACGCGACCGCGAACTTGAAATAAGCGTGACCTTGGGCATTGCGGTATGCGAGTATAAAACTGTTTCTTTAAGCTACATCAAAGGCGTGACGGTAGGTGAGGAAAAGGAACAGAACACCTCCGCGCTTTCCCTCTACATCGCCTCCGAGGGAGAGGAGCTTTGGGACGTATCCAAAGCGCTCACCGCCACGCCGGAAGACATATTGAAGCAAAATCCCAATCTGAAAACGCCGTTCAAAGAAGGGGACAGAATAATATATTTCCGCGCGCTCGGCGCATAATTTGCGCGCGGTGACGTCGGGAAGAAAAGTATTGTCACAGCGGTAAAAACAAGATATAATAGCCCCGACGGCGGTCGGGGCTTTTGCATAGCGAAATTTGCGGGGTACATACGGTTTGTTGCGTATACGGAACGGTATCGCAACTGCGCCGCGCCTTCCGCAAAAGACCAAAGACAAACGATAAAAATCCGACTGAGCTGAAACAAAATATGACGGAACGGAATATGAAAACTGCTATTAAGGTTTCTGTGCCTGCAAAACTGAATCTCGGGTTGAGAATTACGGGACAACGCGGAGGACTGCACACGCTGGACAGCGTGATGTTTTCCGTAAATCTTTATGACAGGGCCGAGTATATCGCGGGAGAAAAGGCGGAGATTGCCGCATTCGGCTCGCTTGACGGCTTCAATTCGCAAATACAGATAAAAAACATAGAAAATGCGCTTTTTAAGTTGTCGGAATATTGCGGAGCGAGGTTGGAAGGCAGGCTGACGGTATATAAAAATATTCCGTTCGGAGCAGGTATGGGCGGTTCGACAGCGGCGGTTGCGGCGGCGGTAAGAGCAGTTGCGGAAAGCAATAATATAGCGTTAGATAATCGATTTCTGCTGTCGCTCGGCTCGGATATGCCGTTTATGTACTCGGGTGGGGCGGCTCGCGTAAAAGGCGTCGGAGAGGACGTGCAGGCATTGAAACTGAAAAAAATCTACGCCGTTTTGGTATTGCCCGAGGGCAGAGTGGAAAGCGCGGAAGCTTACGCTTATTACGATAAATGCGGCGAAGACGCAGGCGACATTTACTCGTCGCTCGACAACGGCGTTCTCGATTTCGGCAGAGTCGGGCGCAACGCTCTTGCCGACGCGGCGCGCGCTTTGAACCCGCAAGTGAGGTTTGCGGAGCATATGATGTTCGAACAGGGTGGAGTCCGTCCTCTCGTTACGGGCAGCGGTTCGGGGGTATATTGCGCGTATTACGACAAAGAAAAAGCAAAATTACTGTTCGACGCGTTGGCGGCAAGAGGCGTGAAAGTGCTGTTATT
>DBFJGL010000096.1:0-9478 GCA_048394785.1 Christensenellales bacterium | reverse complement strand
AGTTTATTTGTATATTTTATGAAATATATTATTTATATTATATATTTACAATAATTTGTATATCGACTACTGTCGGCACAGCCGTTTCAGATAACTCTTGTAGAAGCACACGCATTCACCGATGTTTTTTACACCTATGTTTTCGTTGGGGTTATGCACCGACGCGAACTGTTCGGGGGAGAGGTCTATGGGAGCAAAGCGGAGTATGCAGTCCGCAATGTCCGTGAAGCTGCGCGCGTCCGTGCCTGCCGTGAGCAGGAACGGGGACACGATTACGTCGGGATAATTTTGATTGAGCACCTCTTTAAGCACCTTGAATTGTTCCTGATTGTGCGAGAAGGGGCGGCAGTAGTCTTTAATCTCGGGGGTAATTTCTATGCCGTGTTTGTCGGCGATACGCTTGAACTCCGCCATTTCCTTTTCCAGAGTTTCTTCGCGCACGCAACGGAAAAATGCGGTCGCGCTCACGGTTTTCGCCTGTATCTGAGACGTCTGTTCCTCGCCGCGTATGCGCGTGAAATACATTGTCGTGCCGAGCATACTTCCCACCTGAGAGCTGACCATAGGCAGAACTTTTAACAGCAGTCCTTTAAGCATTCCGATATTTGAAAACAGCAGGCGGTAAGGATAACTCATATACGGCGCGTGCGTTTCGAACATATCGCGCACTTCTTCGCTGAACGACGCTTTGAGAATTTTGGAAGATTTCACTTCGCATACGAACGCGCTCATTCTGTCTATGACGTTGGACTTTGCGGCGTTGAGTCCGAGGTGCCCTTTGTCTGTGGTATTTGCGGTGCAAACAAAAGTGTGACGTCCTTTTTCGTGCACGGCAACCATCGCGCTTTTTCTGTTCACGCCGGGCATCATACCGCTGATAACCGCGCCGCCCTCGTCAAGCACCACGTCAAAGCGAACGCCTTGCTTTTTGAAATGCTCCACGGCAAGAGGCATACCGTCGCCGCATATTTCTTCATTGCTCGACGAACCGATAAAGACGTTTATACCCTCAAATTCACAGCCTTCTTTCAGCAGTTCTTCTACGGCGGACATTTCGGCAAACAGGGGAGTTTTGGTGTCTATCGTACCTCTGCCCCACAAAACGCCGTCTTTTATTTCGCCCGCAAACGGGGGATATTTCCAATCGCCCGTGCCCTCGACCACGTCGTGGTGGGACATTATCATTACGTTCTTGACGGCGTTTTTGCCGCTTACTTTATAGATAAGACATCCGCTTCCCATTACGGTGAGTTCCGCGCGCTCGTGGAGCAGGGGAAACTGCCGTTTGAGTTCTTCTCTGAAAGCGGCAAAATCGTCATCGTGCTTGCCGTCGGCAATGGTAGGTATGCCGATAAGGCGGCTGAGATTATTTGCGTATTCCTCGCATTCCTCGTCGCTTTTGTTTGCGCGAGGTTTATCCGTTGCCGTGGCTTTGCGCTTTGCAATCGCCGCGCTGACGTTCATCTTTAATACTATGATTGCAACGACCGCCGCGATTGCAATCAAAATGCCGTATAATATCCAAATATACATTTTATTTATTCCTTTTGCTGTTATAAAGCTTGGTTGTTGCCGTTATCCGAAATTTCGGCTGCCGTCGATACGTCTGTTTGATTTGTTGTTGAAACGGTTAATTCGCTTGCGCTTATAGGTCTGCCGTTGTCGCCGACAAGCACGACGGATATGCCGTTTTCAAGATTTTTCGCAATCTTTTCGCGTTTGCCTTTAAGCAGTCCTTCGTCTATTTGGGAAGTGATACTCTTGTCCTTATAGAGCGTAAAGCAGATTGCGGATAAAAGACAGAACACGCACGCGAAAAGTCCCGTATATTTTATACCTGATAAACCTACCGATTCGCCTGCTATTGCGCCTATTGCGAGCACGCTCGAAACAATGCCCGTCGCGACTGCCGCTGCGATTTTTTCGAGGAAGGTTTTGCAAGCGGAGTAGAAACCTTCGCGGTTTACGCCGGATTTAAGGCTGTCCGCTTGAATGATGTCGGATATGACCGCCTGCGGAATTATGTTGATGGTGGCAAAAGGATAGGCAACGGCTATGCCCATAAGCACGCCGAGTACCAGCTCGTACCCGGGCATAAGCGCGGCAATCCGGTCGCCGAAATATATCGCCGCAAACAGCACCGCAAACATCCAGCAGCCCACGAGCAGAGGAGTTTTCTTGTTATATTTTTTGCTCACTTTGACTATAAACGGGAACAGAATTATCGCGGTTGCTATTGCCGCCGCCATTATGATAAAGGACTGTTCTTCCTTGACGTTAATGAGAACGGTTATGTAATAAAGCATAGCGTTCTGGAAAAACGCCATTGCTATATAGTTGAACAAATCGCCGAGCGAGAAAATGACGAACTGTTTGTTTTTCAGCACGATTTTGAATGATTTGAGCAGGGACTCCTGAGGCAGAGAACTGCCTTTCACGTACTTTTTTTCGTTAAACGCAAACGCGGATATAAGCAGACAGGTTACGCCTACGATTGAGAAAATCAAAAACACCAGACGCCACGCGGTCAGGGCGTCGAGTCCGGCTGCTTTGAACCAGCTGACAAAAAGCGTCGTTGCGTACATTATCGCGCTCGATCCCATAAAGAATACCGTGCTCATTGCGTAGACGCTCACTCTTTCTCGCCTGTCAGGTATGATTTCGGGGACAAGAGCGCGGTGGGGTATGAAATATATGGTGTAGAACAGATAGTAGACGCAGAGCGTTATGCCCACCCAGACGGCGTTGCCGACGCTTCCGTTTTCAAAAGGAGCCAAAAATACAAGCAGTACGCTCAGCGCATATGGGACTGCCGCCACTCTCAAAAACGGCATTCTTCTGCCGTATTTGCTCGAACACTTATCCGACATTTTCGCAACCAACGGGTCGGTTATCGCGTCGACAAGTTTTCCGACGATGGTGAGCAGTGCCATTATCGTTATAAAACCCAACAGTTTGTTGTCGGGAAGCAAGTTGGGCAATCCCGATTTTGCCGTCGGCTGATAGATGTACAACAGGTAATTGCCTATCATACCGTTGAACAGACCTTTCGCGATGTCCGCAACGAAAAACTGAACTGCCTTTGCCTTGGGCAGTTTGATAACACCTTCCATAATCTCTCTCCTTATCTTTGATTATACAGTATGTTTGCGATGTGCGCGATTGACGATGTGTCCTGCCGAAACCGCGGTCGACGGATATACGGACAAATGGTTTGTCGGATGCGATACGTCGGATTGATGCGTCGAAATCGTTGCGCAAACCCTTTAATAGATTACTCATTCGAAGTATTTATCCGAACAGATTTCATTTTTATCAGCCGCGAACGAAACCGACGGTTTTTTAAGCAGGAATAACCATATGCGTTTATATCATCATTGCAGTGAGCACGCCGATATAAGCGACGTAACCGCACAGCAGCAGTACGCCCTGCCAGCGCATAAACTTGCCCTTGATAAGAGCGGGTATCAGCGCGACGCCTACCGCCGCTATACAGAATGGGAAGTCGATGGTCAGAGTCTGCGCGTTGACGGCAAGGTTTCCGCCCGCAATCATCGAGCAAAGGGGAAGTATGAGCGCGACGTCAATGATATTCGCGCCGATAATATTGCCCACGGACAGCTCCGATTTTTTCTTTATTATGGCGGTTATGGTGGTGACGAGTTCGGGCAGGGACGTGCCGACCGCGATTATCGTTACGCTGATTACGCTTTCGGGTATGTGAATTATGCGGGCAAGTTCGCTGCCGTAATTTACGAGCAACTGCGCGCCGCCGACAATGCCCGCCGTGCCGAGCGCAAACAGTATGACGTTTTTGATTATTTCTTTTTTAGAGGGTTTTTCTCTTACTTTCTTGCCCGTTACGGTGCCGTCGGGATTGAGTTTGAAATTCGCGTCGTAAGATACGTAATTATATTCGTCAACCTTGATTGTGTCGCCCAAATCGGGTACCGTCTTCGTGCGCTTTTTTGCGGACAGCACGTTTTCGAGAAGAAACAGGAAAAACAGCGCGAGTACGATAAGCGACAGATACATATTGAGTTCTCCGTTTGCGGACAGTCCCCAAAGCAGAGCGATTGCAATAAACAGGATAAATATCTTTGCGGCATAGTCTTTGCGCTTGAATTTTGCAGGCATAAATATGAGCGAAATTGCCATTATAAGCGCGACGTTGCAGTTTACCGAACCGACAGCGTTGCCAATTGCCATATCCACGCTTCCTTCCGCCGCCGCCATAGTAGACACTATAACTTCGGGCAGAGTGGTCGCTACGCTTACGATGGTCGCACCAATTATGAAGGTAGGCACGCCCGACACTTTCGCAATCCAGCTTGCCGCGTCAACAAACCAGTCGCCGCCTTTGACGATAAGTACGATGCCCACCGCGATGAGCAAAATGCAGATAAAAATTTCAAGTCCCATAGTTTTCTCCGTACAACCTAAATAACTGTATCATCTCCGCGCGCACAAGTCAAGCGCGCGCGTGCGCACCCGACATATAATGGGAGATATATGCAGGCGGACAATATCGCCGTGCCCGATAATACGCGCCCGTTTACCTATTGAATATCGGGGGGGGGGTGTATCCGATTGCCGATATGTGTGAGACGGTCTTAAAATAACTGCGGTTCGGCGTTGATAATTTTCGCAGTCTGGTGTAGAATTGTAACATAATCTAAATGCGTTTAATTATACGCATACGAACGCTTTGACCCTCGGATTTGCGCTCGCATAATCTCGGTGCGGTCTTACGCGAATGCGTGCGCGGCGGAAAAGCCGCCGACGATTGTAAAGGAGAACTATGGATAATAAAATTTTGCTTAGAGGCGGCACCGTAATAGACGGCGGTTCGCTTAAAACCTATCGCGCCGACGTGCTTATATCGGACGGGTTTATCCGAGAAATCGGCTTAAATCTGCCTGCTTGCGGCGGCGAAGTCATAGATTGCTCAAATAAGTATATTACGGCGGGATTTATCGACGCGCACGTTCACATCGAGTCTTCGATGGTCACTCCGCGCGAGTTTGCAAAGGCTGTTGTAGTCAACGGCACGACAACGGTCATCGCGGACCCTCACGAGATTGTCAATGTAGGCGGAGCCGGAGGAATGGATGCTTTTCTCGATATGTGCGAGGGCTGCGTTGCGGACGTTTTCGCGGTGGTGCCGTCAAGCGTGCCCGCTACGCCGTACGATACGAACGGCGCAGGCGAGTTCACTGCCGACGATATGAAAAAATACCTCGACGACAAACGCGTGGTCGGACTTGGCGAAGTGATGTGTTATTCGCAGGTCATACAGAAGGATAAGCGCATATCGGATAAAATAGAGATGTTTCGCGATAAGTGCGTCGACGGGCATACGGCAGGACTCGGCGGCGAGTATCTCGACGCATACGCCGAGGCAGGCATTTGCAATGACCACGAATGTACGACTTACGAGGAAGCCGCAGAGAGGTTGAAGCGCGGCTTGAACGTGTATATAAGAGAGGGCAGCGCGGCGCGCAATCTCGACGCGATTATAAGCGGATACGTAAACGCAAAGCGCACGGGCGGTTATGTGCCGCCGATAAGTTCGTTTGCGTTTTGCACCGACGATAAGCACCTTGCCACGATAGCGGACGAGGGACATATCGATTATAACTTCCGCCGTGCCGTTTCGCTCGGTTTAGACGTTGCGGAGGCGGCGGCGACGGCGTCGTTCAACGCGGCGAAATACTATAAGCTGGCGGACAGAGGGAACGTAGAAAAGGGTCTGAGAGCGGACTTGGTCGTGCTTGACGGCAAGCTTTATCCGTTTATCGTCATAAAGGACGGTAAAGTTGTTGCGAAAAACAAAAAACCGAAGTTTACAGTCACGGATAGCAGAAATAAAACCCGTTTTATGCAAAACAGCGTAATTTATCGCGAGTTTGCCGCCGACGAGTTCGAAGGCGTAATCGAGTGCGGACGAGAGGGGATAAGTTTTGTAGGCGGACAGATTTTGACAAAAAGAATAACCGTTGACGAGAGCAATAAAGACAAGGCGTGCATTCTTGTCACGGCCGAGCGGCACGGTAAATGCGGCAACGTATCGGCGTGCCCCGTTCTCGGGTACGGAATTAAGGGAGGCGCGGTTGCTTCAAGCGTATCGCACGACTCTCACAACGCCGTAGCCTGCGGCGACAATTCCGCGGACGTCGCGCTCGCGCTCAACGCGTTGAAGTCGCTCGGCGGCGGTTATGTGCTTATAAAGGCGGGCAAGGTTATTGCGGAAGTTCCTCTCGACACCGCAGGGCTTATGTCGTCGGAGGACGGCAAAACGGTAAGCGCGAAAATAGAATACGCAGAACGCGCCGCGCACGAAATGGGCGTGAGTCCGGATATAGACGCGTTCATCACCCTTTCGTTTGCGGCACTGCCCGTTATTCCCGACGTACGACTGCTCGATACGGGACTGTTCGACGTTCTCGGCGAGAGGTTTATAAGCAGAGGAGTGAAATAGGGCGAATGCGGAACGTATGCTTATAGTATATTGATTGCGGTTTTGAAAAGAGAGCCGATTGAGCATAATGTTTTGCAATAAATCATTTCTTCAATTTATTATAAAAACGGTAAAAAAACGCACCCGTCGGGGGTGCGTTTTCGTATAGAAACTTGTGAGTATCCAAGTGCTTTACCGTTATTCTTTTTCTTCCGCAACTTCATTTGAGGAGTTGAGTTCGGCGGCAATTTGTTTTGCCTGTTCGGGCTGCATTGCTTTCAACATATCGCGGATTTGTTTGAGCACGTCTTCGGCGGTTTCGGGCACGGGTTCCGCCGCTTTTGCGGCTTCTGCCGCAGCCGCTTCTTCCTCGGCTTTTTTACGTTGCATTTCTTCGATTTCTTTCATCGAATAACCTTGTTTTTTCAGTTCGCGGACTTCTTTACCCGTCATTTTTTTCAGCGCGCCGCTTACGTCGGAAAAACCGTTCTGTACGCTTGTTATCGCCTTGAGAATGAGGAAAAGCACGGCGGCGGTGATAAAGAAATTTATAATCGCCATTATAAACGCGCCCCAATCGATGTAGACTGATTTTGCAAGGTCGAGCAGGGCGGGATCGAACGCGCCCGTCAGCGTGGTGCCGTTGGCGTCGCGCGGAACGAGCATGGTTATGAGCCCTTCCACTCCGTTCATGGGAATTGCGTTAATGAGCGGTTTGAAAATATTGTTCACGAGCGCGTTGACGATTGCGGTAAACGCCGCGCCTATAATCATACCTATCGCAAGTCCGAGAACGTTGCCTCGCGTTATAAATTCCTTAAACTCGGTAAACAGTTTGAACTTAGGTTTTTTCAACATAGTATCTCTCCTTTCGGTTGTTCTGATTTGTAGCGGTATGCGCCGATATGAAATGTCTTCGCATTTTGCGCTGTGCAAAGGGTAAAACCGAGCGGCTGTCGTAAAATCGCATATCGGCGTTATTTCTTATTATATAAATTATATTTTACATTACAAAAAGTGTCAACTCAATGATTAAAGGTCGGGGTAAACGGCGGGGAATTTTTTAATTGATGCTTATTTGTCCGTTTCGCATAGTTTGGTGCGTAAAATGTAAAATTCGGGGCGAAAAAGTATTGACACAGATATTTTGCGGTGTTAATATAAGCCTTGCTAGGGGTGCCGTACGGCTGAGATAATACCCTTTAACTTGTGAGATAATCCTCGCGTAAGGAAGCGTAGCTTTGCTTAATGCAATTCTTGAAGTTAGTACCCTTGGCAGCGCCGAGGGATTTTTATTTTCTGCGGCAAACAAAACGACTACGGTTTGTAAGCAACTTAAACGGTGCGTTCCGAGACTTATTGTCCGACAAGGCGTTTAGTTGCCGAAAACGCAATGTAAACCCGTTGTTTTGCTGTTACGATAATCTTACTCAGGAGGAGAGAATATGTTTACAACCCTTATGTCCGACGCGGCGGTGGATATCGACGACGTTTTGGACAAGCTGTTTGAAGGTATGGGTTTTGCAATGCTCTATACGCTTGTCGCGTTGGTGCTTGCAGGCGCGCTTATAGCCTTCATTATGTACAAGGTTCGCCCCGAACGTTTGCAGGATTTCAAAAAGGTCTGCGCAGGGTTCATAGCAGGTTTTGCAATCATCGCGATGGTGCTTATGACCTACGTTACTTTTTATCAAATCAACCTCGGCGGCGGCAGCCCCAAAGAACTGTTTGAGCCTATACTGTCACTTGTCGTTATTGCGCTTGCGGGCGGTTGTTTGATGGGCGTTGCGTCTTTCTTCAACAAGTTTTTGGTCAAAGTCGCGGCGGGTATCACTGCGGCAGGTTTGACGGCGGCATTCATCGCCACAATGGTCATGCTTACCCGTTATTATAACAATAATATAGTAGGCGATGAATACTATTCGC
Source organism: Christensenellales bacterium (assembly GCA_048394785.1). Classification (GTDB taxonomy): domain Bacteria; phylum Bacillota; class Clostridia; order Christensenellales; family CAG-917; genus DBFJGL01. The sequence continues at coordinate 1,092 of DBFJGL010000096.1, read as the reverse complement.
CCTATTTCAATGAAGTGGGTATCATCGTCAGCGCGGTGCTTGCAATCGCGGTGCTCGTGCTCATTTTCTTCCTCGGCAAAAAGCGCGAAGTCGACAACACCCGTGCGGTGGTGTACGGAGCGATTGCAATCGCAATGTCCTTTGCACTCTCCTATGCGCGTCTGGTTAAACTTCCGCAAGGCGGCTCGATTACGTTCGCAAGTCTGCTTCCGCTTATGATTTACTGCTGTATGTTCGGCACAAGACGCGGACTTATGGTTTGTATCATATACGGATTTTTGCAGGCAGTGCAGGATACTTACATTATTCACCCGTTGCAGTTCCTGCTCGATTATCCGCTTGCGTTCGGTATGATTGGTATATCCGGTATCTTCTTCGAGAGGACAAAACTCAAAAATCACAAGCTCGTTGCGTTTGTACTCGGCGCGATTATCGCGGTTGTACTCCGCTATATCTGCCACATCTGCTCGGGTACGTTCGCATTCGGAACATATGCGGTTGAAGAAGGTTTTGCGGACAGGTTCTTCTATTATTCGCTTGCGTACAACTCCTTTACCATTGTCGACCTTGCCATAGACATCGCGGCAGGCGTACTGCTTTTTGCGTCCAAGGCGTTCACAAGACAGATGGAAATTTCCGCTCAACCCCGTACGGGCGCGGCGGACGAGATTATTATAAACGAAGAAGAATAAAAGCTGTTTATCGGGCGGAGTACGCTCGCAGTATAGCGGCGCGGTAAACTCAAACGGCTGAAAACCGTCCCAAAAGCGGCAAAAATGAATTTTACGTTTTGAAGCATCGGTAACATACGCCGTACGACGGCAAAGAAAACAGCGGTTCGCCGCTGTTTTCTTTATCTGCTCGTTGTTGCTTATAAGCAGCTGTCATTGCGCGGAATATTGCACAATATTCCGCTGCAATCATCTAAACAGGAACGTAAACTTATCACCGTATGCGTAGTTTCTTCGTTTATTTATGGGATTGCTTCGTCAATCTTTCAGAGTTCTTTTCAATGACATTTTGTATATATTTATCTTTATATTACAGCTTGTATGAAATATTATGTTGAGCTTATTGTGTTTTGATGATATA
>DBFJGL010000095.1:0-1578 GCA_048394785.1 Christensenellales bacterium | reverse complement strand
GAAATATACAGTTCGTTATGATAAAATCATCTTATTGAATATCGGACGGAAACTTAAAACAGTTTCTTTAAGGAGGGATTTATGAAAATTGCGGACGACGTGCGCGCAAGTGCGGTAGATTACAGCCTTGACGCAATACGTCACATAACAGAGGAAATCGGTCCCCGCGAATCGGGCACTCCTAGCGAGCGCAAGGCGCAGGAATGGTTAAAGGACGAGCTGCTCGATAACGGGTGGGCGGACGAAGCCGAAATCGAGGAGTTCCAAGTGGCAAGACACGGGCTGGTCGGCTTCACCAAAATCGTTGCGACAATGATGATTGTTGCGGCGGCACTGCAATTTTTCGCATATTTTCTGCCGTATCCCAACGTAAGACTTGCATTCGGAATAATATCGCTTTTGCTTGCCGTAGGCACGCTCACGATAACCATATGCGAGTTCTTGCTTTATCTCCCGTTCATTGACGGCGCGCTTGAAAAGACGACTTCGGGAAACGTCTACGCCAAGTATCACAGCGCAGGCGAAACAAAAAAGAGGATAGTGTTTTCGGGTCACTGCGATTCGGCTTATGAATGGACGCTTATGAAGATAAAGCCGGCGTTTATGATTGTTATGCTCGTGATGTCCGTGATAGGCGTGCTTATGACGCTTGCGCTCACAATAGCGGCAATCGCAACCGACGCGCTCCCTGCGTGGAGTCTTGCGGTAACTTCCGTTTTTATTCCTTTCTACGTTTCGCTGTATTGGTTCTGCAATTACAAAGTCGTGGTTGACGGGGCAAACGATAATCTTACGGGCGTACTTGCGTCGGTCGCGGTGCTGAAATGCCTTAAAGAGTCGGGGATACGCTTTGAAAACACCGAGGTGGCGGTATTGCTTACAGGCTCGGAGGAGGCAGGACTCAGAGGAGCGAAAGCCTGGGCGGACAGGCATAAAAAAGAGATAGAAGAAAGCGGCGTCGACACGGTGTATATCGGGCTTGAAACTCTGCGCGATTGGGATTATCTGAGCATTTACGTAAGAGATATGACCTCGACGGTAAAGCACGACGCAGGCGCAATCAAACTGCTCGATAAAGCGTCGGCAAACTGCGGCAGACCGCTCGAACACGCGAACGTGTTTTTCGGCGCGAGCGACGCGGCGGCGGTCACGAAAGCGGGCCTCAGAGCGACCTGTCTTGCGGGTATGGACCCGACTCCCGCAGACTATTATCACAACGTCAAGGACACAGCGGACAATATGGACAGAAAGACTTTCGCGCTCGGGCTGGATATTGCGCTCGAAGCCGCAGAAATCTTCGACAGGGACGGCGCGCCCGAATAATTTGCAAGACGGCGCATTGACGCGTGACGTTCGATGCTCGGCATCTTCGGATATTATACGTCGTTCTCTCAAATGTGTTTCAATAAGAGTGCGGACGCAGGAGAATACCCGGGTTCGCAAACGACAGCCGCGAAAGCATTGCAGGCGTTATGCGGTTAACGGCGCAATCGCACTGCCGCAGCCATATGAAAAATCAAATAAAATACAGCCGCGCAAACGGCTGTATTTTATATGGTGGTTGATACTTATATAAAT
>DBFJGL010000094.1:0-1839 GCA_048394785.1 Christensenellales bacterium | reverse complement strand
CTCCGATAAATTTCAAATCGCTTTCGGCGCGGATAAATTCCCTGCCGACGATTTCCCCTTTCCCGTCTATAAAAATCTCTGCGACAGCAAAGAAACCGCCGACGTCATAATCGACTTTTCCGCCGCCGCGGCAATAGACGACGTGCTTGATTACGCCGTAAACAACAAAATGCCGCTCGTGCTTGCGTCCACGGGACACTCCGACGAACAGCTCAAAAAAATCAACGAAGCGGCGACCGTTATTCCCGTATTCAAAGCAAGCAATATGTCGCTCGGCGTAAATCTGCTCGCAAGCCTTGCTCAGAACGCAACCAAATTCCTGGGCGAAGATTACGACGTCGAAATAGTCGAAACTCACCATAACCTGAAAATGGACTCTCCGAGCGGCACCGCACTTACGCTTGCGGAAGCAATAACCTCGGTCAGAGATAACCTCAAACCGCAATACGGCAGACACGGCGCGAATTGCAGACGTCAGAAAAACGAAATCGGCATTCACGCAATCAGAGGCGGTACAGTTGTCGGAAAACACGACGTTCTGTTTCTGGGAGGCGGCGAACAGGTCAAACTGTCGCACGAGGCTGAAAACAAAGAAGTTTTTGTCAGAGGCGCGCTGAGAGCCGCATATTTCATTTTGGATAAGCCCGCCGGGATGTACAATATGACTTCCATTCTCGGAAACGATTACGCCGTCACGACCGTAGGCGCGGATTACGGCATATCGCTCGTGCATCTGCCGTCTGTATCCTTCGACAGCTTCGTAAAATTGCTTGACGACATAAAAAAAGCGGACGTTTTGCTCGATATGATAAGTCAGAACTTCAACAGCGACGGCTCCGCCGCAGTGTCTTTTTCCCTTTTCGATTACGACCTTGAAAAGGTCAAAGGCTTTATCCCCTCAGACATACTTTACACCGCCGCCGTCGGCGCGGCAAAAATATCCGTCGAGGGCGCTGGTATGGAACATAAGAGCGGCGTTGCGCTCGACGTGCTTTCCATTCTCAAAAAAGCGGGTGCGACGGTATATGCAATCACCACTTCGGAAACAAAAATTTCTTGCGCCATAAACGCAGAGAGCGTGGACAAATCCATCTCCGCCTTGAAAGGGTTTTACGGGATTTAGACAGCAACCAATATTACGCTTAACTAAGCTATCACGTTTATAAAAATCGCAAAACGAGGGCATTATCCCCTCGTTTTGATATTATAAACCTATTTTTCAGTCATTTTCTTATTGCTTCATATCGGCATATCGGCACATTTATCGACTGATTTAGTTAAACCGAAGAAGTGCTCCATACGGCATATGCGCATATTTTGCAATCTATTTAAGCCCCGAGAAAACTTCTCACGATTTTCATGGCAGACGCATCGTATACAAGATTATCCCCAACCTTTATTGACAAATAAACGCTCTCGTCCGTTATTTTCAGCCATTGAAACTCCTCCCCCTGTTCTATTCTTACGTAATAATCGGGCTCGCCGCACATTATGAAATCCAACTTGCCCATACTTGCGAAAACGGGGTTTCCGTACACTTTTTCGACTACCGTACCCTCCGTAATTTCCGACGCGTTGCACGCGCTGAACGTAAATACCGCCGCAATTATAACAACAAGAAGCAACGCCGCATTCACGCTTCCCGCAAGCACTCTTCCTTTTGATTTTATCCTCATGAAAATCCTCCGCGACATTATATGCGAAAAAACAAAAAAACAACATTTACGATAGTTCACATCAGCCTTAGACAAGTCATATCAAACGGCAGATTTATATATTTAATGCCAATTTGCAAAATTAACTAAAAGCACTAACCACCGCTTTTTGCCGTATCTGCAC
>DBFJGL010000093.1:0-12270 GCA_048394785.1 Christensenellales bacterium | reverse complement strand
GGGGGGGGGGGGGAGAAGAAGCTCTGCAACTGTTAAAACGCTTTACGGTGCCTATAAAGGGCTTATACGCGGCGTCTCCGCAGCTTAAAAACATAATTCAGGCCGACCGCGATTTTTATATATTCGTGGACAACAGCAACGTCTTGGGTATAATACGCGAAATAATAAGAAAAACCGAAGAAAAGAACGCCGCCGAGCGTCTTTTGAACATTGCGCTTCTCACAAGCAAGCTGCTGATGGACATTTCGCATTGCGACTACCCTTTCGGATATAAAAAGACGGGCATAACTTACGTCGACTCCGCAATGACGTATATAAATTCCAACTTTTTGCGAAAAATATCCGTAAAAGAAATTGCAAATTACGTGGGCGTTTCCGACGTTTATCTGCAAAGAATGTTTAAGGAACAGTACGGAAAAACAATTCACGCAATCATAACGGAAAAGCGCGTTTTTCAAGCCAAGTATATGCTGTCGCAAAGCGACGCCAATATGAACACGGTCGCGGCGAGCTGCGGCTTCGGAAGCACGGAACATATGACGTATGCCTTCAAACAGCTCGAAGGACTGTCGCCTGCCAAATACCGCAAAAAGTCATTATCCAAGACGGTTCGGTTCTTTTCCAATCAGTTTGAAACCAAATTATATGCCCGAAACGACGGCGATTCCCGATAAACCCCGAATTTCGCGCTATTTCAATAATCAAATCAAATAATTCCACGTAAAATCTTCAAAATGGCAAAATGTATATTATTTCCGCCGTTTGTGTGCTATGATAGTTACGGTATAAATAATACGTTAAAGGAAAATCGATATGGAATATAAATACAAATTGGGTGTTATCGGCGGCGGAAATATGGCGAATGCAATTATAGGCGGCATAGCGGCAAAAGGGCTTATCGCACCGTCCGAAATCGCAGTGTCGGATACGGATTGCGCAAAGCTCGCGCATTTCAAGGAACTCGGCGCGGATACCTTTTGCGACAACGCGGAAGTTGCGGCAAACAGCCGATATCTCCTGCTTGCGGTAAAGCCGCAGATGGCGCAGACGGTGTTTGAGCAGATTGCCGACCATATACTCTCCGATTGCGTGATTTCCATAATGGCAGGCGTCAAAATATGCAGACTGCGCGAGGCACTCGGCGACAGACGTTACGCGCGCGTTATGCCCAACACCCCTGCAATGGTCGGCGAAGGAATGGCGGCGGTCGCGTTCAGCGAGGGCTATGACAGCGCTTTCGTTACGGACGTATTCGGCGCACTCGGCAAAGCCGTGACGATAAGCGAAGATTTGTTTGACGCGGTAACTTCCCTCTCGGGTTCGGGACCTGCATACGTATATATGTTCATAAAAGGACTCATAGAGGGCGGAATGCAAGGCGGACTCGACTATGCCGCCGCAAAAACGCTTGCCGTACAGACCGTGCGCGGCGCGGCTAAGATGATTGAGAACAGCACCTCCGACATCGACAGCCTCATAGACGCCGTATGCTCCAAAGGCGGCACTACCATTCAGGCGGTTAATTTTTATAAAGAAAACAAACTCACGGACGTCATTGTCGGCGGAATGGAAAAATGCCGCATACGAAGCGAAGAACTCTCCTCTATGTAATAAATCAAAACTCATAAAATCCCGAGTGACATGCGCATTGTTACGCGTGGGCGAAGACGGTCGGCGCGAAATCATAAAACGGCATAATATCTGCTTTGATACGGTGAAAATATGAAAAAACACGTTGAAATATATACCGACGGAGCGTGCTCCGGCAATCCCGGCGCGGGAGGTTGGGCGGCTGTTTTGCTGTACAAGGGACACCGCAGAGAGATTAGCGGCGCACAGGCGGACACCACCAATAACAGAATGGAGCTTACCGCCATTATCGAGGCTCTGAAAACGCTCAAAGAACCCTGCAAAGTTACGCTTTACAGCGACAGCGCGTATTCGCTCTCCCCTTTTATAAACGGTTGGATATACGGCTGGCAGATGAACGGCTGGCGCACCGGCGGCAAAGACGACGTGAAAAACGTGGACTTGTGGACGGCGCTAATCGATTTGAAAAAAATTCACGATGTCGAGTTTGTAAAAGTCAAAGGGCATTCGGACAACGAGCTCAACAACCGATGCGATTTTCTTGCGCGCGAAGCCATAAAAAAACTGCAAGTTCTCCCCTCTTAGCATTATCTGCATAATAATTCACAATTATCTCATACAAAATTCCACATAAAATCGATATAAGAAAAGCCCTTTTCAGGGCTTTTCCGCTTTCATTGTTTCGCTCAATTTGCTTTTTCGCCGCACTGCGACAATTCTCGAATAAATTGACGTTGACGCCGCCCGAGCTTTTACGCCTGCTTCACCCACGCGCCGTTTTCAAACGCATAAGTTGCGTTTTCAAAATTTGCGTTTACTCCGCCTATCACGCCGTTTGCCGTATAATGCCTATTTGTTGATGTTACTTTCCCTGTGATAAATCCTTTTTGCGTAAACCTGCATTCAAGAAATTCCCCGCTTAATATCAAATTATCCAGCAAAATTTTGGCGCCGTCATTTTCAGAGCCAATTTTCCCGGCTATGATACCATTTCCGGACAATTCGCCATTGATAATTAAGCTGCCCGAGTTATATTTATTATAATCTGCGGAAATATTTGTCCTGTAACAACTACTTATCGAAGAAGGATACGGTGCAACTGTATTTCCGTGAGTGCTGTATCCGTCCTTATACTCATATTCCGGAGGTTTTGGAGAACTCGAATCTGTAAAATTATTCTCGATAAAAGCTCCATCAGTTTCAGGAATACTTTCATCGTAAGCATACAGCGCACCATTTTTTGCAACCGTAAGTTTAGCACCTTCATTTACAATCAACTTCGCGCCGGGCATAAGCTTGAACTTATTTATAATTTTCGTTTCGCCCTCGGCAATAATCAACGTCATATTTCCGTTTATCGGAAATTCAACTATTGCCGTGTCTATTTTAATAATTCCCGATATATTTAATGAAAGCGACGTTGCTTCTATTGCGCCATATGCGCTTATTGTTATTCGACCGGTCACCGCATTGAATTTCTTGATTATATAATCGGAATCAGAAGCAAATCTGAAAAGTCCGCTATTTTGTCTATCTATTACTACAGCGTCTGTTTTATGCCAGGAATCGCTTGCAAACACCGCCGCTTTCCCAAAATATTGCGCACCATTGTTTATTTTCAACTCTGTTTCGATATTATTAAGCGTGTATTGTATAAATGGCATAATGCCACTAAACCATACGCCGCCCGCATTATGTCCGCCGCGCCAATCTTTTATGGCAAGAACGTCGTAAACCTTTCCGCTAAACGCATCAATAACACCGTTACCCGTAACATATCCCACGCAATCGAGAGTACCGCCGATTACGTGAACAGTCGAACTTGCTTCAATATTCAAAGTTCCGTACCAACACGCTGTGTGCCCCATAGAATAACCGGAATTTGACCTTACAGCGTTAACTGTCAGCGTTCCTTTGACATACACATCTATATCGCCGTCGATAAAGAGGGTTACCCAACTGCCCTTAGGAGTTTGGCTGTTCACGCATTCAACGGCACTTTCCGTAAATACCGCAGTGCTGCCGTCCACGCTGTACGGGACAAGCAACGTGGCGTTTGCGTTGACGGTATAGTATTTTGCGAGATAATCTTGGTCGGACATCTCCCCTTGCGGATATACCGTTTTTGCGGTTTCCCTGTCGGCAAAGCGCGTATCGGCGGCAAGAATAAGCGTCTGATTTGCCGTGGACTCTATTGCAAGTGCGTCTTCAATCGTGAAATAATCGTCGCCGACTTTGACCGACGCTACTTTCACAAACACGTCGATGTCGAGGACGATGTTTCCGTTGTCCGCTTTAATGTTTTTACAATACGTTCCGCCTGTACTGTACGTCTGCTTTGCCCCGTCGAACTCAAAGTCCGCAAGAGAAAGATTTACGTCGGGATAAACATTTCTATCCACAGAAACGTATATGCCGCCGAAGTCGACGTCTATGCTTGCGCCGCGCGATGTAAGCCTGTAATCTGCGCCCGACAAAATGCGGCTGTCAAGCGGCGTATTGCCGTTATCGACAGTGAGCTTTCCGACCGTAAACACAGCCGTAACGTCATTATAGTTCTTAAAACTTATCGTGACGTTATACTTGCCTGCGTCTAAAAAATTTGGTTTATCCCATTGCCAGCCCGTGATTTCGATGCGCTCGCCGCCTTTCATAACCGATATTGAGTCGGGCTCGTTAGAGAACTGCGGCACAGGGCGCGCCTGTCCGTTATAGGTGTAGTCGAACCCGAATTTTACCTCGTATTCGCCGTCTTGAAGCGCGGCTTTCGACACCGTAAGTGCAATAACCGCCGTTATCTTTTTATAGTTTGTATCGTCGGGAGTGAATATGACGGTTATATCGTTCGCGCCTGCGCTTTGAAAGGTCGCGTCGGGATTTTCGAAACTCCACGTGCCGCTTATAGTCGCGGTCGTTTCTCTGTTTATTACTTTTCCGCCGTCAAGCTTCAAATCGCCCAGTTTTCCGCCGAAAACCGCATCCCCGTTAATAGTCGGCAATTCTTCGACAGAGGTTTTGCCTTGATTTATAATAAACGTCTTTGTAACCGAACCGCTGTAATTTCCTGTGAAATTCAGAGTTACGCTACCCTGCTTTTCTATGTTTTCACCGAATGAAACGGTATAATCGACGTCTTTTATCATTGCAGTGGTGCCGTTTAATATGACGTCGCTTATTTCGGGTTGAATACTGCTGCCGTCGTTATAGTCGTAAGAGGGTTTCAAGCCGCCTATCGTCACGTCCGAATTTGAAACGTCCAAGGGATTGACCGTAAAGGCGACGGATACGCTTCCCGTAAAGTTACCCTTGCCCGTGAGCGTCAGTTCGGCTGTGCCTGCGTTTACGTTATTGGTCCACTCCTTGTCGAAACTATCTTCGAGTTCGGCTATAACCGTGCCGTTGAGTATGACGTTAAAATTCGGCTTTTGCGCCGCGCCGTCGTACGTTGCGGTTTCGATTGTGACTTTGAATGCTTCGCCGCCGCTCGTTATATCGAAAGGTTTGATTTCAATCTCGAAATCGAGCGTTGCTTCTTTATAATTCGCGCTTTCCGCAAGCGTTGCATTAAGATTGTATTTGCCTGCGTTCTTTATTCCGCCGTCGGGAAGCTCAAGCGTGATTTTTACACCGCTGTCGGTATTTGTGTAAGAAAGCTTTCTTACTATGTCGTCTGCGGTAAGATTTTTGTTGCCGAACGCGAGCGGCACGCCGTCAAAGGTTATTTCAGCTTCCGCTTTTAAGATTTCAAAAGTCTTTTCGACGACGTTTTTCCCTGCGTCCGTGCTGTCCGCATACGCTCCGATATACGTAATAATCACCTTGCCGCCTTGCCTTACGGTTATATTTTCGCCGTATGCGAGTTCAAAGTCTTTGCCGCGTACGAGCGTTTCGTTTATGCCGTTTGCTTCATCCGCGTATCTGACGGTTATTACGGGTTCTATGGCTTTTTGCGTGTAAACATACTCTTTCTCAATGCCCGAAATAAGAAGTTTATCGCGTTCGGGAGCTTTTACCGACAGCGTTACAGCCGCGCTCCGCTCAGCTGCCGCCACGTCATCGAATTCGTTGCCCGAATACGTCGCTATAACGGTTACGGTATAAGTCTCGCCTTTTTCGAGCGCGCCGGTAACGTATTCTCTGCCGTTTGCCGAAGTTATCGTTTCATCGCCGCGTTTCCACTCGTAAGCATAAGTTATGCCGTCCGTTGCGATATGCTCGGCGGTAAGCGTTTCGCGGTAAAGATAAAAGAGTTCTTTCCCCGTGCCTTTCACAGTCAGCGCAAAGTCTTTGACTTTGAGAGCAGCCGTAAGCGTAACGTCCTTTGACGGCATAACGTACGGGAACTGCACGTCGCTGCCGTCGCCGTCTTTGACCGCCGCAATTTCAAGCCCCTCGGGCAGCGTTTTGCCATAACTGAACTCGCTTCCGTATTCGAGCGTTATGCTTTCCGTTATTCCGCCCAAGATAAAGTTCAGCGTATATTTGCGATAATTAAACACGGCGTTTATGACTGTGTCGCTTACGATATTGTCAAAAGCTTTGTCCCAACCTGTGATTTCAAAACCGTCAACGGCGTACTTGTCGTCGCCGTTAAGATCAAGCGGCGACTGCGCCGCTTCGCCCTCCGTCACATATTGCTCGCCGAGAACCTTGTTCACGCCCGTCCTTTCATCGTAAAGCACAAACGAAACCTTATGTTTTGCCGCCGCCGTTTTGCCGTAAAGCGTAAATTCGCCGCCTGCCGCAATTATCTCGGGATTATACGCATGCGCGTACGCGTCGTCGTGATACCAACCGTCAATTTCTCTGCCGTCCTGCGTTGCGTACGGCAGTTCGACGTCGGAAATGCCGTCAAAATCGAGTTTTGCATACTGTGCGCCGTCAAGCACGAGATTGATTACGATGCCGTCGGGCGTATCCCCCGCGCCGTCGCCTGCTCCGCCCGTGTCGTTGTTGCACGCCGCAAGCGTAAACGTCGCAATAAGCAACGCCGCAACTACTAAAACCAAAAGATTTTTCCTGTGATTTTTCATACCTGCAATCTTTGCTCCCTTCCTATATTATCGCCGGAGGTATCCAGCTTGTCCTGTTGTCGTTAAGTTGTTTGTCATAGTCGAATGCACTTCCTTCCCCGTACATAAAGAAAGAAAAGTCCTCCGTTCCTGCCGCAAGCGGCAACATCGTCCCCTGCAAATTCAGCACCGAGTCGTCTGATTGCGCAAGCACGCTTATATTGACGTTGAAGTTGTAGAACGGATATGCGTCTTTCATATCGAACGCGCTCAAATCGAGCCTCGAATAATTCTTTCCGCCGCCGTAAAACGCTATTCCGCCGTGCACCATCTGCTTGCCGTTATAGCTGTCTATGACGTTTGCGTATTTGTCGTCCTGTTTCTGCACGCACTCCAGCATAGCCTTTATGTTGAGCTGTAACATATCGCCGAGCCCTTCGCCCTCAATCAGAGTGCTCGAATCCACTTTTTCGAGTTCTTTCCAATCGTACATACGCACGTCGCCTTCGAGGCGCAGTATCGCGGCGTACGACGTGGACGCAAGTCCCGTCCAGCCGAAGAACTGCTCGCCGCCCGAACCGTTCAGCAAAATGCCCGAAAAGTGCGACTCGACTCCTATCGAGAAAAGTCCGCTTGTTTCGAGAGCACTGTTTTTCACAGTCAAATCGGTAAGAACGTAATGCGAATAGAAATATTCGTCGTCCGTAAGCTTTGTTTTATCTGTCAACACGTCTCTATCGTACTCTTTGCCGTCCTCCGAAATCAGCGCGGGCGACGGCACGTCCTGCGACTTGAAATAACTGCGGTTAGCGCCCGTTTTTATTATGAACTCCCGTGCGTTGTACAGTATGCAGCTTTCGATTTTGACCTTTATGCGCTCTTGCTCAACCGCGGTCTTCGAAAGCAACTGCATCGTTACGGGACTGCCGTTTGCGTCCGCGCCGCCTCCGTACACTCTCACTACCGTCCTGCCGTTGGAAACGCGGCTGTTGACAAGCGTGGCGTCGCTCGCGATTTCAAGCGTCGTGCCGACGGTATTGAGGGCGTTCAAGTTAAACTCCTTAACTCCGTTGTTGTCGATAAGCAGAGAATCGTCGCTGCACGAACGCAGAACGGCGTTATCTATCTTGACGCCGTCTGTACGCACTAAAAACGATATATTGTCCTGCCCTCTGACGTGCGCCGTTCCATACGCCACAAAATCGAGAGGTCCGTTGAAAGGCGCGCCTGCACCCGACGGCACGGTGATTTTGTCCGCGTCGATATAGTGTCCGTTGCCGTAGACGTCGTTTTTGAATTCGAGTATATAGTTCACGGTCGGAGGCGACAGATAACCCGCGTTTTTGTAGTACGTCCAATCGTACGTCGTCGGCATAGATTTTACCCACTCCGACGAGCCGACCTCGGTGCCCAACATAAAGTCCGCGTTGAGCACTACGGGACGGGTACCGTCCTCGCATACCGCTTTCAGCGTCCGCTCGTCTGTGACGCTCACCCCTCCTTTGACGGCGTCGAAAACGAAATCCGTATAAACTTGCGTGCCGAAATATTCGCCGTGCGCCCAGGAAATTCTCACCTTTGCGCCGCCGCTCTTTCTGATATTGAGAGTACCGTCCGCACTCACCGTTACGACTTCGGGAGTCAGCGACTCAAATGTCAAAGCATAATCGGCAACGGGTGCCCCGTTGAATTTTACTGTCGGAGAAAGCACGTAATTGTTTTGCGTATAAACGAATTTCCCGTCTTTTGACGTACATACGGTATCGCCTACGGCAATGCGGCCTTTAACGGTCTTTTTCCCCTCCGCGTCCTCGCTCATTATTATGTCGCCCACCGCGCTTACGCATTCGATTTCAAATCGCGCTTCCGCGACAGGTCTGCCTTTGGACGTAACGACGACTCGTACAACTCCGCCCTCGCCCGACGTTATCGACGCGCTTGCGCCGTCGTAAACAACCGCAACGTCGCCGCTCACGGCAATCCACTGATATCTCACGTCCGCGCCTTCGGGCGTAACGTCCGCAAAATAAGTCACCGTCGAACCCGCTGTATGCAAAAACTTTTTGTTGTCGGATATATCGCCGTCGTAACGGTTGATTACGTTCAGCGAATAATCCGATTTCTCAACCGTCAAAGAATGGCTTTCGCCGCCGATATTAAGCCTCAATACAAATTCGTCGCCTGCCGCGGAAAGATTGTCTATCGTTATTACCGAGCGGTATACGTCAGAGGCTTCGCCGAACGGCTCGACCGAAATTTTTATTCCGTCTGCCGATGCGCTTACGTCGCTCTCCGTCAACGGCCGGGAACTTTCAACGTAAATACGTGCGAGTTCGTCCTCCGCGCCCACGGTTATCTTTCTTATTCCGCTTGCTGCGTATCCGTTGATATATGACGCGGCCGCTTCGTTTTTCACAACCGCTTTAATCGTCTTTTCCGGTCCGTCCGCCGTCTTGGCTTTGATATAATATACGCCGCTGAACATAAACTCGGCTTTGCCGCTTGCCGCGTTTACTTTTATGCCGTCGTCGGCGCTTACCCAAGTTATATCCTTGTTCTGCACGGTGTCGGGAAGCACAAGCCCGTAAAACCGCACCCTGCCTATACCCGTTTCGAGCATATAATCGGCGTCGCCGTCGGAGCACTCATAAAGCGGAATTTGCGCGCCTTCGGAGTCCTTTGCGCAAACGTATATATCCGTGGCTTTACTGCTGTAAACCGTAACGGTTACGTTGTCCTTAAACCCTTTGTCATAAGAAGTTACGGTGACGGTTGTTCTGCCCACGTTTTTAGCCTTGACAACGCCGTTTTCGTCTACGGAAATCACGTTTTCGTCTTCAACGGCAATATTGTAACCGCGGTTCGCCGCTTGCGAGGGCAGAACGTTTGCGGTAAGCACGTAATTGTTCTTGTATTCCGCCAAATCAAAGGAAAGCGTGCCGTCGGAATCCGTCCAGCTGGTTATCTCTATCCCGTTTGCCGGAATGGGAACGTTGAGCGACGCCGAAACTGCCACCGAATATATAATAAGCAAAAACAACAGCGGCACTACGAGTATCAATGCCATTATCTTCTTTTGCATCAGCAGCCTCCTTCCACGGTGTTCATAAACGCGGCGTCCAGTTTTCTCAAAAGATAAAACACTGCCGCGCCGAGTACCGCAGGCGCGCCCAAGCCGCCTATGAGATATGCCCAGAGTTCGTTATAAACGCCCCCTCTCAACATTGCGGTCACGTTTATCGCAATCGCGCCGCCTCCGATAAGACACGCGAGCAGCGTGCCTATTAACACGAGCGACGAAGCCGTGCTTCCCGACTGACGCAACAGGTTGTCTTCCTCCTCCGAAAAACACGGACGGGTCAAATCCCTTCTCGTTGCGAAACATATTTCGGCAACCGAAACCGTTACTCCAACAAACAGCAAAAATACCGTATGCGAAGCGTCCGTAAACCCTGTCGCGCCGAGCACCGCCGCGCTGAGAACCACGGACAGCACGGATACGAGCGATGAGAACGTCACTTTTGCCATAACGTATTTTTTACCTGAAAACGGAAGCGTTTTTATCATATAAAACGCCGTGCCGTCGCGGCTTATATTAGTAGCGCAGAATGTGTTTGTGAGCACCGAAAACAGTATTATCAAAAACAGCGCGACCTCGAAATTCATAGAAATGCCGACCGTGTCGCTTAAAAGCGAAGTTCCGACTTCCATTGAAAAGTACGTCATAAGCGGCATTATCAGCGCGGTTGAAAAGCATTGAAACGCGTATTGCGGCGTGCGCAAAATCTCGATAAATTCCTTTTTGAGCATTGTCCCGAATGAACCGCAGTCGGCGTACCAATGCTGAGGGCGCAGTTTCGCGGCGGAGCGTTTTATGCGCGATTGAACCGCTTTGTCAAACAGCCGATTTACCGTAAAATAGCCGACCACTGCCAAAACCGCCGTTATTGCGAAAATCAAACCGAAATTATAGCCTGCGTCATTCAGCAGTGTGAAATCCGCCAAAAACACCGCGGGATAAGCGTGCGACGTAAAGTTGCCTATCGCAAGCATCGTTTCGGCGGAAAAGAAGAATTTGAGCATTCCCGTGGACAGCAGTTGCTTGAATGTGTCCAAAATAAACGAATACGCCCAAAACAGCGCGCCGAGAAACGCTGTCAGCACTATCAGCATTGTCGCATATTTAGACGATATCGCCCTTTTCAGCCTGAACACGGGCAGCGCAAGAAAGGACGAAATAGATACTGTAAGCAGCGTAAGCATAACCGACGCCGCCAGCGAAGTGCCGATATATTCCGCGCTTCTTCCCGTAGCCCTCGCAAGAATTACGTTGAACGGTATCACCAAAAGCGTGATTACCGCAAGCTGTTTCGCAAATACGACAGCCGCTTTCGACATAAAAACCGCTTTTGGCGGCACGGGCAGCGTTGCGAGTATTTTCAAGTCGTCGCTCTCGAACAGCGCGTGGTTTATGTTGCGTATTCCCGACATCGCGCCGAGCACTATGACCGCGAAATACCAAACCGTCAGTATCTCTCTTTCGCGCTCCGCCCACCTTACAGCCTGATTTACGGGTATGGCGATATATGCACGTATAATTCCGTCGCTGATTGCGATAAATAAATATAAAAGTGCCGCCGTGAGCAACAGCGACAGTATCGTTCCCCAAACGTCGGGTTTACGGCTTCTTAAAGTCTGACAGCTCTCGTTGAACTGTTTCTTCATAAGCACGGCGAACATACTACTCATCGGCGACAGCCTCCGAGCCGTTGTTTTCCGTAATGCCGTCATTTGCAATAACCGAAACCGAAGTTGCGGGATTGACCGATACTGCCGCTCCGCCCTCGTTCTGTCCCAAAAAATATCTTTGCAGTTCTTCCGCTTGATTGCCGTCAATCGGCATATCCGCAATCACTCTGCCGCTATTTATTACGACCGCGCGACTGCATACGCGGTTTACAACGTCCAGATTGTGCGACGAAAACAGTATTGCGTGTCCCTCGTCGACGTAACTTTTCATAAAAGCCGTGACGTTGTGAGATACCGCAGGGTCAAGCCCCAGCATAGGTTCGTCCAAAATCCATACGTCGGGCTCGTGTATCAGAGAACCCATCATACAGATTTTCTGTTTCATTCCGTGAGAGTACGAAGAAATTATGTTGTATACGCTGTCGCCCAACATAAATATTTCCTGCAATTTTTCAAAGCGTTCGCGGCGCAATTCCTCCGATACGCCGAAAACATCCGCCATAAACATAATATACTGAAAACCCGTCAGTTTCTGGAATACCGCGTGATTGTCGGTGACAAAGCCGAACTTGCTTTTTGCCTTTACGGGACGCGTTTTCATAGAATATCCCATTACGGAGATTTCGCCCTCGCTGAAAGGCAGCATTCCCGTAAGACATTTCAACGTCGTCGATTTTCCCGCTCCGTTGTGTCCGAGCAGTCCGACTATTTCTCCTTTTTCAATCTTGAAATTAACGTCCTCAACCGCATAAGGAGCGTCCTTGGAATATTTTTTATATAAATGTTTGACTTCGATTGCCGCCGCGGCGTCGCCGACGGCTTGCGCCTTATTTCTGTTATTCATAGCCACCAATCTGCGACTCGATATACCCGCCTCAAAACGTCGCTAAAAAACTTACTTATTTTGTTTATACAAAAT
>DBFJGL010000092.1:0-20583 GCA_048394785.1 Christensenellales bacterium | reverse complement strand
GTCAACGGACTGTTCGGCTCGGGAGGAGGAATGCTTGTCGTGCCTGTTCTCACGTTTGTGGCGGGACTTAACGAGCAGAGGGCGCACGCTACCGCGATAGCGGTCATTCTGCCTCTTTGCGCAATAAGCGCGATAGCGTATGCCGTGACGGGCGGCTATGATTATGCGGTGATTGCTCCGACCGTTTGCGGAGTGCTTGCGGGAGGGGTGCTCGGCGCGCTTTTACTCAAAAAACTGTCCGGAGACGCGCTTACGTTCATCTTTTACGGACTTATGCTGTTTGCCGGCATAAAAATGATAATGCCGAGATAGATAACAGTTTTTTGACATCGTTAGGGCAGTTGAAATCAAAATAAAACGACATTCTAATCGGGTAAAATTCAGGAAACATAATAATCCGCAAACGGTAAAGGAGATAATATGAATTGGTTGTGGTATATGCTCGCAGGCGCGCTCGGCGGCGTGCTTGCGGGAATGGGAATGGGAGGAGGTACGCTCACAATACCTCTGCTTGTGCTCGGACTCGGCGTCGGGCAGCTTACGGCGCAATTTGTGAATTTGATTGCGTTTTTGCCGTCGGGCGGAGTTGCACTCGCCCTGCACGTAAAAGGCGGACTTGTCGACGCAAAAGGACTTGCGCCGCTTTTTGCGTCGTCGATTGCCGCGTCGGCGGTGTGTTCGGCGTTCGCGGCGGCTGTCGGCGACGGGGTGCTGCGCATTCTTTTCGGAGTGTTTCTCATTGCCGTCGCGCTTGTGTCAATGGGGGCTAAAATATTCAAAAAAAGCTGATATATCGCTCAAAAATTACTGAATTTCGGGTATTTACATCAGTTAAATAATGTCATATAATTAAATAGCGTTAAATAGCAAAATAATGTTTTAAGGAAGGCTTATGTTAAGGACGTTCCGACACGGAGTTCATCCGCAAGCGTACAAAATCACCGAAGACATTCCGTTGAAGGAGTTCGACGTACCGGAAAAGCTTTATATTCCGCTCAGTCAGCATATAGGCGCACCTGCAAAGCCCGTTGTGGCGGCGGGAGATTACGTCAAGGAAGGACAACTCGTTGCAGAGGCGGCGGGGTACGTTTCGGCAAACGTGTTTTCGTCGGTTTCGGGAACGGTCAAAGGCATAATAAAACTTCCGACCGCTACCGGCGCGACGCAGGAACACGTTGAAATCGAAAACGATTTCCGATACGAGCGCGTCGGTTTTCAGCCTCTCGATAAACCGACGGGAGAGGAAATTCTGCAAAGAGTCAAAGAAGCCGGCATAGTCGGTATGGGCGGCGCGGCGTTCCCTTCGCACGTCAAGCTCTCTCCCTCCAAGAAAGTGGATACTCTTATAATAAACGCCGCGGAGTGCGAACCGTACATAACCTGCGACTATCGTTTGCTTGTCGAGAAGACGGACGACGTGTTGAGGGGCGCGAAATATATTGCCTCCGCTCTCGGCGTAAAAGACGTATTTATCGGAGTGGAAGCAAACAAACCCGAGGCTATAAAGCTGTTGCGGGAAAAATGCGCCGACTGTTTTGAGGGAGTGCAGGCTGTTCCGCTCAAAGTCAAATATCCGCAAGGCGCGGAAAAACAGCTTATTTATTCCGTAACGCGCCGCATAGTGCCGGCAGGCGGTCTGCCTATGGACGCGGGCTGCGTGGTGTTCAATACGCACACGGCGTTTGCCGTTGCGGCGGCGGTGGACGGCGAGCCTCTTTATAAGCGCGCGATGACGGTGTCGGGAGGCGGCGTCGAGCATAAAGGCAATTATTGGGTGCGCACGGGCGTACCGTATTCCTATATTTACGAACAGACTGTCGGTTCGACGGACGAAGACGCCACGAGAAAGGTTATCAGCGGAGGTCCCATGATGGGATTTTCGCAGGCAAATCTGCAACCCGCCGTCGGCAAAGCGACTTCCTCGCTGCTGTTTTTGACGGAAAAGGAATTCAGCGAATACGAAGCCACGCAATGTATAAACTGCGGCAGGTGCATAAGAAGCTGTCCTATGTCGCTTATGCCCAGAGATATCGAGGGCGCGACTTTGAAAGGCGATTTCGAAAAGGCGTTCAAATTGGGCGTTAACAACTGTATGGAGTGCGGAGTGTGCTCCTATTCCTGCCCTGCGAAACGGCCGCTCGTTCAGGCGATGCGTCTTGCAAAAAAAAGCATAAAAGAAAGGGGGATAAAGTGATGAACAGATTTATCGTGTCCTCCTCTCCGCACATAACCTCGCCGTCCACGACGCAGAAAATAATGCTGGACGTGATAATCGCGCTTTGCCCCGCGCTTATCGCCTCCATATTCATCTACGGCTTCTATCCGCTGTTTATGACGGTGCTTTGCGTGGGTTCTGCGGTGTTCTCGGAGTGGCTGTTCAACATTATCACAAAGAAAAAACAGACGGTGGGCGACCTGTCTGCCGTTGTCACGGGCATTATACTCGCGCTCAACCTGCCTGCTGTGGTTCCGTTTTACGTTCCCATCGTCGGCGGCGCGTTTGCGATAATCATAGTCAAAATGCTGTTCGGCGGCATAGGCAAAAACTTTGCGAACCCCGCAATCACCGCGCGCATTTTCCTTATGCTTGCCTGGACGGGCGTAATGACGAGTTTCGTAAAACCCATCGATTTGAGCAACGGCGCAAATCTGTTCGCTTATTTTACGGAGGGCGTCAATATCAATCTGCCCGCGGCGATAACTTCGGCTACGCCGCTTGCGTCGGTTAAAGAAGCTTTGGCGGCAGGACTCAATCCTGCGGCGGGGCTCAGCGCGGCGGATATGTTCCTCGGCAGAATAGGCGGTTCGGCAGGCGAAGTAAGCGCGCTTGCGGTGCTCATCGGCGGCGCGTATCTTGCGATACGAAAAGTCATCGATTTGCGCATACCGATAATCTACATATTGTCCACCGTCGTGTTTACGTCGATTTTCTACGCGAACACGGGTTATGCGGGCGAATACGTCTGGACATATCTGCTCGGCGGCGGACTGCTGTTCGGAGCGGTCTTTATGGCAACCGATTATTCGACTTCTCCCAAAACTCCCGTCGGAGTAATTATATACGGTTTAGGGCTTGGTTTTTTGACGGTGATTATTCGGCGTTTCGGCACAATGAACGAGGGCGTTTCGTTTGCCATACTGCTTATGAACATCGTCGCCCCGCTGCTTGACAGGATTATGCCCAAGGCGTT
Source organism: Christensenellales bacterium (assembly GCA_048394785.1). Lineage (GTDB taxonomy): Bacteria > Bacillota > Clostridia > Christensenellales > CAG-917 > DBFJGL01. The sequence continues at coordinate 17,392 of DBFJGL010000092.1, read as the reverse complement.
CGGCACTCCGAAGAAATCGTTTGAAGACAGGATTAAGGAAATAAAAGGCAAGCGCACAGCCAAAAGGGCTTTGAAGACGGAGGGCGGCGGCAATGGTTGACAGCGTTAAGACAAATACAGCCGAAAGGCGTAAGCCCAAAATTTCCAAGGACGTGGTGATGTGCGTTGTCGTGCTCAGCGCGATAGCCTTGGTCGCAGGGGTGTTGCTCGGCGTAATGAATTGGTTGACGTACGAAGACCCCGAGCTCAAAATCATCAGAAGCGTGGCGGAGGCGTACGGCGTTGAAGAAACCGCCGTATCCGCGCAGGCGGACAGAGTGATAAACCTCGACGGAGGGACGGGCAGCGTCCAAAGATGTTTCAAAGTGGAAAAAAACGGAGAAGTAGTCTACGTTTATCATTCCGTGGGTAAAGGCGCGAAATCGGGTACGCTCGAACTGCTCGTGCACATTACCTCAAAAGGACTGATCAGAGAAGTGGAGGAATATTCGCAGTCGGAAACGGCGGGGTATTTCAAGCGCGTTATGGACGCAAACAGGCAAAAGTATCTCGGCGTGAATATTACGCTTATCGATGAATTCGAGCTTGTCAAAAACGGAATCGCGGATAATGAAATAGCGCAGGTGACAAACGCGACTATGACCTCTCGCGGCATAAATAACGCAATCAACGCCGCGGTTTATGCGTTCAACAGCTATTCTGCAAGCGCAGCGGAGGAAAAGATATGACACAAAAAGCCAAATGGAGAGCAAAAAGCAGTATCTTTACCAACGGTTTGCTTGTATCCAACCCCGTGTTCAGGCTCGTGCTCGGTATGTGTCCCACGCTCGCGGTTACGACAAGCGCGTTCAACGGACTCGGAATGGGACTTGCGGCAACAGTAGTTCTCGTATGCTCCAACGTGCTCGTATCCCTGTTGAGAAAAGTGATACCCGATAAGGTCAGAATACCTGCCTACGTGCTTATTATAGCGGCGTTCGTCACCACGATAGAGATGTTGCTCAGACGTTTCGTTCCCGATTTGTACGACGCGCTCGGCATATATCTGCCGCTCATTGTCGTCAACTGTATTATACTTGCGCGTGCGGAGGCGTTTGCGTCTTCCAACACCGTGGGCGACAGCGCGCTCGACGGTTTGGGTATGGGACTCGGCTTTACGCTTTCGCTTATGCTGCTCGGTTTTATTCGCGAACTGCTCGGCGCAGGCACTATTTTCGCAGGTTCGCTCGGCAGTCTTGAATTCGGGCTGTCGCTCGGCGCGCTCGCAGACTATTCGCTCGGCATATTCGTTATGCCGGCAGGCGGGTTCCTTACGCTCGGACTCGTTATGGCGGCTATAAACGCCATATCCGACGCGGCGCAGAAAAAGAAACTCAGAGAAGCGGAAGAATTCGCTCGCAAATCGGAGCAGGCTCTCGCATTGCTCGAACAGGCGGAGGAGGTTGAATAATGGAATATTTCTTGCTTATAATCGGCGCGGTATTCGTAAATAACTTCGTACTCTGTCAATTTTTGGGCATATGTCCCTTCCTCGGCGTGTCCAAAAAGACGGACACCGCCCTCGGTATGGGGCTTGCAGTCATCTTCGTTATGGGCATCGCGTCCATATTCACCTGGCTCATACAAAAAGCGTTGGTCGCGGCAGGCATCGAATATTTGCAGACTATAGCGTTCATCATCGTCATTGCCGCGCTCGTTCAGTTGGTTGAGATGGTGCTCAAAAAGTTTATGCCGTCGCTGTATGCCGCACTCGGCGTATACTTGCCGCTCATCACCACAAACTGCGCCGTTCTCGGCGTTGCAATTCTCAATATACAGACCTACGGCGCGCTGGGTGCGGAAAGCCTGCTGATGTCCTTCCTGAACGGCGTGTTCAGCGGCGCGGGGTTCACCCTTGCAATTCTGCTTCTTGCGGGCATACGCGAAAAGATGGATATTGACGCAATACCCAAGCCGTTCAGGGGCTTCCCGATTACGCTCGTTGCGGCAAGCATAATGAGTATGGCGTTCGTCGCGTTCGGCGGAATGATACAGTAAGGAGGAATTATGGCAGGATATATTTTGTGCGCGCAGAGCGTCGACCCGATGACCATACTTTACTCCACAGTCGTTTTGCTGGGCATTGCGCTTGTGCTCGGACTGCTGCTTGCCGTGCTCGGCAAAAAGCTCGCCGTCAAAGAGGACGAAAGGGTTGAGCAAGTCAAAAAAAAGCTTTCGGGCGCAAATTGCGGCGCGTGCGGTTATGCCGGTTGCGACGCATTCGCAAAAGCTCTTTGCGAGGGCAAGGCGGACATAAACGCCTGTTCTGCAACGTCAAAAGAGAATAAAGAAGAAATAGCGCAACTGCTCGGTATGTCCGTAAGCGCGGACGAGAGTAAAATAATCGTGGCGTGCCGCGGCGGAAACAACGCCGTCGATAAATACGATTATATGGGTTACGGCGATTGCCGCAGTATGGAACTGCTCGGCGGCGGCAGAAAGCTTTGCAGCTGGGGGTGCCTCGGTATGGGAGCTTGTACGGACGCGTGTCCCGAGCACGCCATCGACGTGCGCGACGGGGGATTTGCGGTTGTAAATCACGAAAAGTGCATTGCTTGCGGCAAGTGCATTACGGCGTGTCCCAAAAACCTTGTCAAAAGAATACCCAAAAAGGCAAAAGTGTATATCGCCTGTTCGAATTGTCTTAGGGGAAAAGACGCAAAGTCGCTGTGCACCGCAGGCTGTATAGGTTGCGGACTGTGCGCAAAGGTCTGTCCCAAGAAGGCGATAACGATGAAGGATAATCTGCCAGTTATAGATTACGACCTCTGTACGGGGTGCGGATTGTGCTCGGAAAAGTGTCCGTCGAAATGTATTCTGCATTGCGGCGACGAATAAACGAAAAACATTTGGGAGCGGAGCGTATGCGTCCGCTCGTGCAATAAAGATATAGGAGAATTATCTATGGAAAAAATCGCGATTATCGACCTCGGCTCGAACTCTGCACGACTTGTGTTGGTCAACATCTTGGAGGGGGGATGTTTTGTGGTATTCGACGAGCTTAAAGAAACCGTGAGATTGGGACAGGATATGGATTGGGACGGGTTTATCAAGCCCCAACGTATCGCTCAGACTATCAAAACCCTCACAATGTTCAGAAGGCTTTGCGACGCAAACCGCGTCGATAAAATCTTTGCCTACGCCACTGCCGCCGTTCGCCGCGCCAAAAACCAGAAGAGCTTCCTCGACGAGGTGGCAATGACTTGCGGCATCAAAATCAAGGTGCTGACGGTGGAGGAGCAGGCAATGCTCGTGTATCAGGGCGTAATCAATTCGATGGATATACCCAAGGGATTGATTATGGAAATGGGCGGCGGTTCGACCAATCTTATTTACTATAACCGCCGCAACCTCATTCATTACGAAACGCTGCCTTTCGGCGCGGTCACGCTCACCGATTTGTTCAAGAGCGACGGTGAAGAACCCATCGAACGCGCCCGTAAAATCGAGGAGTTTATAGGCGAACAGCTCGAAAAGGTAACCTGGCTGTCCGAGGTTGAACCCGACACCAATTTCGTGGGCGTGGGCGGTTCGTTCAGAAACCTCGGCAGAATAAGCCGTATGATAAAGAAATATCCGTTCAGTATGATGCACAACTACGAGGTGCCGATGGCGGAGTTCGAAACTATATACAACACCATAAAGAAGCTCGATTTGAACAGCACGATGAAAATCAAAGGACTGTCAAGCGGCAGAGCGGACATTTTCCCGAGTGCGCTGGCAGTTATGAAAGCCGTGCTTTCAAAGTTCGATTTTGCAAAAATCACCATCAGCGGCTGCGGTTTGAGAGAGGGCGCAATGTTCCGCTATGCGGTGCCGGGCGTCAACGAAAGACCGTTAAGCGACGTACTCGGACACTCATTGTACACTCAGATGAAATACTTCGACATCAACATTCCGCACGCGGAGCACGTGTACAATCTGTCGATACAGCTTTTCAAACAGCTCAAAGTTTTGCACAAAATGCCGCGCGCGTACGTCAGAGTGCTCAAAGTCGCAAGTCTTTTGCACGACAGCGGTATGAGAATAAAGTTCTATAACCACGATACGCACAGCAGTTATATTATCAAGAACAGCAACCTTTACGGCATACCTCACAAGGACATTATACTTGCGTCTTTCGTCGCCGGCGGACACAGAAAGTCCGAACTCAATAAGGAAGAAATCCTTAAATATAAGGATATGATTACTCAAGAGGACGTGGAAGCCGTCAGAAAACTGAGCGTGATACTGCGCATAGCCGAAAGCTTTGACAGAAGTATGAGCAGAGTCATCACGGGCATAAACTGCGACGTGCTCGGCGACAGCGTAATAGTGAAGACGGAAACGGAGGGCGACTGCTCGCTGGAAATCAAGGACGCAATGACTGCCGCCGCAGAGTTCAAGGCGGCGTACGGAAAGAACCTTGAAATTCTCTGATAAAACGCGCAGACTCGTGCTTGCGTCCGCATCGCCTCGGCGGCGCGAACTGCTCGGCGGCGCAGGATACGTTTTCGACGTCATTCCTGCCGACGTGGACGAAAGCGCGATTAAGGCTAAAAAACCGCGTTCTCTCGTCAAACGGCTTGCAAGCGCGAAGGCGCGCGCGGTGTACGACAGCGTCGGCAATGCCGTTGTTATCGGCGCCGATACGGTAGTTTACAGGCGCAAAACATACGGTAAACCCGTCGATTGCGCAGACGCCGAGCGTATGCTTAAAGAATTGAACGGGAAAACGCACGCGGTTTATACGGGCGTTTGCATCTTGTCGGAAAACGGAGAACAATGCTTTGCGGTGCGCTCTCTCGTGCGTTTCAAAAAGATGACCGACGGCGAAATAAAAAGATACGTCGAGGAGTGCAAGCCTTTGGACAAGGCGGGCGCATACGGAATACAGGATAAACAGGTTGTCGGCGGATATAGGGGCAGTTATTCAAACATAGTGGGTTTGCCCGTCGAAAAGCTGACAAAGATATTGACAAAGGCTGGATTTGCAAATGGCAACGATAGAGTTATGCTTTGATTTAGGCAGTAAATATATAACGGTATTTCAAAAGGGAATAGGTCCCGTTCTTCGCGAGCCTTCCGTTGCGATAGTGCAGAGAGTGCGCAACCGCTTTGAAATAAAAGAAGCGGGTTATCGTGCGCAAAGCGTGATGAGCACCTCTCTCGGCGGCGCGAAAGTGGTCGCTCCCGTTCACGAGGGTATGATTGTCGACGAGGATATGTGCTCTATGTTGATAGAGTATTTCCTCAAAAAAATCGTGCCTGCGTCGTTTGTTCCGCACAAGGTAAAGGCAATAGTCTGCATAAGCTGCGCAATGACAAACTCGGACAGACGCGCCGTTGAAAAATGCTTTATAAAAGCAGGCGTCAAGGAAGTCACGTTGGTGGAATCTCCGCTGTGTCTTTTGGCGTATACCGACAGCATAGGCGGTCTGTTTGTGGATATGGGCGGCGGAAAAACGGAGATATGCGCCGTTACCAATCACGGCATTGCGACGGGTTGCGCGGTGAACATCGCCGGCGACGCGTTCAACGCGGCAATCATTGACAGTGTGTATATGTCATACGGCATTAAACTCGGCGAATATACGGTGGAAAATCTCAAACGTACTGCGCTTTCGTTCTACGTAAACGACGAAAGCAGCTATGCGGTGTCGGGCGGAGGTTGCGACGGCAGTCCCAAGAGCATAGTCGTCACCGCCGAAACCATGCGCGACGCGGTGCTGCCTTTGGTGGACGACATTATAGAGGTCATAATGTCCGTGCTCAACCAGACTCCTCCCGAGCTTGCCGCCGAAATTTTGCGAAAAGGCATATTTATATCGGGCGGTTCTACGCACATTCCGGGAGTTGTGGAATATATCGAACAGGCATTGGAGCTGCCCGTTACCGTGCTCGAAGACGTAGACAGCGCAGTGGCGATTGGAGGAGGAAAGTTCTTCGACAATAAAAAGCTGCTCGGCGACCTGTTGGGCGTAAAACTCGATTAACCATTGCAAGAAATATCATCGAGGAACATATGAATTACAATTCTCTTTCAGATACGAAAGTTATGAGCAACGGGGTTAAAATCCCCGTTATCGGTTACGGGACGTACAAGACGCCCGACGGCGAAGTGTGCGCAAACGGAGTTCTTTCCGCGCTTCGAGCAGGTTATCGGCATATAGATACGGCCGAGTTTTACGAAAACGAAAAAGGCGTTGGCGAAGGCGTGCGCCGTTTCGGGCAGGGGCGCGAAGATATTTTTATTACCACAAAAGTCTGGAATAGCAACCAAGGATATGAAAACACGCTGAAAGCCTGTCGCGAAAGTCTTAAAAGATTGGGGACGGATTATGCGGATTTATATCTCATACATTGGCCGAATCCGAAGCCATACCGCGAAACTTATCCCGAGAAATTTCTGGAAACCTGGCGAGCTATGGAAACGCTGTATAACGACGGCTATGTTCGCGCAATCGGCACTTCAAACTGCTATACCCACCACTTAAAGGTGCTGTTTGATAATTGCCGCATAAAACCTATGGCAAATCAGATTGAGTTTCATCTGGGACTTTTGCAAGAGGACACTGTCGGTTTTTGCTATGATAACGGCATTGTTTGCGAGGCGTGGGCACCGCTTTTGAAGGGCAGGGCGTTCGGGAAAGAGGCTTTGGTTAACATAGCGGAAAAGTACAATAAGACTCAGTCGCAGGTGCTTATAAGGTGGTGCCTGCAACACGGAGCAGTGCCGCTTCCTAAATCGGTGCACGAGGAGAGAATTGCGGAAAACGCCGATGTTTTCGACTTTGTGTTAGACAGTGCCGATATGCTCGCGCTTGATGCGTTCGACGAGGTCGGAAGACTCGGCTCGCACCCCGACACCGCCGATTTTTAAGAATAATAAGACAAAAATAGAATTTTTCAAGCAAATTACGACACCCCTCTCGGGGTGTTTTGGTTTTATTATACGATTATGAGAAAAATCGTTATAACGTCGGGTAAAGGCGGAGTGGGCAAGACTACCGTAACCGCAACGCTCGGCAGAAAGCTTGCGGATATGAAATATCGCGTTGCGCTTGTCGACGCCGACGTCGGACTAAACAATCTCGACGTAGTAGTAGGCGTAGAAAACCGAGTGGTTTATGATATAGGCGACGTGCTCGCGGGCAAATGCCGTGCGTTTCAGGCGCTTATCACCGACAGCGAAAGCACAATGAGAGTATTGCCGTCCACGCGCGACAGTTCTTCCATTACCGCGCAGGCGTTCCGCGGAGTGGTGGACAGTCTTTCCGATTTCGATTTTGTACTTATCGATTGTCCTGCCGGGATTGAGAACGGTTTTCATCGCGCAGTTTCGTCGGCGGACGAAGCCATCGTGGTTACAACGGCGTCGGTATCCGCAATACGCGACGCAGACAAGGTTATTTCGCTTTTGCACAGTTATCGACTCTCCGACATTTCGCTTGTGGTAAATCGCGTGCGCGCGGATATGGTGGACAGAGGGGAGATGATGTCGGCGGGCGACATATCGAGGCTGTTGCATACGTCTGCCGTGGGAGTCATTCCCGAGGACGATTGCATTACGCTTTATCAGCAATTGGGCAGAGTGCCCGATTTTGCCGCGTCGGACAAGGCGTACGGCGTGCTAGCAAAAAACGTCGCAATGAGCACAAAGGTGTTTGTGGATATTGAACGCCGCCGCAGAATGAAAAGGTTGAGGTGGGTATAATGAGAGCGTCAAAAGAGATGACGACGCGCTTGCGCGAGATACTTACGCGAGATAAGGTGGGAATGAAAGACGGGTTCAGAGCCATACTGAACAAGGACGCAAACGCGCTGTTTTCGGAGTATTTTGAGATGGCGGATGAGGGCGACGTCAAGGTGGAGCAGAATGAAGACGGGCTGTACACGGTATCATTTATCTTTTCGGCCGTGCGCATCAAATCGTTTGAAAGTACGGCGGATATAAAAAGATATTAAAGTTTTATCCGCGTCGACGTTTGTTTTATTGAATATTTTAGTAAAACCCGATAAGTGTCAAGTCGTACGCGCCCGGCGAGCCGTCAAAGCCGCGCCGTCAAATGCGCGGAAAACTTTTTATGCGCTAAGTCGGAGGACAATTAAATAATGTGCAATTTATTGCATTGTTTTTTCAAGACGGGAATATCCGTCTGCCGTGCGGCATAGGGTATATGCGAGGTGACTTATGGATTTTGATGAAAATAAAAAGGTCGAAGTTGAAATCAGTGAAAACGCTTTTGTTGAAAATCGCGTCGGCGCAAAGAAAAAACAGAAATTTTCGCTGAAAAAATGGGGGCTCGACGCCGTCGACGTTGCGATGATACCCGTTGCGATAGGCGTATTTTTGTCCCTTGGATTTTTGTTTGCAGGTCTGTTTAAGGCGACGGGCATCAGCGACGTCGTTACCTCTGCCGCATCTCTTATCGACGGACTTTTCTGATGGACTTTAAGGTTCATCCGCTCTTTTTCGTGCTTGCGCTTGCGCTTGTGCTGTTCGGTTATGCGCCCGTATTGCTATGGACGTTTGCCGCGCTGCTTTTGCACGAGGGCGGACATATCGCAGCCGCGCGAACGCGCGGCTACGCCGTCAAAGAAATGGTGCTTTTGCCATACGGGGCAATGATGAGCAGCAGAGAAAGCTTTGACAGAACGTCGGGAATAATAATCGGAATAAGCGGACCTGCCGTCAACGCGGTTTTTGCGCTTGCAGTGCTCGGATTATGGTGGCTTTTCCCTTCCGCATACCCGTACACCGAAAGCTTTTTTTATGCAAACGTGTCGCTTGCCGCGTTCAACTTATTGCCCGTTTATCCGCTTGACGGCTCACGCGTGGCGCTGTCGCTTTGCAAAAACCGTATTCGCGCGCTTAAAGGAATGCAGATTGCGGGCGTTGCGGTATCGATAATATTTTTTATTTTGTTTTTGACGTCGGTGATATACGGCATAAATTTCAGTTTCGGAATAATCGCGGTCTTTTTGTTTTACGGGGCGGCGTGCGGAACGGACAGAGAACTGTATGTAAGCGTGCTCGACGCGGCGGCAAAAAATTATACTTTGGGAGTGTGCGAAAAGCGTATAAAAATTGACGCAAACGTGCCGATATTACGACTTTATCACCATATAGGTTCGGAGTCCGAAACGCGTTTTGAAATAGTAGGCGGTGAAAGAGGCGCGGTAATAGACGAGGCGGAACTGAAAAAACTTGCCCTTGCCAACAAACTTTCGACACCCGTCGGAGTCGCACTTAAAATATTGCCGAAGCGTGATGATAACTCAGCGCATAAAAAGCCGAAAACGCAAAGAACCGAGTATAGGGCAGATAGCGATGCCGAAAACGGTAAAAGTCGCGGGCGTCGCCAAATTGTACGCGCTATTGAAAAGACGGGAAATGAGTTAAAGAAAAAACGAGGGTTGTTTTCTGAGTTTAAACAGAGAAAGTTAAGAATAAAAAGCAAAAATAACGGGCAATAATAACGGAATAAGCGCGATTTTGAGAGCACTTGTTTTCAATGCGCTTTATTTGTTTGTCCGGCGGGTGCCGCGCGGGTGCGTTTTATCCGAATCGTAAAAATGCGTCATCGGGTTTGGAGCAAATGTTCAAGGTTATGTTGCCTTTTCGGTCAATATGTTTTAGAATAAAATAAACATTTTTATTTGTCCGCGCGCTGTACGCACGCGGAATAATCGGAGGACGGATGAAATACATCGGAGTGGACGTCGGCGGTATGAGTATAAAAGCAGGAATTGTCGACCGCGACGGTACTATAATCGCAAAGGACAGCATACCCACTCGCGCCTTCGACGCGTCGGATATAATAGCCGAGGATATAGCGGGGCTGATAAACGGACTGATGGGCGACAACGGACTGAGCGTTGCCGACATAGGGGGAATAGGGCTCGGGATACCGGGCTCCGTGTACGACGAAAAGGGAATAGTCCGTTATACCTGCAACATAAATTTCAGAAATTTCCCGTTGGTAGACGTGCTTTCAAAAAGTTTGGGTATAAATAACGTAAAGATAAGCAACGACGCAAACTGCGCCGCGCTCGGCGAAATGCTATTCGGCGCAGGCAGAGGCTGCCGCAACGTGGTGCTGATAACGGTGGGCACGGGCATAGGCACGGGCATAATAGTGGACGGCAAAATGCTTACGGGCAACCGTTCGGCAGGCGCGGAGGGCGGACACGTCTTTATAGGAATGGGAAGCGGCAGGAAATGCGGTTGCGGAAAGAAAGGACATTTCGAGGCGTACGCAAGCGCGACCGCGCTTTTGCGGCAGACCGAAGAAGCGGCGGAAAAACACCCGGAGAGTCTGCTTAACGACATAATCAGAAAAGACGGACTTGACGGAAAAACGGTGTTCAGTGCGGCAAAACAAGGAGATAAAACCGCTATAACGACGCTTAAAAGATATTTGGGTTATCTCGGAGCGGGTGCGGTCAGCTTTGCAAACGTGTTTTATCCCGAAATCATAATCATAGGCGGCGGCATATCAAACGAAGGCGACGCGATAATCAAGCCGCTTGACGAATACGTTGCAAAGAACGTGTACGGCGCGGAATATAATCCTCCCATCGCGGTCGTTGCCGCCGAGCTGAAAAACGACGCGGGCATTATAGGCGCCGCCGCGCTCGCCATGCCGTAAAGACGTAAACAGGAACTAAATTTCAAAGGATATAAATCTTAATGAAGCAACTTTTAATCGACTACAACCCGTACTGCGTAAGGGTGGCTTTGACGCAGGACGGCGAGCTGATTGATTTTTCCGTAGAGCGCGTCGCGCACCGCGGACTTGTCGGCAACATTTATAAGGGAAAGGTTGAAAACGTGCTTTCGGGAATGAAGGCGGCGTTTGTCAACATCGGCTTGGAGCGCAACGGTTTTTTATACGTCGGCGAAAGTCTTGCCGACGCTTCGGGCGTTTCCGCGCGCAGAACGCCGGAGGCGCTCAACGTAAGTCCGGGCGATGAAATTATGTGTCAGGTCGTAAAAGACGAGTTCGGCACGAAAGGCGCGAGGCTGACAACCGACGTAACTCTGCCGGGGCTGTTTCTCGTGTTGTTGCCGACTTCCGATTTTTTGGGTATTTCGCGCAAAATCGAAGACGACGAAAGGAGGGCGTATTTAGAGGCTCTCGTCAAATCGATTACTCCCGACGGTATGGGCTTTATCATACGTTCAGCCGCCGATAAGGCGCAGGACGACGACATCATCGACGAGGCGGACAGGCTGCTCAGGCTTTGGAGCAAGGTACAGAACGATTATTGGCGCGCGCCCGTCAAAACGGCGGTGTTCAGAGAGGCGTTGCTGTTGGAGCGCGCAATCAGAGATAATTATCGCGAAGACGTCGAAAAGATTGTGATTAACGACGCGCGCGTTGCCGAGCATATGCGCGGAAAAGTGGGCAATGCGGACGTGGAGCTTTATTGCGGTTCTAAAAACATAATGCGTCATTTCGGCGTCGCGGAGCAGATAAACAGGCTGTCCGACAGACGCGTGAATATGGAAAACGGCGCGTATATCGTGATAGACAAGACGGAGGCGCTGACGGTTATAGACGTAAATACGGGCAAGTTTGTCGGTTCCAAAGATTTGGAGGATACTGTTTTCAAGACGAATATGCTTGCCGCCGAATGCGTTGCGCGTCAGCTCAGAGTGCGCAATATAAGCGGCATCGTAATCGTGGACTTCATCGATATGACAAAAGAGGAGCACCGCGCCGCTTTGCTCGAAAAACTGAAAGCGGAACTTAAAGGCGACGCGCTGAAAACGACGGTCGTATCTATGACGGGGCTCGGGCTTGTGGAACTCACTCGGAAAAAAGCCCGTCTGCCCGTGGACAGTTTTATGTTGGAGCCTTGCAGGGAGTGTATGGGCGGTTTTATAGTCAGCGCGGAGCAAAGAGTGTTTCTTCTGCGCGACAAGCTGGTCGACTATACCTTGCAACACAAAAGCAATACAATCACCGTGAGGGTGCACCCAGATGTGTTTGCGGCGGTGTTCGAAACGCGCATAATGTCGAGAGAGGTTACCACGTTGTGGAAGAACAGGCGGATATATTTTATACCCGATAAATCCGTGCCGCGGGCGGAGTACGAGTTTTACGCAACGGACGAAAAAATCGTCACTCTGCCGCGCGACGCGAGGATGCTTGCTTATTGATGTTGCAATGGCGCGTCGGGTGTGATATAATAAAACGGTTATGAAGAAGTGGATAATCGAAAATCTTCAAGACGTCAGACTTGCGGAGGACAACGTTCAGCGCGGCGACGGCGAGGTGAAAATCAAAATTGCCAAAGTGGCGTTCTCGTCCACGGATATTTCCTATTTCACGAGAGGAGAGGGCGCGGTTAAAGTGCCCGGTCATTCGGCAATGGGTTACGTGTCCGAAGCCGACGACGACAGCGGGCTTAAACTCGGCTCGCGAGTGGTTATAAGCCCCTTTGTGGAGTATAGCGAGTTCGGCGTAAAGCGCGTCAAGGTGCTCGGCGTCGACGTGGACGGTTTGCTTACGGACTTCATCTCGGTGCCTCAGGAAAACGTCTATGCGCTGCCCGACGGAGTTCGCGACGAGGACGCGTTGTTCACCGAGGCAATCGCATTCGGCATCAGAATAATAGAGCAGATGGAGTGCGAAAAGGGCGACTACGTCGTGATTGTCGGGGCGAGCACGCTCGGGCTTATGCTGTCGCAGCTCGCGCTGTATTATCAGATGGTGCCCATTTTGGTGGATATGGATTCGGACAAGCTCAAACTTGCCGAGAGCTGGGGCGTTTATTATACTCTCAATCCTACTTACGACAACCTCGAACGCAGAGTGGAGGAAATCACGGGCGGCAGAATGAGCGAGTTTTCCGTTTACGTAGGGGAAGGGGTGTCTTTCGACGCTACGCTGAGGCTTGTAAAGGACGGCGGTGTGGCAATCATAGGAGGATACTCGTCCACGCTCAAACACAAGGCGGATATGAACGAGGTTTTAAGAAAACAGCTCACTTTGAAAGGCGTATGCAACGGCGCGGGGGAGATGTCGTCGGCAATCAATCTGCTTGCCAACAAGATTATCAAAACGGACGGAATTTTGAATTACAGGACGGATTTCGACGGCGTGCCGCAAATGATAGAGGATTTTATCAAATATCCTTATCAATATAACAAAATTCTCGTGAACATAGACTAACCAAAAATCGAGTCAAATCAGACGGAAAAACAGAAACGGGATAATTTATCGCAAGGCGGCCGTAAACGATTTATCGGTCGCTTTTAATTTGCGGCGGCAATCGCTTGCCCAAAGCGTAAAAAACGGTTATTATATTTCTGCACGGTTTATCCGTTTACAAAATCAAACAAAAGCGTTAAAGGAGTTCTTATGAAAAATCTTAAAGGTGCGTGTATGTTCGGACAGAGCGGCGGTCCGACTTCCGTTATCAACAGCAGCGCGGCGGGCGTGTTTATCGAAGCGCTCAAACAAGACAATATCACCGCGGTTTACGGCGCGGAGCACGGCATTGTCGGCATTCTCGGCGAAAAGTTCTACGATATGTCCAAAGAGGATATGAAAGAGCTCGAACTGCTCAAATATACTCCTTCTTCCGCGCTCGGTTCGGCAAGATACAAGCTCAAAGACGCGGACGTCAACAGCGAGGATTACGAGAGAATACTTGAAATCTTCAAAAAATACGACATTCGTTACTTCTTCTACAACGGCGGCAACGACAGTATGGATACCTGCAACAAGATCAGCAAGTATCTGCAATCGGTCGGCTACGACTGCAACGTTATCGGCGTGCCCAAGACAATCGACAACGACCTCTACGGCACCGACCATTGCCCCGGATACGCTTCCGCCGCAAAATATATCGCGACTTCCATTATGGAGTGCAACCTCGACGCGAAAGTGTACAATTTCGGTCTTGTCTGCATCATCGAAGTTATGGGCAGAAACGCCGGTTGGCTTACCGCGGCGGCGGAACTTGCCAATTACAAGGGTTTGGGTGCGGATCTGATTTATCTGCCCGAAACGCCTTTCTCCGTAGACAAATTCGTCGACGACGTCAAGAGAGTATGCGAGCGCAACAACAACAAGTGCATCGCAGTCGTTTCCGAAGGGCTTAAAACCGCAGAAGGCAAATACGTCGGCGAGTTCGCGGCGTCCAAAGACGATACTTTCGGACACGCTCAGCTCGGCGGTCTTGCGGCAATACTCGGCGGCATCATAAAAGAAAAGCTCAACATCAAGGTTCGTCCCATAGAGTTCAGCCTTATGCAACGCTGCGGCGCGCACCTTGCGTCCAAAATCGACGTTGAAGAAGCGTTCAACGCAGGCGCGTTTGCAGTAAAGAGCGCGGTAAACGGAGAAACGGACAAAATGGTCGTGTTCGAGCGCGATTATACGGCTGACGAGTATAAGTGCAAACCCGTGCTTATGCCTCTTGAACTTGCCGCAAACACCGAAAAGACTTTCCCTCAGGATTGGATCGTCGAGGACGGCACAGGCATCAGCGAGGAGTACGTCAAATACGCGTTGCCGCTCATTCAGGGCGAGGCAAAGGCTCCGCTCGAAGACGGTCTGCCCAGATTCTCGCATCTTAAAAAAATCTACGCGCAGAAATAATGTCTGACAGACTGCAAGTCGGCGACATACTTACGGGGGAGGTTTCCGACCTCGGAATGAAAGGAGAGGGCATCGTTAAATACGGTGCCTATCCTGTTTTTACGGACTATTGTCTTGTTGGCGAAAAGGTGCGGGTCAGAGTAAAACACGTTACAAAAAATTACGCCTTTGCCGACTTAATCGAGGTTTTAACTCCGTCCGATGACAGGATAAAACCCAAATGTCCGTATTTCGGAAAATGCGGCGGTTGCGACTTGCAGCATATGTCGTATGACGCTCAGCTTGCGTTGAAACAAAATAATATAGCGCGTGATTTCAGAAAGACGGCGGGCATAAACGCGCAAGTCGGCGCGCTCGTGCCTTCGCAGGAATGGGAATATCGCAACAAGCTGTCAATGCCGTTCGGAAGAAACAGATGCAGCGGCAGGATATATCTCGGATATTACGGCAAGCTGTCGCACGACTGCGTGCCCGTCAAGTGGTGTCCGTTGCACGGCGAATGGGCGGCGGAACTCGTCGAAACCGTCGTCGCCTGGGCGCAGGACAATGAAATTTCGGTGTATGACGAGCTTTCGGGCATCGGCATTTTGCGTCATCTCGTCGCAAGAATGCTCGATACGCTCTCTGTGTGCGTCGTCGTCAATTCCGACGGCTGTCCGTTTGCCGAAGACCTTTACGCGAGATTGCGCGCTCGTTTTGACGGCGTTACGCTTTATGTATCTCCCAACTTGGCGCAGACAAACGTCATTATGGGCGATAAAGCGCGGCTGCTATACGGAGAGGAAAGAGAACAGAACCTCGGAGCGTTCAAGGCAAAAGTTTCGCCTGTGTCGTTTTTACAGGTCAACGGCGGCGTGCGCGACAAACTTTACGCGGCGGTTTGCGAAGAACTCCGCGGCTTCGACGGGGATATTGTCGAGCTGTATTCGGGAGTCGGCTTGCTAACCGCACAGCTTGCGGCAATGTTGCCCGATGCCGAAATAACGTCTGCGGAGATTGTCCCTGACGCCGTTAAAGACGCCGAAAAGCTTATGTCCGAACTCGGATTTTCAGACAGAGTGGACGCGGTATGCGCAGATGCGGCTTGGTTTTGCAGGTCTTTGAGCGCATCTAAAAAACCGCGCGCGCTCATTCTCGACCCACCTCGCAAGGGGTGCGCGCAAAGCGTTCTCGAAGCCGCTGTCGCCGCGGAGTTCGAACGCATAATTTACGTTTCCTGCAACCCCGCAACTCTTGCCCGCGACGTCGCCGTTCTTACGTCTGACAACGCGTACTCAATCTCACGCATTCAACCTTTCGATATGTTCCCCCAAACCGCCCACGTCGAGACGTTTGTCGTGCTGGACAGAATGCTATAGGTGGCGTGCCGCGACGTTATTAAGCGATTATCGGCAATAGCAAACGGTATCAGAAACTGTTGTAAAATATATTCGCAGGTTAAATTACAATAAAAACATACAAAACGGTAATTGCAATACTATTATTGATGTCGGTAACTCTTTTATTTTTGCAATGTTCGAACGGTTTTTATTAAGTTTTTTGAGGTTATAAGAACAGATGTTTTACGAACTCGTTAAGTCCGTTTCTCCATACGGGCGGCGCGTGCATTCCTCCGTTTACGACGTACCATTTGTGAGCGATGCCGTTTTTGGCGAGAACCGCGCTTATGGCAGGCGTGGTGTCGTAAGTGCCCGTAAAACTCTCCGCCGAACCTACGTTCATAAGGATATATTTGAAACCGTCTTCATTGCCGTCGTCAAGTTTGAAGTCCGGTATCGGGGCGTTGACGGACGCGACGTTCTTCCCGAAATTCGCAGACGAGAACGCTCCTATATAGCCGAACGCGTCCTGATAAGCGAACGCGGTGAGCAGAGCCTCTCTGCCGCCCATTGAGTATCCCGCAATAGCCGTGTTTTCCTTTCCCGTTTTTACGTTATAGTTTTCGTTGATATAGGGCATAAGGTTTTCGACGACGTCCTGTCCCGTTTTGTCGTAAACTTCGGTGAGAGTTTCCGTAAACATACCGGGTTCTTTTTCGCCGGCGTTGACGATGCAGTTTACTCCAACGACAATCATTTCGCTCGCGCCGTCGAAATAATGCGCGTTCTGAACGATGTAGGTGGAGCCCATATCGTTTTTCCAGGAATATTCGTTGCCTTTAAGCCCGTGAAGAAGGTAGAGGACGGGGTAGGTTTGATTGCTTTTATGGTAACTTGCGGGCAGAGTGACGGTCGCGTGTTTTTCGCCGCCGGCGAGCTCGGAATAGTAGCTTATACGGGAAGTTTGGGAGTATTCGTATCCTTTTACCGCTTCATAGTACACGTATTCGTCAAGGTCGTTGCCTCCGTCGGGCAAAAGCGAACCGCCGCCCGAGCCTTCGGGTATGACGGGGCGTTTGTCGGGATATTCGTCGCACGCGGCGAACGTTGCGACAAGCGTCAGTATAACGGCGATGAGGATAATTGCTTTTTTCATTTACGTTTTACAGCCGTATTCGGCTCAGTTAAATTTTATTACCGCTCGGATAAACTGTCAACACAGGCGGCAAAGAAATATAAATTAAAATTAAACGAGCGAGAAAACAAAGGTTCTTATCGGGACAAATCCGATTATATGGTCTATAATGTATATAATAACATATTGATAACGACAAACGGCGAAACGATAACGGAACGGTAACGGAGACGGAAACGTAAAATGAAAAAGGCAATTATAAACGGCAGAGAGTTTTTTGCGGCGGACGAGGCGATAAC
>DBFJGL010000091.1:0-11051 GCA_048394785.1 Christensenellales bacterium | reverse complement strand
CAACCGTTGATTTTCTGCTTGGCAAATCAAATTATTGACACTTTTCGTGCTTTTATTTTTTTGATAATATAAGAATAAAAGCACTTTATGTGTTTTCATAAAATATAAGCCTATCCTGCGTATATCACAGCAATAGAAGATAATTCCATTTGCGCTCTATTAAACCGATACGGCAATTTCGTACGGTTTGCGTCAGTATTTAGTTAGATTTCCGTGTTCTTTGAGATTGGCAAAATCAGCCTGCCGCATACCCTCGTACACTGCTATGGCAACCGAATTGGACAAATTAAGAGAACGCGCCTCGGCAATCATAGGAATACGAACCGTGCTTTTATAATTTTCAAGCAACAAGCCTTCGTCAAGCCCTTTCGTTTCTTTGCCGAAAATAATATAATCGCCGTCTTTGTATTTCACCTCGTCGTAACGGTGCGCCGCTTTTGTGGAAAAGAAATAAAAATCGGGTTCGTCACCCCGAGACGGATTGATATAAGTTCCGTGCTCTTTTTGCTCCGTTCGGCTCGACGCGCATTTTTCAAAAAACTCCTGCAAGTTTTCATATACGTAAAAATCCGTCAAACTCCAATAATCGAGTCCTGCCCGTTTGAGCGATTTATCGGAAATGTCAAACCCGAGCGGCTTGATAAGGTGTACCCTACAGCCCGTAGCCGCCGCCGTTCTTACGATATTGCCCGTGTTTTGAGGAATTTCCGGTTCAACCAAAACTATATTAAACATATCCTGTCCTTTTGTATGCTTTGCGCGCCTTTGCATATTACCCGCGCGGCTTTATGCGCCTTTTATTGTCGGCTTTCCCGACGGAGTCGTTATCGACTTTGTCCGCTTTTTCTTTCCCTTTCTCTTGCCGCCGTTTGTTTTTCAACCTCTGTTTGCTATATAGGTTTTGCGCTTATCACTTAAAATACTTTTCTATGATTGCAAACACGTCCGGCATATCCAGCGTGGTCGCAAGCGAGCTTCTCACCGCTTTTGAATATTCGGTGCCTTTTGCATAATGGCATAAGTGCAGCTTCATTGCGTTGACCACGGTTTTGTCGGGCATAAATCCGCGCAATACCGCAATGTGTTCGAGCGCGGCTTGCCTCGGAGAAAACTCGCGCTTTATGCCGTTGAGTTCGGAAAATATGCTTTGCCTGCCGAGTGCCGCGCGTCCTATCATCACGGCGTCCGCGCATGTCAGAGCAAGCACGTTATTCATATCTGCCGCATTGCATATATCTCCGTTGGCTATCACGGGAATGCCGACGCTTTCTTTGACAAGCCTGGTCACCTCGTGGTCTGCCCTGCCCGAATAAAACTGCTCGCGCACTCTGGGATGTACGCAAATTGCGTCCGCGCCCCCTCTCTCCGCCGCGAGCGCGCACTCGACAGCCAAAACTTCGCCCTCTCTTACGCCCGAGCGCATTTTGACGGTGACGGGGCGTTTTGCTCCCTCCTTCACCGCCGACACTATTTCCGTTATCAGCGAAGGATCGAGCATAAGCGCGCTGCCTTCGCCGTTGCCGAAAATCTTTTTGACGGGACAGCCCATATTTATGTCTATGACGTCGAACGCGGCGAGCCTTTCGTCCTTTGCCGCTTTATACATAAACTCGGGTTCGCTGCCGAAAATCTGCACCGCGCAAGGCATTTCGTTCTCGGACCTTTGCAACAGCAGTTCGGTGCCTTTGTTGTTATAGCACAGCCCTTTCGCACTCACCATTTCGGTGTAAGTCATTCCCGCGCCGTACTCAGCCGCTATCTTTCTGAAACCTGCGTCCGAAAATCCCGCCAAAGGAGCTGCAAGAACACGGGATTTCAGCCTTACGCCGCCAATATAAAAGTCAGCCGTCGGCAATACGCCGTCCGACCGTCCGTTTTTGTCCTCTGCGGCATATGACGGCGCGCCTTTCGCGCCCGCCGTTTCGGATTGCCCGACGTTTGTCTTTTCGCCGAACTCAACGCTCATCGCGCTCACTCCGTTTGACGTCGTTCCAGATTGAGTCCAACTCATCGAGAGTGCAATCGCTCATTTCTCTGCCGCTCTCGATCACCGTATTTTCGACCGCCGCAAATCTCCGCAAAAATTTCGCGCTGGCTTCACGAAGCGCAATCTCGGGCTCGACCTTCAAAAACCGCAGCGTGTTGACCACCGCAAACAGCAAATCGCCGCCTTCTTCGACGCGCATATCCTTGTCCGCGCTGAGCAGTTCTTCCGTTTCTTCGTATATTTTGTCTTTTGCGCCCTTTATATCCGTCCAATCGAAACCGCATTTTTTGGCTATCTTCTGCAATTTTTCGGCATAAAGCAGGGACGGCAGATTTTTGGGAACCCTGTCCATAGCGTCCGCGTTGGACTTATATTTCTTTTCCTTTTTCTTGGCTTCGTTCCAAAACACGAGCGCCTCGTCGGGGTTGTCCGCGTGGTTTGCCCCGAAAATGTGCGTGTGACGGTCGATAAGTTTGCGGCAGAGCGCGGTGAGCATATCCGTAAAATCGAAATCGCCTTCCTTCTCCGCAATTTCGGTGTGGAAAATCGCCTGCATAAGCACGTCGCCGCATTCTTCGAGCATCATATCGCGATTGTCAGCGTCGATCGCTTCCACCAGCTCATAGGCTTCTTCGATTAGGTTTATGCGAATGGACGCGTGCGTCTGAGCCTTATCCCATTCACAGCCGTCCTCGGCGCACAGCCGCTTCATAATTTCCACCAAATCGGAAAAATCGAACCGCTTGCGCTCCTGCATCGCAACGGGCGTTACAAGCACGGTTTCAAAAGAAAGTCCGCAAAGTTCGCCGACGGTGCCGGCAATTTCCTCGCCGTCGCCGTCCTCGACGATAACCGCAACGTCGCCGTAGTTTTTGTCGAGTGCGGAAATTACCGCCGCTTTGTTATCCTCGGTTACGCCCGTGACGACGAGCGGTATGCGTTTATTGAAAACCAATTCGGAGGATACGAAATCCTCCGCTATGTATCGCGCGAAAGAACCTTTCATCGCGCGCTCCAAACTATTTGCTTTCGCCATAATCCCAAAACCTCACTATACGACGGAATTTCAAAAACAGCTTGCCGAGAGGAAGATGCCTCGCGTCGTCTTCGTCAACCGCGTTAAAAAGCGTAACAAGCCATACGTACACCGCGGCGGACAGAATAAAACCGACGACGAGAGCGGCAATATCGTTTTTGATAAGCCACTTCACCGACATAGCCGTCAGCGACATTATAACACCCGAAAAGAGAATTGTCCCGATATTTTTTTCAAGCCGCAGCGACGTAAGTTTATAAAAGGAAATATTGGTTGCCGCAAGCGCGGCAGCAGCCATTGCCACGGACGCAACCGCCGCGCCAGATATGCCTATAAACCGCACGAGCGCGAGCGACAGCACAACTTTTACGATTATCGCAAAAACAAGGCTTAATACCGCTGATTTTGTACGGTCAAGTGCCTGTAACAGCGAAATGTAGATTTGCATAGCCGATAAAGTTACCACGTTTGCCGAACATATCAACAGCAAATCGGACGCCGTCTTTAAGTCCGCGTCGGAAAGCGCAGGGTATATTATCCCCAAAATTTCGCGTGAAAACACCGCGAATATAAACGCCGAAGGCACGCCTATCAGATATGTCAGCTTGATTGACAGTTTGCTTTTCGTCAAAATTGCGTCTATGTTCCGCTCCACCCGCGACACAGATACCGACGGCACTATCGCCACCGCAAGCGACATTATTATCACCACGGGCATATTGATAAGCGAACTTACCGTCGCCGACATCAGTCCGTACTGTGCTGTTGCGACGCCCGTTTCCACTCCCGATAATTTCAGCATATTAACTATGATAAGACTGTCGAAAAAGTTGCTCAGCGGCATAAGCACGGAAACCATAGCAATGGGAAACGCCACCCTGAACATCGAGCCTGCTTCCGAGCGCGTCACCCTCAATCTTTCCTTATCCGAGTTTCTGCCTCTTATCAGATAGGTTATGAACAGATAAGCCGCCGCAACGACCTCCGACAGCGTTACCCCCACCAACGCGCCGCATACGCTTGCAGTCACGCCCCTGTCTTTCAACAACAGCGCAAGCGTAATTCCCGCCGCAAGCTTGACGACCTGTTCGATGACGTTTGACAGCGCAGTGGGCACCATATACATTTCGCCCTGAAACCAACCCCTGAACGCCGCTACTATTCCGACAAGCGGAATGGCGGGCGCAATAATCAGAAACCCTGCGTAAGAACTGCCGTTGCCCTGCCACGTCGCAAGCTGTCGCGACAGCCCCGCAACGAGCGCCGCAAACAACACGGATATGGAAAGCAAAGACGTAACCGCCGCGACGAGATACCTTTTCGCTCCCTCGCCGAACGCTTTTTTCTCGGCTACTATGCGCGACAGCGCGGTGGGTATTCCTCCAATCGACAGCGTCATAAACAGCGCGAACACGGGAAAAACGAGCTGATACAGCCCCATTCCCTCCGCGCCGAGAATGTTTGTCAGCGGAATGCGATATAGCGCGCCTATGATTTTAGCCGCTATACTGCCTGCCGCAAGCACTGCCGCGCCGCCGATCAGACCGCCCCTTTTCCCTTTCTTTTTTGCGCCGCAGACCGCTTCTGCGCCGTTCGCGGTATCGACGCCGCCGTCAATACCGCCGCGATTTTCGGAATTGTCGGCTTTTAACATATCGCCGTCGTTTACGGGGTTGTTTATTTCCGACTTTTTTTCGGTCATAACAGCACCGCTCCGAGCATCTGCGCCGCGGCGTTTATCAGAGTCTTGCACTCGTCGGAGATTTGCGACGTCTTGAAAAGGCATATGCTTCCGCACCCGTCGCCGTTTGCCGATATGCTGACAGAATATATGAATTTGAAATCGCTTTCAACGCCAAACAGGGTTAACGTATCTATATTTTGCAGATAAAGTTCTTGTTTTTGAAAAAACTCATCTAAGTCCTCTCGTTTCAACTCTGCGCGCTCAAACTGTTTTTTGCTTTTGCCTACGTATGCGCCGAGCCCTTTTGCGGATAAAAAAGCTATATCGCCGCCGCATTGCTTATTCAACAGCGCGCCGACCGCTTGCACTGCCGCCGCCGCGTTTGACAGCGCAGAATATTTTCTCAATTCCAACTTGTCGCCGTTTGCCGAGATTTCCATCTCGTCGCCCTCGCGCAATCTCAACGTTTTGCGCATTTCTTTGGGAATGACTATTCTTCCGAGTTCGTCTATTCTTCTTACAATTCCGCTTCCGCCCATACTTCCTCCGTTTTGGTTAGTATGTAAAAGCAAAAGTTAAATATACGACGCAAAACCGCTATATTAAAAGAGCGGCAGTGCCGCCCCGTTCGTTTTCAGTTTCCGCATAAATCACGTTTTCACGCAAATTCCGCCCGCTACGGTATAAAACAAGCGGCAGAATATAAATGCTTTGTCAGAAAAATCCGTCCTTAAAAGGACTCCAACCCTGCCCCGAGGAGCGCACGTTGCGCGATTGTTTTTCCGCGGCGTCCTCCTTTACGAGTTCGAGCGCGACGGAGGTGAAATCCACCTCCTCTATAAAATCGCGCGGCAGATATTTTACGCGGTTAAAGCGTTTCAGCTGGTCGAGGTGCACGGGCAGGGATACGGGAGTGGCTATATCGAGAAGATACGCTATCTCCTGCAACGCCGCCGTATAGCTTTTCGGCGCAAGCTGCCCGTCAAACTCATAAAGGGCGTCCTTGATTATTTTGTCGCCTCTGTACACCATCGCCCAGATTTTCATCAGTATTCCTCAACTATCTCGCCGAAATAAAAGACGTGCTTGTCATTTGTGGGATACCACCTCTCAGCCTCGCCGATATTCATATCGCCCATAGGCAGCGAACCTATGACTTTGCATTCGAAATAGCGTTCGCAGCCGCCGACCGCGACGGTATCCACACTCTTTGCCTTCTGCTTCAAAAGTCCCGTTTCCGCCCACTTGTCGTAATCTCTGCCCGACTTGCTTCCGCAAAACGCAATGGCTTCTTTCATATCGCCCGCGCGCGGCACGCTGACCGCAAACTGCCCCGTCTTATCTATGAACTCTTTTGTATAACGGCTTTCTCTTACGGGAGTTATAAAAACCTTTTTGCCCCACATAACGCCGACAAACCCCCAGCTTGCCACCATTACGTTGTCGCCCGACGTCAGAAACGCCCCTGTATTGAACGCGCTTTCAAGGCACTCGCAATGCTCGAATTTGTGCATATTTACCTCCGATAAAATGTGTTAAAGCATTTGCTTTCGATTGTATATTATGATAACATACTTGCGATGGTCACGGCAACACCCATCAATAAAAAAAACCGAGGTATAACTTGAAACGCTCTGTACGCTTTGTGGCGCGCGCGGCAATCATAGCCGCCGTATATTTCGCTCTGTCGGTTGCAATACAATCTATTGCGTTCGGCAGCATTCAGTTCAGAATTTCGGAAGCAATGGTCCTTTTGCCCGTATTTTTCGCGGAAGCGATACCCGGACTTGCAATCGGCTGTTTTCTGACAAACTTTTTCTTCTCGCCCTTCGGTATATACGATATGCTGTTCGGCACGCTCGCAACTCTGATTGCCGCGATATTAACCCGTCTGCTGCGCAAAAACATAATTCTCGCGTCAATTCCGCCAATGATTATGAATGCCCTGCTCGTCCCCCTCATCTGGATTGCGGACGGCTCGGACAAACTCTACTATATTAACGCGCTGTCCATACTCGCCTCCGAGCTTATAATCTGCGGCTTTATCGGAGTTCCGCTCAACCTCGCCCTTAAAAAAGCGTTCCTCGCGACGGGCATAATAAAAAAGGAAATGAAATATCCTTTTGCACCGCCTTACGAGCGCATAATTAATCCGCAGAAAGATAACGCAATCTCCGATAAAGAAAACGGCGGCAACCGCAACGGCATCGCCGTGACCGCAAACAGCGAAGGTAACCTCACCTCCGAAAGCCCTGCAAAAGACCAAAACGCCTCCGCCTCTCTCGGCTGCGGCAAGGAGTGCGAATAAACCGAAAGCGATTTCCGTATAAACGGTGAGCATCGCGTCCGCGTTTTCGGAAAAAGTATACGATTTTTACTTTGCGCGAAGCGCGGCTTTGCGACGCGCGACAATTCCATAACTATACGGCGCGTCTGTACGGGCGCGTGCGCATCTCGCGGGCGATAAGTACTATATGTTGTAAAATATTATTTGCATTGTTTTTCGCTTTCCAAAAAACCGTTTGCGCGTTATCATTTTAATACCCGAGGAGAAGTATGAGCTTAGCAAAATTTTCAAGCGACTTTTTAATGGAAAGCTTTACGCTTGTGGATAACCTTTTTATTCACGAGTATCTTCCCGTTTACGACGAAGCGCGCATAAAAGTATATCTTTACGGACTTTATATGTGCTCCGCTCCCGCCGACGACAACGGTATGGAAAAACTATCCGCCGTTCTCGATATGGACTCATCGGAGATTATCGCCGCATTCAAAAGTTTCGAGGACGACGGACTTGTAAAGGTTGTCAGCGAATATCCCTTGGAAGTAAAATATCTGTCGCTCAAAAAAGCCAACCAACCGCCAAAGAAATACAAATCGGAAAAGTGGAGTGATTTCAACGTACAGCTTCAACAGCTTTTCCCCGAGCGTCAGCTCACTCCGAACGAATATAACGAGTATTATCAGTTCTTCGACGCACACAAAATCGAACAGGACGCAATGCTGATGATTGTTCAGTATTGCATAAACTTAAAGGGTGCGAACGTAAGATACCCGTATATATTGACCGTTGCCGCAAGTTGGGTGCGCGACGGAGTCAAAACCGTATCCGACGTCGAGGACAGGCTGAACGAATACGACGCGCAGACCGAAGAAATGCGAGCCGTGCTCAAAGCCCTGAACCGCAAAGGCGGAGCGGAACTCGACGAAAAACAGCTGCTTATGAAGTGGACGCGAAGTTGGGGATTTGACGTCGACGCAGTCGTGCAGGCGGCAAAAAGTCTTAAGGGCGGAAAGAATTTCAAAACCCTCGACAAAGCGTTGGACGAGTACTACCGTATGTCCATATTTACGGCGCAGGAAATCAAAGAATACCGTATGCGCCGCGAGGAGTTGAAAGACCTCGCCGTTAAAATCAACAAAACCATGGGGCTTTATTACGAATCGCTGGAACACGTCATAGAAGTCTACACTCAGCCCTGGCTCAACAAGGGCTTTGACGAGGAAGCTTTGCTTTCGCTTGCGCACCATTGCTTTGTCAGCGGAATAAGGAGTTTAGACGGGCTTAACGGCGTGATAAACAAGTTTTTCGAGCGGGGTGCGGTGAGTTTGGATGCGATAAACGAATTTATAGGCACTCAGCTCAAATACGATAACCGCATAAAAGAGATTATCGACGCGACCGGAAGCAGGCGCAAAGTAACCGCGTCCGACCGTGAGTTTTACAGGACTTGGAGCGCTGTGTGGGGCTTTGAAGACGACGTTATCAAATATGCCGCCGAACTCGCTTTCGGAAAAAGCTATCCCCTGTCATACGTCAATAAACTGCTGTCCGAATGGCGCAATAAAGGCATAAAATCGGCAGAAGACGCCAAGCGCGCGGGTATAGATACGCCGTCCGCAGCCAAAACTCAATCGGTTGCAGGCGATTTTATGCAACACAATTATACCAAAGAGGAGGTTCAGTCGGTCATCACAAGCATTGACCAACTCGAAAATCTCGACATATGAAACAATACGTTATGAACAGAGTTTTGTCCGAGCGAGCCAAGCGCGTTCGGAGCGAGCAAGCCGCAGTCGAAAAACGTATGGCTGACGCTTTTGCGATACCCGAAATCGACAAAGCGCACAAGGCTTACAGCGCACTCAGTTTCGAGCGGTTGGAAAACAGCGGCGACGCCCACCTCAAGGACAAGGAAAAACGCGCAAGGGCGGCATATCTTTCCGCGTTAAAAAAGTACGGTTTTTCCGAAAAGGAATTCCGCCGTTCGCCCTCCTGCCCCGTTTGCCGCGACACCGGAGTCGCAAAAGGCAAAGTGTGTCGATGCGTATGGCAAGAATATATTGAAGCACTTAAAGTAGAATGCGATATAGTAAAGCGCGCGCCTTTCACATTCGAAGACTGCGATTTGAGCGTCGCGGAAGACGAAACCCAAAGGGAACAGCTTGACCTTGTATACCGCAAAATGCACGCATTTGCGGATAAATATCCTCTGGTCAATCGTGTAAACATCGTGTTGTCGGGCAAGCCCGGCACGGGCAAAAGCTGCCTTGCACACGCTATGGCGCGACGTTTGGTAGAGCGCGGGTATTACGTAAAAGCAGTGTCGGCTTTCGAGTTTAATCAGGCGATGGTGGACGCGCATACTTCCCCCATTTCCGAGCGGAAATATCTTATGGAAGCGTATCTCGACGCGGATATGCTGCTCATCGACGATTTCGGCTCGGAGCCGATTTTCAGAAACGTAACCGCGGAATATCTGCTCATAATAATCGAGGAAAGAAGCGCGCGCGGCAAGCTTACGGTGCTCACCACAAACTGCTCTCCCGACGACGTTCTCAACCGCTATCAGGGAAGAATATATTCTCGCCTTACCGATAAACACAAATCGCTTTTTATCACTCTCACGGGCAAAGATTTGCGCCGATAAAATTTCGCTCGCTATTTGAGTTAAACTGTATATTGAGCTTTGTCCTCTGTTTAGGGGACTGCCGCGTCGTTTCACTCCTCGCAGTGACACGCGGGAGTATGGTGTCCTTGCTTTTTACATTTATCCGCGAACTAAGTTTATTTTCCGTGTCATTGCGAGCGGAGCCGTTGGGCGTAGCGTGGCAATCCCCTGAACAGGAACTTACTCCGTTTTGCCCTCGACTTTCTCCCTCTGCATAGGAGACTGCCACATTTCACTCACTGTGTTCGTTCCATTCGCAGTGACACGGGATTACGGTATCATTGCATTTTACATTTATCCGCGAGCTAAGTTTATTTTCCGTATCATTGCGAGCGGAGCCGTTAGGCGTAACGTGGCAATCCCCTAAACAGGCGACGGTAACTTATACACGGCATACCGCGTGCGATTAAGCGTGAAGCGCAAAGCGCGCAACATAACGCACGCGGAAAGCGAGAAAATTTCAGGAGCGAGCTAAATTGTGACACCGTCACAATAATGCGAGCGAAACAATTTTCGAGCTGTCATTGCGAGGAACGGAGCGATTGCGAAGTGACGAAGCAATCCCCGAAACAGGTGACGATAACTCATACACTGCAACCCCGCGTGCGATTAAGCGTGAAGCGCGAAGCGCGCAACATAACGCGCGCGGAATGCGAGAAAATTTCAGGAGCGAGTTATATTGTGACACCGTCACAATAATGCGAGCGAAACAATTTTCGAGCTGTCTTTGCGAGGAACGGAGCGATTGCAAAGTGACGAAGCAATCCCCTAAACAGGCGACGACCACTCATACACTGCAACCCCGCGTGCGATTAAGCGTGAAGCACGCGGTGCACAATGACAGAGGCAAAACAATACGTAAAAAAAGTCGGTTAAACCGACTTTTTATTATCATTATTGGTGAGTTTATTAAAAAGATAGTTAGTTAAAACTCCCTGTTGTTAAATTTACAGTTCGTCCAAGCCGCCGATATTGAGATTGTTTAACATCATAACAAGCAAAGCTTTGAGCAATTCTCTTTCATTCGCGTCGAAATTGGCAAACGACGTCGCAAAAAAGCGACGGTTGGCTTGGTCGATAAGTTCCGCAACCTGCCTGCCGCTTTCGGTAAGCGCAAGCGTCTGTTCTCGCTTGTCCACCTCCGAAATAACCGCGGTGATAAAACCCTTCTCGCGGAGTAGCTTCACGCTGCGCGACACGAGTGCCTTGGACACGTCGGCATTCAGCGCGATTTCGCTTGCGGTGGAAATGGTTTCCAGACTTGCAAGCACTACAATCTCGTTGGGCGAAAAATCGTAGTCGTCCAAAGCATTCATCTGAAAGTCGGTATATGCGCGCATAAGCTTTCTGAATGCGGTAAAATAAAATGCAGCGTTCTTAATATCCATAGCC
>DBFJGL010000090.1:0-3178 GCA_048394785.1 Christensenellales bacterium | reverse complement strand
GTGTGTTTGTCTTGATTATATCAAATAAAATCAAATAATACAATGATATTTCAAACAAATATATTTATATTATCCGACGTTATTTTTGTCTTCTTTCGTCGCAATTTGTCGTAGTTTACAGAATTTCGGCAAGAATTGCGTTCATCACCGACATACCGTCGTCGTTGAGCGCGACTCTTTCGCCTTCCGACGAAAAATATCGCTCCAATCTCTTTATTTTTTCCTGCGAAATAAGCGACGCGTCAATGCCTTTCGCGGTGCGCAGGCCGAGCATTACTCGCTCATAGCGGACTGCCGCCTCATCGAGAATTTCCATATCCGTGCGAGGTATTCCGTCAAAAGACGGCGCGCAGTTTACGCCGGCGATATACGCGTGTATTCCGCACGGCGAAGCGAAACGGATTTCTTTTTCGAGCGGTTTGACGCCGTCATGCGTCTTTACGAGGCTGTGCGCGCCCGCGCCGAAACCGAGATATTCTTCTCTCGTCCAATAACCGTAATTGTGCACGCCGATTGCGCCGTCCTTTGCAAAGTTGGAAATTTCGTAACGCTCGAACCCCGAAGCTTTCAGTTCTTCGCGGACGGCTGTAAACAAATCTTCCGTTTCATCGTCGGACGGCAGCCATACCTCGTCGTAATTTGCCCTCTCCCAAAGCGGGGTTCCTTCTTCCAAAATGAGGCAATACGCCGATATGTGGTTGACAAGGGACGCAAGTTCGCGCGCCTCGGAACGCACTCTTTTTTCGTCGTCGTACGGCAATCCCACAATAATATCCGCAGATACGTTGCGGAACACTTCCGTCGCGGTGCGCAACGCTTTGCGCGCGTCCGCCGCGGTATGTATCCTGCCCACGCTTTTCAAGTTGTCGTCGAAAAGGCTTTGAACGCCGATACTGACTCGCGTCGCTCCCATCTCGCGAAGTGCTGCAAGTTTATCGTAATCGACGCTTTCGGGATTGCATTCGACGGTAAATTCCTTAACCGAGTTTTTATCGACCTTAAAAGACTTGAAAATTGCCTCAGATACTGCGGTAAGCTGCCTTTCATCGAGCATACTCGGCGTCCCTCCGCCGAAATACACAGTGTCGATTTTTGCCGACTGATACTGTTCGCCCGCAAGACGAATTTCTCTGATTAGCGCGCTTAGATATGCGGAAATTACGCTTTTTTCCGTGCCTGCGTACGAGTTGAAATCGCAGTACGCGCATTTGGATTTGCAAAACGGAAAATGAACGTAAATCTGCATTATTTGTCGTCGCCTACCTTCAAAATCTGCACAAACGCTTCGCTGGGAACTTCTACGCTGCCCACTCTGCGCATTCGCTTTTTACCCTCTTTCTGCTTTTCGAGCAGCTTCTTTTTTCGGGTAATATCGCCGCCGTAGCACTTGGCAAGCACGTCTTTACGCATAGCTTTTACCGTTTCGCGCGCTATAATTTTTCCTCCGATTGCCGCTTGAATGGGTATTTCGAACAGCTGACGGGGTATGACGTCTTTAAGCTTTTCGGCTATTCCTCTGCCACGGGCGTATGCCTTGTCGCGGTGGACGATAATGCTCAGCGCGTCGCATACGTCGCCGTTTATCAGCAAATCCATTCTCACAAGGTCGCTCTTTTCGTAGCCGTCCTGTTCGTAATCGAGGGACGCATAGCCGCGCGTACGCGATTTGAGCGTATCGAAAAAGTCGTAAATTATTTCGTTCAAAGGAATGCGATAAGTTATCTGCACGCGCGTCGTATCGATGTACGACATATCGAGAAATACGCCGCGTTTATCCTGACAAAGCTCCATTATCGCGCCGACGTATTCGGGCGGCGTGTATATAAGCGCCTTGACCATCGGCTCCTCGATTCTGTCTATTTCATTTGCGACGGGAAGCGCGGTGGGGTTATCTATCGTGACCGTTTCGCCGTCCGTCTTCGTGACGATGTACGACACGCTCGGAGCGGTGGTTATTAGGTCGAGGTCGAACTCGCGCTCCAACCTCTCCTCTATAATTTCCATATGCAAAAGTCCCAAAAAACCGCAGCGGAAACCGAAGCCGAGGGCGTTTGACACTTCCGGTTCGAAGCTGAGAGACGCGTCGTTCAACTGCAATTTCAACAGCGCGTCTTTAAGATCCTCATAGCGCGCGCCGTCCGCGGGAAACACGCCCGTGTACACCATCGGCGTGGCTTTTTTGTAACCTGCAAGCGGTTTATCGGCAGGTCTGTCGGCATTGGTAATCGTGTCGCCGACTGCCGTATCCGCCACGTTTTTGACGCTTGCCGCTATATAGCCTACTTCGCCTGCCGAAAGCGACTCGCAAGGGCGCATATTCGGAGAATAATATCCGACCTCCACGACTTCGAAAGTCTTGCCCGACGCGAACATTTTTATTCTGTCGCCTGCCTTGACCGTTCCGTCCATAATACGCACCATAGAAATAGCTCCGCGGTAATTGTCGTAATAGCTGTCGAAAATCAACGCTTTGAGCGGCGCGTTTTCGTCGCCCGATGGCGCGGGCAATTTTTCTATGACCTGTTCGATAAGGTTATCGACGCCGAGTCCCTCTTTTGCCGAAACGAGCGGACAACCGTCGGTATCGAGTCCGATTATATCTTCTATTTCCGCCTTTACTCCCTCGACGTTTGCCGACGCCAAGTCGATTTTATTGATTACGGGCATAATTTCGAGGTCGTTTTCGAGAGCGAGATACACGTTGGACAGCGTCTGAGCTTCAACGCCCTGAGTCGCGTCCACGACAAGCAGCGCGCCTTCGCACGCCGCAAGCGAACGCGAAACTTCGTACGTGAAGTCAACGTGTCCGGGAGTATCTATCAAATTCAAAACGTATTCTTCGCCCTTGTAAGTATAATAAAGTCGGCACGTTTGCAGTTTTATCGTTATGCCGCGCTCCTTCTCTATGTCCATATTGTCAAGCAGCTGTTCCGACATTTCGCGCGCGGAAACCGTGCCCGTGCGTTCTATCAGTCTGTCTGCCAGAGTGCTCTTGCCGTGGTCGATGTGGGCGATGATGGAGAAATTGCGTATCTTGTCCTTGTTCAAGCAGTCCTCGTCCGTGCGCGGAGCTTTACTCCGCCGATTTAATTAAATTTTCAAAACTGTTGACATTATTATATCTTAATTATAAAATTTTATCAATAAATATAAACACAAATTTCAGAGGGAATTATGA
>DBFJGL010000089.1:0-2069 GCA_048394785.1 Christensenellales bacterium | reverse complement strand
CTTTGTATTTTTTTAATAATATTAGTTTTGACCTCGGATTATAATTTCAGCAATTTAGCACTGCGGCTCGGTTGGTTTTCGCCCTCAATATTACATCAATATTAAACGCCGTTTTAACACTTTTTTTACAGGACAGTTATTATATTACATTTGTATGACTACTTTTCTGCCTTTTGCGAACGTTTTCTTATAAATCAGTCAGACTTATATGCTTAGAAAACTGCTTGTCACTCTCAACAGCAATTGGATTACTGTGTACGGGGAATACAGTTCGCTTAGGGGATTGCCGCGCTGCGCCTTACAGCTTCGCTCGCAATGACAGAAAAATAATGTGTCCAAACGGATCAATCAAAAGCACGCAACGGCAACCTGACGCGTCACCGATAAAAACACAGTAACGGCGGCAGTCCCCCAAGCAACTTTCGAACGTGTCATTGCGAGCATTGCTTGCAATGCGCGGCAGTCCCCTAAATAGGCACGCGAACAATATACAGCCTCGTGTCATTGCGAGCAAGACAAGCATAGCGAGTAATGCGTGGCAATCCCCTAAACAGGAACGCAAACCACATACATTGACCCCGCGTGCGACTAAGCGTGAAGCGCGAAACATAACGCACACGGAAAGCGAGAAAATTTCAGGAGCAAGTTGCATTGTGACAACCGTCACAATAATGCGAGCGAAACAATTTTCGAGCGTGTCACTGCGAGGAACACTGAAAGAGTGACGAAGCAGTCCCCTAAACAGGCGACGATAACCTATTCACAGTAGCCCTCGTGCCGTTAAGCACAAAGCGCGACTTATCAAATCAACGCATAAACTCTATAAACGCTCATTGCATTAAAGTCGGTTATTGCCGACCCCGTC
This sequence comes from Christensenellales bacterium, assembly GCA_048394785.1. Classification (GTDB taxonomy): domain Bacteria; phylum Bacillota; class Clostridia; order Christensenellales; family CAG-917; genus DBFJGL01. The sequence goes on along the minus strand of DBFJGL010000089.1, from coordinate 1,204 downwards.
GTTTTGCGGCGGCGTACTTATATATTCCGAGCGCACCGAGCGGAACTCCGACCGCAATCAACGGCAGGGAGCAAATAAACGAAATGGTATAGCCGAAAAGTGCCGATGACGTATCGAGCGCCGTCAAATTTGCAAATGCAAGCCTCAAAGGTTCGAATGCGTTTTTAGACAAATACGCCAAAGAAAACACTAATAAAAAAGCCCCGACAAGGGTTAAAACACCGCCTGTCGCGGCAACAATCGCACCTGAAATCAGGTCGCATTTTTGAGAGGATTTATTCTTGTTTTTACCCAAGTTCAGCCCTCGAAAATTATGATTTGAGCAATATATGTCTTATGGTTTTAACCCGTACAGCCGTTTTATTTTAACCGATACGGTCGCAATACCGCCGCATTTTAATCAACCTCGGCATCGACCGCTTTCGCACTCTGTTACAACCCTGCCGTCGACAAACCCCGTTTATATCCTCAATTTGCATATATAAACGACGCTTTATGAAGCCAACCTCGCCGTTATGCGCACGGCATTTGCCGAGCAATTCAGATATACGCCGAATGCCGATGTTTGTCTTTTTATACACGGCTTCCGCATCTTTTGCGCCGCCGTCTGCCATCAGCAGGTGCACCGTTGCATTTGCAGCGACAACCCGACTTATTTTTAACCCTCGATGAGTTTTCTCTTTTTATCGGCTATTATACCCTGTCCTTCGGCAATCGCTTTTTCCGCGCTGTCAAGAATGTTAAAGGCAAGCGAGCGCGCCTCATAATCCATCTTACGGTAACTCTCTTCCGCTTCTTTGCGCATCGCTTCCGCATCCTCCACAGCTCTGCGCATTACCGCTTCCTGCGAAATCAGCTCCTTGGCTTTTGCTTCTGCTGCGTCCATAGTACTGTTTGCGTACGCCTCCGCTTTTTCAAGAATATCGTCGCGCTCTTTTTTTATCTGAGTCGCCTCTTTGAGCACATAGGGATAACTTGCTCTGAAACGCGACACCAAATCAAGCATAACGGCTTTGTTCACCACAATATCCGTGCTGCTGAACGCCGCTTTTTTGGCTTTGAGAATTTCGCTTTCGATTTCGTTAATCAGCATTTCGATTGTTTCCATTTTTCCTCCGTGCATCATACCCGAGACGGGCGTTTTCCGCCCTCGTTCAAGGCATTTATTATATTTTTATTATGCAAATACCCTATCGTTTTACAT
>DBFJGL010000088.1:0-21551 GCA_048394785.1 Christensenellales bacterium | reverse complement strand
ATAAATAATTATTTTATTTAAGGGATAACTATGGCAATCGGCGATTACAAGGCAGGCGATATAAGGGTGCTGGAAGGGCTGGACGCGGTGCGCAAGCGTCCGGGTATGTACATCGGCACTACCGGCAGCAAGGGGCTGCATCATATCCTTTGGGAAATCATCGACAACGGCGTGGACGAGGTCGCGAACGGCTACGGCGACACCGTGACGATTACGCTTTTGGACGGCAACGTGGCAAGGGTGGAGGATAACGGCAGAGGCGTGCCGGTGGACAAACACCCCAAACTCAAAATCAGCGGCGTCGAGGTGGTTTTTACGCAACTGCACGCAGGAGCGAAGTTCGACAGCGAAAAATACAGCTTTTCGGGTGGTCTGCACGGCGTGGGCGCGTCGGTTACAAACGCGCTGTCGGAGTGGCTTACCGTCGAGGTCAACCGCGACGGAAATAAGTACAGAGCCGAGTTTCATTCGCCGCAGGTTGGCACGAAAATAAAAAGCGGCATAATAAAAAATCCGCTTACTCTCGTGGGCAAAACCAAGTCCAAGGGCACTACGGTTACGTTCAAGCCCGACGAAAGAGTGTTCGGAAAGGAACAGTTCAGCTATCAGACGATTGCTCAGCGTATGCGCGAGGTTGCGTATCTCAACCGCGGCGTAAGCATAATTTTGGAAGATTTGCGCTCGCCAATCGCGGGCGGCACCGAAAAAAAGGAAACCTTCTGCTATAAGGGAGGCATTGCCGATTACGTTCAGTATCTCAACGAGGGCAGGAATGTGCTTTACGACAAGCCGCTTTACGTCGAAGCAAAAGAAAAGGGGTTCGAGGTTGCGGTTGCCATACAGCACACCGAAGGGTACGCCGAGAATATTTATTCGTACGTCAACAGCATTCCCACGGCGGACGGCGGCACGCACGAAGCGGGTTTTAAAAGCGCGGTCACGAGAGTGTTCAACGATTTTGCTCGCAAAAACAACATATTGAAAGAAAAACAAGCCAATCTGCTCGGCGAGGATTATCGCGAGGGAATGGTCGCGGTCATCACCGTCAAGATGCAGAACGTGCAGTTCGAAGGGCAGACCAAGGGCAAACTCGGAAACCCCGAAGTCAGGGCGAAAGTGGAAAATCTTGTGAGCGAAAAGCTGGAAGAACTTTTGCTTGCGAGAGGATATAAAAGCGTTGCCGAAAAAATAGTGGGCAAGGCGATGGGCGCGGCAAAGACGAGAGAAGCCGCAAAACGCGCAAAGGACATCGCGCGTCAGCAGAACAAATTGCACGGATCCGAACTTGTGGGCAAGCTGTCGGGCTGCACGGGCAGAAACGCCGCCGTAAACGAGCTTTTTATTGTTGAAGGCGACAGCGCAGGCGGCAGTGCGAAGCAGGCTCGCGACAGATTTTTCCAAGCGATACTTCCTTTGAGAGGCAAACCGCTTAACGTGGAAAAGAGTTCGCTTGAAAAGATATTGCAAAACGAGGAGTTAAGCACCATAATATCCGCGCTCGGAACGGGCATAGACCCCGAGTTCGACATAAGCGGACTGCGCTATGACAAAGTGATTATTCTTGCCGACGCCGACCAGGACGGCGCGCACATCAGAGCATTGTTGCTCACGTTCTTTTTCCGCTATATGCGACAGCTCATCACGGAGGGGCACGTTTACATCGGTATGCCGCCTTTATACAAATTGCAGAAGAAGGACGAAGTGCTGTACTGTTACGACGATGCCGCGCTTGCGGAAGGTCAGCGTCAGATGGGCAAAACCGCTTTGCTTCAACGCTTTAAGGGCTTGGGCGAGATGAACCCGGAACAGCTTTGGGACACCACGATGGACCCCGAAAAGCGCGCGCTCACCAAAGTCACGATCGAAGACGCGGCGGCGGCGGATAAACGCATTACCGTGCTTATGGGCGACGACAGCGGCATAAGGAAGGATTATATTTATCAGTATGCCGATTTCAATAAAGTGGACAACTTCAAGGTGAAGGCGGACTGATAGACGGGACGGATTGATATGGGAAAGAAACAGACGAAAGAAATAAAGTACAGCGCGGTGGTGTACGATACGGTTTTCGAGGAGGTTATGCACAACTCGATGATACCGTATTCGGAAAGCGTAATTCTCGACAGAGCTCTGCCGAGGGTTGAGGACGGACTCAAACCCGTCCAGCGCCGCATACTGTACGCGATGCACGAGATGGGTCTTACCCCCGACAAGCCGTACAAAAAATCCGCGAGAATAGTGGGCGACTGCCTCGGAAAATATCACCCTCACGGCGACAGTTCCGTTTACGGCGCAATGGTGAGAATGGCGCAGCCTTTCTCAATGAGAATGAAACTCGTCGACGGACACGGCAACTTCGGTTCGGTGGACGGCGACCCGGCGGCGGCAATGAGATATACGGAGGCGAGAATGAGCCCGCTCGCGCTCGAACTTCTGCGCGACCTCGATAAGGATACTGTGAGCTGGAACCCGAACTTCGACGACAGCTTGCAGGAACCCAATATGCTCCCCGGAAGATTTCCGAACTTGCTCGTAAACGGCGCGAACGGCATTGCGGTGGGACTTGCCACCAACATTCCGCCCCACAATATGGGCGAGTGCATCGACGCCGTCGTTATGATGATCGACAACAAAAACGTCACGCTCAAAGAGTTGTTTACGGTGTTCAAAGGTCCCGATTTTCCGACGGGCGGCACGATTATACCCGTCGACAGCCTCGAAAGCATTTATGAAACGGGAAAGGGCAGAATTAAAATCCGCTCGCGCGTGCACATAGAAGAAGAAAACGGCGGCAAAAAGAGCATTGTCGTCACCGAAATGCCTTATCAGGTGTCCAAGGCGGACTTGCTTGCAAAAATTGCGGATTTGCGCGACAGCGGCAAGGAGAATAAGGACGCGTTGTCGGGCATCAGCGAAATCGTGGACGAGAGCGATAAGACGGGTATGCGCGCGGTAATACGCTGTAAAAAAGACGCCGATATTAAGCAGATACTTGCCATTCTGTTCAAAAAGACCAATCTCGAACTCGGATATTCCGTGAATATGGTGGCTATTGCGAACGGCAAACCCGAAATTTTGGGGCTGCGTGAAATACTGAAATATTATATCGAATATCAGCGCGAAGTAATCGTGAGAAGGACTCGGTACGACTTGAAAGCCGCAAGACAGCGCGCCGAAATAGTGCGGGGACTTCTTGTTGCCATAAGAAACATCGACGAGGTTATAAGGATAATTAAGTCGTCGGAAAGCACGCAGAAAGCGAAACTCGCGCTTGCCGAAAGATTTGACCTCACAGACGAGCAGGCGCAGGCGATTGTGGATATGCGCCTCAAAGCGTTGACGCATCTGGAGGTGGGCAGGCTGGAAGAAGAACTTGCCGCGCTCGAAAAGAAAATCGAATATTTAAGCGCGATACTTGCGTCGGAAAAGAAGCAGTACAGAGTGGTGCGCGACGAAATACTCGAAATCAAAAAGAATATGAAATCCGCTCGAATGACCGTCATCGCGGGAACGAACGAGGCGGCGATTGACGACGTGCCCACGGCGCAGGAAGCGGAAGAATATAAAGAGGGCATACTTGCGCTCAACTGCGAGGGCACGCTCAGGTTCCTGTCGCAGAAGTCGTATTCGACGGCTCAGCGCGATATGAGCGCGTACGGGGCGGCGGAGCTTGCGGTGCAAGCCGTCACCGTCAACAATAAAGGAGTGCTGCTTGCGGTGACAGACGGCGGCACCGTGATAAAAGTCAACGTAAGCGACCTGCCCGATAAAAAATGGCGGGACAGAGGAGTTACCGCGGCGCAGCTGTCGCGCGACGTGCAGGCGGCTGAAAAGGTAGTGAAACTGCTGTTCTTCAATTCCTCGCCCGTGGGAGAAATAGTCTTCTTTACCGAAAAAGGTATGGTAAAGCGGACGGATTTGGCTGAATTTGCCGCCATAAAATCCGCAACGTCGGGTATAATTCTCGCCGATAAGGACAGAGTGATAAACGCCGAAGTCGTCGACGACGAAAGACATATTCTGGAAGTTACCAAAAACGGACTTTGTCTGCTTTATTCGGCATTGGAAGTTCCGTTGCAGGGACGCAAAGCGGGCGGCGTAAAAGGCATTAAACTCAACGACGGCGACAGCGTTGCTTACGCAGGTCAGGTCGAGGAGGAAGGCGAGATTGTGGTTGCCACCGACAAGGGTTGCATAAAGCGCGTGATAACGCCCACGCTCGAAGTTGGTTCGCGTTATCTCAAAGGCGTGAAACTCATAGAAACGGCGGACAGCTCGGTGACGTTCGTAGATTACGTCAAAATGCCGTACAACATTGCGGTTGTCGGCGGCGGCGAAACGAAAATCGTAAACACCGAGGAAATCAGAATAGACACAAGAACAACAAAGGGCAAACAGATGTTCAAACAGGGCATTGACCTGATTGTGAAACTCGAAAGCTGAGCGGGCGCAAGCCGAAATCAAACGCGAAACATTGGATAAAGAGGACAAAAAACACGGGACTGAAACTATGAAAATCGGATTTGACAGCGAAATGTATATGAGCAAGCAGTCGGAACAGATTATCGAAAGGATAAACAAGTTCGACAAGCTTTATCTTGAATTCGGCGGAAAGCTTTTCGACGATTTGCACGCGGCAAGAGTATTGCCGGGGTTCGACAAAGCGGCGAAAATCAAATTGCTCGAAAGGTTGAAGAACGAGGCGGAACTAATCATTTGCATAAACGCAAACGACATCGAACGCAATAAAATCCGCGCCGATTACGGCATAACTTACGGCAGTGAAGTAGAGAGAATGATGGACAATATCTCCTCTCTCGGTATCTACATCAACTGCGTGGTTATAACTATGTTTCAGGACCAGCAGGCGGCGGTCGCGTTCAAGCATAAGCTCGAAAACCGCGGCGTGAGGGTGTACGTTCACCGCCCGACGAAAGGTTATCCGCACGAAATCGATACGATAGTTTCCGAAGAAGGTTACGGCGCAAACCCGTATATAGAAACGACTCGCAGACTCGTTGTGTCCACCGCTCCCGGTCCGGGCAGCGGCAAGCTCGGCACCTGTCTCAGTCAGCTTTATCACGAAAACAAGAGGGGCATTAAAGCAGGCTATGCGAAGTTCGAAACTTTCCCTATTTGGAATTTGCCTCTCAATCACCCCGTAAACGTCGCGTACGAGGCGGCGACCGCCGATTTGAAGGACGTAAACAAGGTGGATAATTTCCACTTAGAAGCGTACGGAAAAATGGCGGTTAACTATAACAGGGATATAGACGTCTTTCCCGTAGTGCGCAGTATTTTGCAGAAAATCACGGGCGAGGAGTGCATTTATAAATCGCCGACGGATATGGGCGTGAATATGGCGGGGTACTGCATTTCAGACAACGACGCCTGCATCGCGGCAAGCAAGCAGGAAGTCATACGCAGATACTATAAGGCGCTTTGCGATTTCAAAAACGGTACGGCAAAGCCCTCCACGATAGAGCGTTTGGAGATATTGATGTCCCGTCTTGAAATCGGACCTCACGACAGGAGCGTAGTGGCGGCGGCGCGCGAAAAGAACGAGAGCAATAACGGCGGCGGCGCGGTGGCGATACAGCTGGACGACGGACGTATGGTTACGGGCAAAAACTCCGAGATTATGAGCGCGTCGGCGGCGTGCGTATTCAATGCGGTGAAGGTGCTTGCGGGCATAGACGACGGCGTAAAACTCATTTCGCCGTACGTAATAGGACCTATACTCGACTTGAAGACTAAAATTTTGAAGGAAAAGAACAACAAGCTTACGCTTGAAGAAGCTTTGCTCGCACTCTCCATTTGCGCGGCAACCGACGTTACTGCGGCGAAAGCCATCGACAAACTGTCCGAGCTCAGCGGCTGTGAGGCGCACTCAACGCATCTGTTGTTCAAAGCGGACGAAAATCCCTTCCGCAAAATGAGCATAAACCTCACTTGCGAACCGGAGTTTCTCAACGACAATATATACATAGAATAGCGGTATCGGCGCGTTTATTCCGCCGTCGGATAAATATCCGACAACAAGAAGACAGACAAGACAAAGCGAAAAGCGGATAATACTTCGCAATCGCGTTTCGGCAGGGAGCGGAAAGGCCGGGGACAGGCTGATATACATATCCTACATAACGGTTAAACGCAGTTTCGTGCGCATAAGAGGTAATATGGCATTGTATTTAAGAGATGAAGTGGACAAAGCGTTCAAATGGAAGTTGGAAGACATCTTTTCGGACAACGACGCTTGGGAGGAGTGTTTTTTCGCAGTCAGCGAAAGGATACCCGCGTTTTCGCGTTTTCAGGACAAACTCGCAAGCGACGACGTGCTTTTGGAGTGTCTTACGGCAAAGACCGCGTTGGCGCACGATTTGAGCAAGCTTTATCAGTACGCGCATATGCGCCGCGACGAGGACACGCGCGTTACGCTGTATCAGGGAATGAACGACAGGGCGGAACAGCTGCTTGTCAAATATTCGGTTGCGCAGTCCTTTGTGGTTCCCGAAATCGCAGGCTTTGAAAAGGAAAAGTTAATTGCGCTCAAAAACAATAAAAAGTTCTCCGATTACTCCGTGTTTTTTGAAGATATAATTCGGCAGAAGGACATAATTTTAAGCAAAAAAGAGGAGAAAATACTTTCCGAGCTCGGCATATTCGCAGACAGCAACGAGGAAGTTTTCTCTATGTTCGATAACGCCGACGTCAAGTTCAGGAGCGTGCGCGACGACAAGGGCGATAAGGTCGAGATGAGTCACGGCATATACTCGCTGCTGTTGCAAAGTCCCGAACAGAAGGTGAGAAAAGCGGCGTTCGACAGTATGTTCGAGGCGTATCGCGACCATATCAATATGCTTGCGGCAAACTATGCGGGCAACGTCAAAAAGGATTGGTTTTTTGCAAAAATCAGAGGGTTTGCCTCCTCGCTCGACAGCTCCGTATACGCCGAAAACGTGTCGCCCGTATGCTATAAAAAACTGCTTGACGCGGTGAATAAGGGCACGGAAGAACTGCACCGTTACATTGCGTTGAGAAAGCGTTGTCTTGGCGTAAAAACGCTGAATATGTACGATTTGCACGTGCCGATTGTCGCGGAACAAAATCTTGCGATGCCGTACGAAAAGGCTGTTGAAACAGTCAAAGCGGCACTTAAACCTATGGGTAAGGAGTACGACGGTATTCTGTCGTCGTCGTTTACGGACGGCTGGATTGACGTTTACGAGAACAAGGGCAAGCGCAGCGGCGCGTATTCCTGGGGCTGTTACGGGGTGCACCCGTTTGTGCTTCTCAACTATCAGCAGACCACGCACGACGTATTTACGATAGCTCACGAACTCGGGCACGCTTTGCACTCCTATTACAGCAACTCGGCTCAGCCCGAAACAAAAGCCGGTTACGAAATTTTCGTTGCCGAGATTGCCTCGACCGTAAACGAAGTGCTTTTGCTGAAACATCTGCTCAAAAGCGCGCGCGGCGATATGCGCAAGTATCTGCTCAGCTATTATCTGGATATGTTCCGCACGACGCTGTTCCGTCAGACGATGTTTGCGGAGTTCGAGGCAGCCGCTCACGGAATGGCGGAGAGAGGAGAACCGCTGACCGCGGACGCGTTCTGCGAGGAATATCTCGCGCTCAACAAGAAGTATTACGGAAAAGCCGTAAAGCATAACGATTATATCAAGTACGAGTGGGCGAGAATACCGCATTTCTACACTTCGTTCTACGTTTACAAATACGCTACGGGACTGACGAGCGCGGTCAGCATTGCGGCAAATATAACGGAGCAGGGCGATAAATATTTTGCTAAATACCGCGAGTTTCTGTCCGCAGGCGGCAGTATGCCTCCGCTCGATATTCTTCGTCTTGCAGGCGTAGACCTCGAAACGGACGAGCCGTACGAGAGAGCTATGCGCGAGTTTTCGGATACTTTGAGACAACTCGAAGAACTCATTGCCGCCGATGAAAAGTAACGTATCGAGAAAAATTGTTTTTGCGGTGTTGCTTACGGTTGTACTCGCGGCGTCTTTTACGGCGTTTACGGCGTGCGACAATCGGGAGCTGACAAGCGAGCAGCGCACAACTTGCGGACTGTATGCCGTAAAAACCGATGTAGCAGGCGAAACTTTCCTGCTTACCGTGGGTTTGTCGGGAAGCGAGGATATGAAACTTTGCGACGTGGAAGAAGTCACCCGCTTATACAAGGGCGGATATTACTATTACAGCGTGACGACCACCTTTATAGACGGCGCAGAACTTACTTCCGCAGTGGAAGAATTTTACGGCAAAGCCGACGGCTGGGCTTGGGAAGAGCTTAAAATAACATTCCGCGTGGGCACATATTATAAGAGCGTGCAAAGCGACGGAGAGGTATATAAGGACGGCAAAGCATATTATCATTGTTTTGACGTGATGAATACGCAGAACAACGAGTTTACATTATCGATGCGCACGGCAAACTCCGCGCCTTGGTACGGAACTTTGATCGGAGTTTCCGTGGCGGTGGCGGCGATTGCAGCGGCGGCGATACTTGTGGCGAGGAGAAAGAAAAATGGCGCAAAAGGATAAGAGAGTGTTAAGAGCGTTGCCGAGCAACGTGGAAGCGGAGCAGTCCGTCCTCGGTTCGATGCTCATTTCGGGCGACGCGGCGGACGCGATTATACCCATGCTCAAAGCGGAGGATTTTTACCTTGCGCAGAACCGCACAATCTTTTCGGTTATGAAAGATTTGCAGGAGCAGGGCAAACCCATTGACCATGTTACGGTTGCGGACGCGTTGGAGCTTCACGGCAAGATGGGCGACGTCGGCGGAATGGATTACATATTGGAACTTACCAACATTCTGCCCAGCGCGGCTAACGGCGAATATTACGCTCAGCTCATAAAGCGCGACGCGCTTATAAGACGCGTCATAGAGGCGGGCAACAAAATCGCAAAAGAAGGATATGAAGCCACCGACGGCACGAATGCGCTGGAAGAAGCGGAAAGGCTGATATATCGCATTGCGGAGGACGCAAGCGAAAAGGCGTTGCTCAAAGCCGATAACGCGCTTGCGCAAGCGTACAAAAGCATACAGGACGCACAGTCGGGCAACGTGCCCAAAAATATCGTCGCAACAGACTTCCCGGGGCTGGACAGCAGAACAAAAGGCTTCAAGCCCGGAGAATTTATACTTGTCGCGGCCCGTCCTTCGGTGGGTAAAACGGCGTTCTGTCTTAACGTTGCGGCAAACGCGTGTCTTAATCACGGCAAAACGGTTGCCATTTTCTCTCTTGAAATGCCGGCGGAACAGCTTGTAAAGAGAATGCTTGCCAACGTGTCGCAGGTATCTATGGAGGCTATGGAAACGCGCGGCGGGCTCAACACCTCCGAAAAGGCGCGGCTTTACAAGGCGTACAAGGCGTTGCTTTACACAAATCTGTATATCGACGATTATTCCATGAACGGACCGAACGACGTGCTGTCCAAGTGCCGCAGACTGAAACGCGAAAAGGGGCTTGACCTCGTAATAGTGGACTATTTGCAGTTGATGACGGGCGGTTCCAACGGACGTTCGCCCGAGTCAAGGCAGGTGGAAGTCAGCGAGATGTCGCGTAAAATGAAGATATACGCAAAGGAACTCGACGTACCGATAATGGTGTTGTCGCAGATGTCGCGCGACGTGGAAAAGAGAAAGGACGACCACGAGCCCAAGCTCAGCGACCTTCGCGAGTCCGGTTCAATCGAGCAGGACGCGGACGTCGTTATGTTCATATACCGTCCGTCGAGTTTCAAACCCGACTGGCCCGAAAAACAGGTGGTGCTTGCAATCAAGAAGAACAGAAACGGTCCCATCGGCGACGTCGTTTTGGAATGGACGGGGGAAACTCAGTCCTTTAAGGAGTGCGTCGACGCGTCGGCAGGGGTTATGTCCGCTCCGCAGAACGGAGAAAGAAAGGAGATAACGCATAGCGACGAAGGTATGACGGACGCTTCGTTTGCGCCGAACGCCGCGGAACAGACCGTGTCCGAACAGAACGTCCGAGACGACGAGACGAGAGGTTCGGACGGCGGTTTCAAGAATTTCAAGGAAATTTCAGCCGATGGCGAGGAACTTCCGTTCGGCAACGCGGACGCGGATTTCAATGCCGAAGATTTCGACACGTCGGGGTTCGGAGAGGACTCGACGTTGTCTGAAGAATACGAAGACGACGGCGACTATGAAGATTACGACGGGGATTACGAGTACGAGGACGACTCGCCGTCTCCCGACGACAACGACGCTCCGCCGTTTTAGAAAACGCATATAAGTCGAATTAGGTTGCCACTGCGATATACGGGTGCTATAATCTTTTAACGACAATACTATCTATGAAAATACGCTGATTGCGAAACAGGAAAGGAAAATGAACGTAATTGACCAATTGAGAGAGCGCGGTCTTGTCAAACAGACCGTTTACGAAGAAGAACTCAAACAACTGCTGGACAGCGGTCCGCAGTCATTCTACATCGGGTTCGACCCCACGGCGGACAGTCTGCACGTAGGACACTTTATGCAGCTTATCGTTGCCAAGCGTTTGCAGGACGCGGGGCACCGTCCCATAATTTTGGTGGGCGGCGGCACGGGTATGATAGGCGACCCGTCGGGCAGGACGGATATGCGCAGTATGATGACTCGGGAAATCGTACAGCACAACGTCGACTGCTTCAAAGTGCAGATGGCGAAATTCATTCGCTTCGAGGGCGAAAACGCCGCCGTCATAGTGGACAACGCCGATTGGCTGCTCAACCTCAATTATATAGAGTTTTTGCGTGAAATCGGCGCGCATTTCTCCGTAAACAAGATGTTGACGGCGGAGTGCTTCAAGTCGCGTATGGAAAAGGGACTCAGCTTTTTGGAGTTCAACTATATGCTTATGCAGGCGTACGATTTCCTCGTACTCAACCGTAAGTTCGGCTGTGTGCTTCAATGCGGCGGCGACGACCAATGGTCCAACATTCTTGCAGGCGCGGATTTGATACGCAGAAAGGAAGGCAAGGACGCATTCGCAATCACGTTTGCGCTGCTCACCACCTCGGAAGGCATAAAAATGGGTAAAACCGCAAAGGGCGCGGTGTGGCTCGACGCCAAAAAGACGGCTCCCTACGATTTCTTCCAATATTGGAGAAACATTCCCGACGCGGACGTGGAAAAGGTGTTCAGATTTTTGACTTTCCTGCCCCTCGAAGAAATTGCGGAACTCACCAAGTACAACGACGAGCGTATGAACGCGGCAAAGGAAAGACTTGCGTACGAACTTACGTCTATGGTTCACGGCAAAGATGAGGCGGACGAAGCGTTGAAGAAGGCGAAAGCGGCTTTCTCGGGCGACCGCGACAATATGCCGTCCGCGGTAATAGCCAAAGGTGTTGCGTCCGTTGCGGAAATCCTCGTGGCTGTTGCCAACGTCAAGTCCAAGGGCGAAGCAAAGCGGTTGATTGAGGGCGGCGGCGTATACGTCGATAACGTGAAAATCACCGACATCGCGGCTGCGGTATCGGACAGTCAGCTCGCAAACGGTTTCGTGCTTCAAAAAGGCAAGAAAAATTTCTATAAGGTGAGCGTGGAGTGAGTTCCTACCTCACGGTAGACGGAGAGAGCAGGTTCGTTCTCGAAATAAAAAAATCCGAGTTCATAACCACGGTTGCGGCGGTCAAAGACGCGGACGACGCGGACGAGTTTGTGCGCAGAATAAAGTCCGAATATCCCGACGCCACGCACAACTGTTACGCCTACATAGCGGACGAGGCGGGTATGCAGGCGCGATTTTCCGACGACGGCGAACCGTCGGGTACGGCAGGTCAGCCGATGCTCGAAGTGCTCAGAAAAAGAGGACTCAGAAAAGTAGCGGCTGTCGTGACGAGATATTTCGGCGGCATAAAACTCGGGGCAGGCGGTCTTGTGGGCGCGTATACTGCTTCCGTTGCGCAAACGCTGGACAATATGCGCCTGATTACAATGACGGAGTGCGACGGCGCGCGCGTTACTCTCGGTTATTCGGAGTTTGCGTCGGTAGGGCGCATTGCGCAGAGGCATAAAGCAAAGGTCGTTGACGTCCGTTACGGCGACAGCGTATCGTTTGCGCTGTGGATGTCGCGCGGCGCAAAGGGCGCGCTTTCGGATATACGCGAACTCACGTCGGGGAACGCGGTTATAGAGGATATAGGAACGGGATATATCGATATAGTCGTCGCGGAATGACTGCGCCGAAATCTTCGTTTTGAGGGAACGGCGCAAAATGCGCGCAATACAATAAGAAACATAAATTCAGGAGATATACTATGAAAATCACAATGGTAAAAGAAAGGAAGCAAAAGCCTGATTTCAATAAGCTCGGCTTCGGTAAATTCTTTACCGACCATATGCTTATCTGGGAGTACGACGCGGCAAACGGCTGGGGCGAGATGGAAATCGTGCCCTTCGAGGATTATAAAATCAATCCCGCGTGCTGCTCGCTCCACTACGGTCAAGGCATCTTCGAGGGCTTGAAAGCTTATAAAAACTCCAAGGGCGAAATCACGATGTTCCGTCCGAGAGATAACTTTATCCGTATGAACAGAAGCGCGGAAAGATTGTGTATGGCTCAATTCGACGTCGACGAGGCGTTGAAGGGACTTACCGAACTCGTCAAATTGGAAGAGGAGTGGATACCCACGCTGCCCGAAACTTCGCTGTACATTCGTCCATTTATGTTCGGTACGGAAAACTTTTTGGGCGTACACCCCTCCAAAAAATTCCTTTTCTCCATAATTCTTTCGCCTGTGGGAAGCTATTACGCAAACGGTTTGCAACCCACAAAACTCATTGTCGAAAGCGAGCTGACCAGAGCGTCTAAGGGCGGCACGGGCGAAGCCAAGTGTATGGGCAACTACGCTTGCTCTCTGCTTGCGGGCGAACGCGCGAAAGAAAAGGGTTACGACCAAGTGTTGTGGCTGGACGGAGCGGAAAAGAAATACGTCGAAGAAGTCGGTGCAATGAATATGATGTTCGTTATCGACGGCACCGTCGTTACGCCTATGCTCGACGGCAGCATTTTGCGCGGTATCACTCGCGACAGCGCAATAAACGTCCTTAAAAAACACGGTTATAAGGTGGAGGAGCGTCACGTAGAGATAGCGGAAATCGTCAAGGCTCACAAAGAAGGTAAACTCGACGAGGCATTCGGCACCGGCACCGCGGCGGTTATTTCTCCCGTCGGAACCATAGCTTACGGCGACAACGTTATGGAAATCAACGGCGGCAAAATGGGCGCGATAACGGAGTGGCTGTACAACCGCATCACCGGCATTCAAACCGAAAAGGAAGCCGACGACTTCGGTTGGGTGTATCACGTCGGCAAATAACTCCCGTATGGACGAGAGCAAAAACAAAACTGCAGAACAAGCATACGAAGCGGCGGTGAAATATCTCGCCGCTTCTGCGCGTTCGGAGAAAGAAGTCAGAGAAAGACTTTATAAAAAGGGCTTTCATAAACAGGAAGTGGAAGCCGCAATAGAAAAAGCCAAAGGCTACCGATATATCGACGACGAAGCGTATGTCGAAAATTTCGTAAGGTATTACTCGGCGCGTTACGGCAGAAAGAAAATTGCCTATAAACTGTCAAGCGAAAAGGGCATTGATATAAAGATTGCCGATTGCGCCGTCCTCGATTATATTTCCGACGAGGAAGAAGCGGATAAAGCCGCGAATATGGCGAGGACGTTTATAAAGAACAAGAAGCTCGACCGCGGCGACGGCGCGAGGAAAGTTTGGGCGTTCCTTTATCAGCGCGGCTTTGAGAACGACGTCATACGCCGCACGGTAGATAATCTTTTTGACGACTGCGAAGGAGATTTCTGATATGAACGGCTCAATCGGCGCGCGAGTTGAACGTATAACCGCGAATATGGTTGCGCGTCATTTTGCAAAACGCCCTGACGACTCCAACAAGAGTTCGTTCGGCAGCGTATGCGTTATCGGAGGTTGTGCGAACTACGTCGGCGCGCCGCAGTTTTCAGCTATGTCGTCGTCGGCGGTACGCGGTGCGCTTGCACGATATTTGACGGATTGCGGTACGGCGGCAATGCTTTCGGGGACGGGAACGAGTACGCTTGCAGTCCCCGATTTTTTGGCGGAAGCATTGTATGATAAAGTGCTTTATTCCGCTGTTTATCCCTTGAAAAGTAACGGTAAACATATCGTTTTCGATAAATCGCAGGCAGATGAACTCATTAGTCGTTCGTCGGCGTTCGCGATAGGAATGGGCGCAGGCGCGGGAGAAACCGATAAGTTTGCGGAATATATTTTGACCGACTGCGAGCGCAATTTCGTCATAGACGCCGACGCTCTTTTCAAAACAAAAAATTTGAAGTTTTCACATCGGGCGGTGCTTACTCCGCATATAGGAGAAATGAGCAGACTCACGGGGCTGAACGCAAACGATATAAAGTCCAATGCGGCGGAAATCGCGGCGGAATATGCAAACCGACGAAAAGCCGTCGTGGTGCTCAAAGACAGCGTAACTTATATATCCGACGGCGACAGGGTGCTTGAAAATGCGGGCGGCAACGCAAAACTGGCAAAGGGCGGAAGCGGCGACGTGCTGTCGGGCATCATTGCCGCAATGCTCGGTTTCGGAACTCCGCTTATCGAAGCGGCGGCGGCAGGGTGCTATATTCTCGGGCGCGCGGCGGAAAAGAGCGGGGTTAACGAGTATTCGCATTTACCCGTCGACACCGTCGCTCGGATTGCCGACGTAATAGAAGATCTGTGTTCGTTAAGTATTGATTGACAATTAGAAATATTGTCAATTTGAAACGTATAATAAAAGGGTGCCTTCGCGGCACCCTTTTTATGCTATCTGTCCGATTATGCTTCCGTTACGGAGCGAATGAATTTATCAAAGCTTTCCTCGCCCTGAGGAGTGTGCTTGAAAACCGCCGTTGTGTCCAGGATTTTTTCGCAGGCACGGTTGATATAGTCCGTTACCGCGTCGCCCGCCGTCTGTTCGCTGATACCCGTGCCGTAGTCGGAAACAAGCTGAGCAATCATTCCGAAGTGTTTGTTCAATGGGTGCGCGGCATCCGACAGCTTTTCGAAATCGAGCTTAACGGCACCCGTAAGCAAATCTTTTATCTGCTCCGCTTCCGATTGAAGCCGTCCGGGGAGAATGAACAGTCCCATTGCCTCGATAAGACCGATGGACTCCTGTTTGATGTTGTGAAGTTCTTCCGCGGGATGGAAAATGCCGAAGGGGTGTGCGGCGTCGGTGCGGTTGTTCCTGAGAATGAGGTCGATGCGATATTCGCCGTTATCGTTGAAATAACACACGGGAGTCACCGCGTTGTGAGGCACGGACTCGCCGTTTTCTATGGTATGCGCGATGACGTTTGCGGAATTATCGGTATAGTCTTCCCACGCGCGCCTGAATTTATCTGCGGCGGCAATGAGCTGAGCTTTGTTTTTGGACTCCAATCTGACGACGGAGTTATACCAATCCGCGACGCTTACGCTTACGTCGGCAAATCCGTTGATAAGATAGTGTTTGAGAGCGGGACGGCTGAGCATAGGCAGCACTTTTTTGCCGCCCTGATAGTGGTCGTGCGCAAGCACGGAACCTCCTACGATGGGGAGCGCGGCGTTGGAGCCTATGAAATAATGAGGAAAAGCGTCCACGAAATCCGTCATACGGGCAAAGGTTTTTTCGCTTATCGCCATAGGTCTATGCACAGCGGAAATCGCAATGACGTGCTGTTCGAAATAGACGTACGGAGAGAATTGCATAAACCATTCTTCGCCGTCGAGTTCAAGGGGAATGATGCGTATCGTTTCGCGCGCGGCGAAAGCGGCGTTGCCCTGAAAGCCGAGATTGTCCATACACAGCACGCATTTGGGGTATCCCGTTTTGGCTTCTTTTGCGCGCTTAACTTCTTCGGGAGTTTTTTCAGGCTTTGCGAGGTTTACGGAAATGCCTATTTTACCTCTCGGGTTATCGTATTCCCACACGATATTCTTGTTTATGTCGGGTCTGCGTATGTAGGTGCTGTTTTCGGACAGCGCAAGCAGATAATCGCACGCTTTTTCCACTCCTTCAAAACGGGCGATGCCGTCAAAGCGTTCCACGACCGCGGACGGCGGGGGGCACACGAGTCCGATGAGTTCCGTTTCAAACAGAGCGCGGTCTTCTTCTTTTATTATCCGTTCGCGCACGGCGTAGGAGCTGAGCTCCGAAAGCAATGCGTAAATGTCTTTTGTTTTGCCTGTTTCGCCTTCGCAGGGAGCGGTCAGCTCCAAGCGCGCGAGCAGACGGTTGCGTGCGTAAATGGCGTCAAGCGCGTCGAGATTGAGCTTGGCGGCAGCATAATCGAGCAGGAGTTCGACGTTCTGCTTTGCTTGTTCTTCCAGGGAAATTCTGGGTGACATAATACCTCCGATAGTCGTTTGCTTGCAAATAAATTCTCGCTGTGATACAATTAAAACACTGTATATTATATATAAAGGGAGTACGAAATGGCAAGAAAAACAGCAGAGAATTTTGTAAATAATCCCGAATTCGCGCGCGTTTGCGGCGAACTTTATAAATCGGACGCCGATAATCAGTCCGTGCGCTTTGCAGAGCTGTGGTCGGAGTACGAAAAACTGTTCGGAGAGAGCGAAATAACTTATTATTCTTCGCCGGGGCGGATTGAGATTGTCGGCAACCATACCGACCATAACGGAGGCAGAGTTATGGCGGCGGCAATCACCGTAGACACGCTCGCCGCTGTCGGCGCGAGGGAGGACGGCGTCGTCACAATAAAGTCGGACGGGTATCCGATATTCTCGGCAGACGTAAATAATCCCGTATTCGCAAACGGGGAGCTCGGCACGTCTGTCGCGCTCGTAAAAGGCGTAGCGGATTATTTTATCAAATCGGGCAAAAAGGCAGGCGGCTTTAACGCCGCGGTGACATCTTGCGTGCCAAAAGCGGCGGGAGTGTCGTCGTCAAGTTCTTTCGAGCTGTTGATTGCCGAGATTTTCAACGATTTGTATAACGGAGGCGAACTTGACCCCGTATTTATGGCAAAAGCCGCGCAGTATGCCGAAAACGTGTGGTTCGGCAAACCCTGCGGACTTATGGACCAGACGGCGATTGCCGTCGGAGGCGTAAATCTCATCGATTTTGCAGATTTCGAAAAGCCCGTCGTGAAAAGCGCGAAGTGGCGTTTCGACGATTTGGATATTTTCGTCATCGCCACGGGAGGCGACCACAGCGACCTTACGGACGACTATGCCGCAATCCTCAACGAAATGAAAGCGGTTGCGCAGAAACTCGGGGTTAATATTCTTATTGAAACAAATAAAGAGACGTTTTTGAAAAATCGCGACGAAATAGAAAGAGAACTCGGAGCGCGTCCCGTGCTCAGAGCGGAACACTTCTTCGAAGAAAACGAGAGAGTGGACGCCGCCCTCGACGCAGTGGACGGAGCCGATGAAAACGCGTTTTTAAACATAGTAAATTCGTCGGGACTGAGTTCTCGCGAAAAATTGCAGAATACATACTCGAAAAAGGCGGGTAATCGCAATCTCGAAGCCGCGCTCGACGCGGTGAAGCCTCTTGACGGAGTCAGGGCGTCCAGAGTGCACGGCGGAGGATTTGCAGGCACGATACTCGTGTTCGGCAGCGCGGCGGACAGAGAAAGTTTGCAAAGCGAGTTCTCCCGTCTGTTCGGAGAGGAAAACGTCTACCGCGTGGGCATACGTCCGAGCGGCGCGACAAGACTCGGCTTTTAGGCTTTGGGAGGAAATATGTTTGCACAGGCTTTATCGGCAATAGATAAAATAGCCTTTACGATAGGCTCGTTGGAGGTCGCTTGGTACGGCATAATTCTCGTGTTTGCAATGATACTCGGACTTACGTATCTTTGCATTGCGGCGCGACGGATAAATCTTACCGCCGACGACTGCATAGAGATGTTTTTGTGGGTTATACCGCTCGCCGTCGTTTTCGCGAGAGTGTTTTACGTTCTGCCGCGTGCGGACGAGTATTTTCCTTGGAACAGTTGGGATGATTTTGTGCACGCAATCGCGATTTGGGAAGGCGGCATAACCATAATAGGCGGACTTGTGGGCGGCTTAATCGGCGTGATTATTTTTGCCTGGCGGGTGCGCAAAAAGGCTAATTTCGGTCAGATTATCGACCTTGCCGTGGGACCTTTGCTGCTCGGTCAAATTACGGGACGCGTGGGCAATTTCATCAATCAGGAGGCGTTCGGCATAGCAATACACGACCCGAGATTTCAGCATTTTCCGTTTGCGGTATATATTGACAATCCGAGCGGCATAGAAATCGACGAGCTTTGGGAGGGCGAAGGCTGGTACGCCGCCACGTTCTTTTACGAAATGGTGTGGAACGCAATCGGTCTTGCGATAATTTATGCCATATGGCGCAAGAATAAAAAATATCCCGGTATTCTCGGTTTTGTATATTTCTTCTGGTATTTCCTGGGCAGAGGACTGCTCGAATTCATAAGGCTCGACGCGGTGCCCGTGACGCAGGTTGCGTGTTTCGTGCTTGTGCCCGTATCGGTTGTGCTCGGCATTCTTTATATTGTTGCGCGACGCAGCAGGCTGTCGTTTATAAAGGTCAACGACGCGGCTGCAAATAACCTTTTGTACGTCACCGAACTCAGCGAATACGACGTCAAAAACTATAAGTTCTGCACAAAGGTGCTGTCCAATCCCAAAAATCCGCTCGGGCTGCTTTACAAAACCAAGGAGTACGCGCCCGTGGATATAGAAGCCGAATATTTTTTGGAAGAACAGAAACCCGTCAAGATAAAGAAGAACCGATTTAAGAGAATTAAAAAGGAAGAGGAGTAACGCATTCGCGTTTTGGTGACGATATGAGAAATTTGACGCTGATGACCGATTTGTATCAG
This sequence comes from Christensenellales bacterium, assembly GCA_048394785.1. Taxonomy (GTDB): domain Bacteria; phylum Bacillota; class Clostridia; order Christensenellales; family CAG-917; genus DBFJGL01. The sequence continues at coordinate 2,630 of DBFJGL010000088.1, read as the reverse complement.
CTTACGATGATGAACGGATATTTTGCCGCAGGCACGGAACAAAGACGCGCCGCGTTCGATATTTTTTATCGCGGAAGCGGCGGCTTTTCGTATGCGGTTGCCGCAGGTTTGGAACAGGCGGTGGAGTATTTGGAAAATATCGAGTTTACAGACGAAGACGTCGATTATCTGAAAAGTCTGAACATCTTTTCCGATAAGTTTTTGAACGCACTTAAAGATTTGAAGTTTACGGGCGACGTCAAAGCCGTCCCCGAAGGCACGATAATTTTCCCCGGCGAGCCCATTCTGACCGTTACCGCGCCGCTGTGGGAAGCTCAGCTTGTCGAAACCGCGCTGCTCACTTTTATAAATCATCAGACGTTGATTGCCACAAAGGGGCGCAGACTCAGAGAGTGCACCGACAAAGCCATATCCGAGTTCGGACTCCGCCGCGCGCAGGGTGCCGACGCAGGTATTTACGGCGCGCGAGCCGCGTATATAGGCGGCTGCCGTTCTACGTCCAACGTCATAGCGGGGAAAATGTTCGACATTCCCGTCAAGGGTACGCATTCGCACAGTTGGGTTATGTCCTTTGACAGCGAACTCGAAGCGTTTGAAAAATACGCGGAGGTATATCCCGACGCGTGTCTTCTGCTTGTCGACACATACGATACGCTCAGAAGCGGAGTGCCCAACGCAATCAAAGTTTTCGATAAGTTGAAAGCGGCGGGACATAAACCCGTCGGCATAAGGCTTGACAGCGGCGACCTTGCGTATATGAGCAAAGAGGCGCGTAAAATGCTCGATAGTGCGGGACACACCGACGCACAGATTTTCGTGTCCAACGACATCGACGAAGACATTTTGCTCTCTCTGCTTGCGCAGGGCGCGAAAATAGACGTCTACGGAATAGGCACAAAGCTTATCACAAGTTACAACAATGCGTCGCTCGGCGGCGTGTACAAGCTTTGCGCAATAGAGGACGGCGGCAAACTCGTGCCCAAAATCAAAGTCAGCAACTCCCACGAAAAAACCACGAACCCCGGCGTCAAAAAGCTTGTCCGAATTTATAAAAACGATATGGCTCGCGCGGATTTGATATGTTTGGAGGACGAGGTTATAGACGCGTCCGTTCCGCTCACCGTTTTCCACCCCGAACAGACTTGGAAAAAGACGACATTTGAAAACTTTACGGTCAAAGAGCTTATGGTGCCCGTTATGAAAGACGGCAGAAAGGTGTACGATATGCCGTCGCTCGACGAAATCGCAGAGTATGCCGACAAGTGCGCCGCCGAGTTCTTCCCCGAATATTTAAGAGTCGTCAACACGCAGTATTATAAGGTGGATTTGAGCCGAAAACTGTGGGAGCTCAAACACAATTTGCTTGACCTCTCCAGCGTTACGGTTGACGAGTGACAAGCAACAAAACTATTGCATAAAGTATAAATTTCGACAAAATATCTCGTGCAACGGAAATTGTTTTTACCTCTCCGGCTTTATAGTGGAGGGGTAATTTTATATGAGGTGCAATATGGGAAAAAACGCAAAGACGCAATCGAGATTCAAAACGGTGTACAGGGGATACGAACGTGCGGCGGTGGACGAGTTCATTGCGCAGGAGCTGTTAAAGTCGGACAGCGTCAGCCGCGAGCAGAAAGAGAAGATTTGCGAACTGAAATCGCGTTGTGACGCTATGGAGTGCGAACTGAAATCCCTGCGTTCCCGTGAAGAAAAAATCAAGGACGCGCTGCTGACCGCAACCGAAAACGCCGACAGAATGACGGCGGACATAAAGGTCAGATATGCAATGGAGTTGGAGCGTCTTAAACTTTTCCGCGCAAAATGGAACGGCGCGTACGAGGAGCTGAAAGAGCGGTATCATTTTTCAAAGGACGCGCTGAATATGGAGAGCGTGGCGGTTGCCGCGCAGATGGAAATACAGAAGTTTTTGGCGCAGGACTTTTCGCTGTCTAAGGGCGACGGCGAGGACGAGTTCGAAAAATATTTCAAAGCCGAGAGTGAAAGGCTTGCTCCGTCTGCGTCGGGCGTCAACGAACTTAAAGAGAAATTAAGGGCAGTCGAGGACAAAAAGCAGACGGACAGAACCGTTGCAAAAACGGAGGCGGTCGGAGGCGCGACTGTTGCCGCAGAAAGCGCGTTTTCAATTGAAGACGCAGTATCTCCCAAGGAGAGTCTTGAAGATATATGCCGTTATCTCGGACTTAAAAAGTGAGTCTAATACAATATAAAATTTCGTTGAGAAAAACAAACTGATTAGGCGATTATTATGTAATTAATTAAATATACGGGTATAATAAGTTTTTATTCTCCCCACCGCAATTTATACGCAGTGTCGCTGCGAGCGGAGCCGTAAGACACAGCGCGGCAGTCCCCTAAGAGGGAGAACTCAGCGCTTTACGCATATGCAAAGTATCAAACGCGCAAGTCCTATTCGTCGGGGCGTCGTCCTTTCGACAAAAAAACCGTCGAGAGGTTCGACGGTTTTTTGGTTGTATAACAAAACCACCGGATAGTCCGGTGGTTCAGAAGAGGTTTACCGATGAGCAGAAATAATCCTCCTATGTTAGAATGTGGAAGTAGTCCGCAAAACTATAACACATTAAGCAAGGAGGATTTGTCATTATGGTAAA
>DBFJGL010000087.1:0-17983 GCA_048394785.1 Christensenellales bacterium | reverse complement strand
ATGCTCGAAGCGGCAAAAGCGGCTGCTCAAAAGTCCCTTCCCGTGCTCGGAGTAAATCTCGGAAAACTCGGTTTTTTGACGGAGCTGGAACAGAGCGTCGATTCGGATACGGTTGCGGAGCTTTTGCGAAGCGGAAAAACGCAGAAAAAACAAATGCTCGGCGTACGTTTCGGCGAAACATACGCGCTCGCGCTCAACGAAGTGCTGATAAAGAGCTGCGGCAACAGACCGGTGCGGCTCAATTTATACGTGGACGGCGCGTTTGCCGACGCGTATCACAGCGACGGACTCATCATATCCACGCCCACGGGTTCCACCGCATACGCGTTGTCTGCGGGCGGTCCCGTGCTTGCGCCCGATTTGCGGGCTACGGTAATAATTCCCGTATGCGCGCATTCGCTGCACTCCCGTCCGATAGTCGTGGGCAGCAGCTCCAAAATCAGAGTGGAAAGCGCGGACGGCGAGCGAGTGAACGTCGTAATAGACGGCAGTCACTCCGTCGCGGCGGAGGGAGTAAGCATACTCATCGAAAAAGCGGACGTATGCGCGGAGTTTATTATTGCGGAAGAAAACGGATTTTACAATAAATTACTTAAAAAAATGAACGGCTGGGGAGTTACAGAGTTCTGAGGGAGATATTATGGCAAGAGCGGCAAGACAGCTTAAAATACTCGATATAATAGCGAAGTACGACGTAGATACGCAGGAAGAACTTGTTGAGAAACTCAAAACGGAGGGTTTTAACGTAACGCAGGCGACTGTATCGCGCGACGTCAAGGATATGGGGCTGATAAAGACTTTATCCGCAGACGGCAAACGCTATAAATATGCGGCTCAGCAGAGCGTAAGCGTTGCGGGCAACGACAAATTCGTCAATATGTTCAAGGGATTTGCGCTGTCGGTGCGTACTGCGGATACGCTCATCGTGGTGCGCACGGAAACGGGAAGCGCGAACGCCGTAGCGGAATTTATAGACAGACTCGATTATCCCGAGATTTTAGGGGTTATAGCAGGCGACAACACAATATTCGCCGCGGCGGACTCTGCGTATCACGCGGAGATAGTCGCAGACAGACTCGAAGCTTTTTTAGGGTAGAAAAATGTTAAGCGTACTCACCGTAGAAAACGTCGCGCTCATAGAAAAGCTCGAAGTCGAGCTTGCGGACAGACTGAACATTCTGAGCGGCGAAACAGGCGCGGGCAAGTCGATTATAATCGACTCGCTCAATTTCGTTTTGGGAGAGAGAGCGGACAAGGGACTGATACGTTACGGCGCACCGTTTGCGGTGGTTGAAGCTGTTTTTTCCGATTATCTCACGCCGCGCACGTCGGATGCGCTCGCCGAGTTGGGAATTGAAGCGGAAGACGTGCTCGTGCTCAGGCGCAAGCTGACTGCGGAAGGCAAAAACGAATGCAGAATAAACGGCAGAGTGTGCACGCTTTCCACGCTTAAACAGGTTACGGAAACGCTTGTAGATATACACGGACAGCACGAACATCAATCGCTGTTAAAACCCGTAAATCACATAATTTTGCTTGACGGATTGGGCGGCGAAAGCCTTGCAAGTGCAAAAGCCGAGTATGCAAACGCCTATCGCAGTTATCGCGATTTGATTGCGGAGTACGACCGCTACGGCGACGAAGAAGCGCGTTTGAGGCGGTTAGATATACTGAAATTTCAGCTTGATGAAATATATGCCGCGGCGGTATACGACGGTGAAGAAGACGAGCTTATCGACAGACGTCGCAGGGTGCGCAACACCGAAAAGATATTGGACGCGCTTGCCGCTGCGAGCAACGCGCTGGACGGATACGAGCGCGACAGCGTTGCCGCTACTTTGAAGTCGGCGTCGGCGTCGCTGAATCCGATAACAGGGTTCGACGAGGAAATAAGCGGTTTGCAAGAGAGAATAGACGGCGCAAAGAGCGAGGTGGCGGATATTGCCGAGTGTTTGAAGGACATTTCGGCGCGGCTCGATTACGACGCCCGTTCCGCAGACGCGCTCGAAGAAAGGCTGGAAACCGTAAGAAAGATACTGCGCAAATACGGTGGAAGTTACGCCGCGTTGCAGGATTTTGTCGAAAAATCGGAAAAAGAAGCGGATATGCTCGAAAACGCGTCCGAAAGAGTAAAAGAACTTGACGGGCTAATTGAAAAAGCCGCCGCAATACTTGCAAAATCGGGTGCGAAACTGAGCGCGCTGCGCGCGGACTGCGCCGCGGATTTCCAGAATAAAATCACCAAAGAACTAAAAGATTTGGGTATGGGAGGCACTACGTTCAGCGTCAGTATGGACAGCGTCTCCGCGCCCGAAGATATGCGCGAGGACGGCGCGGACAGAGTGGAATTTATGATTTCGCCAAACGTAGGCGAACCTCTCAAACCGCTTGCAAAAATCATATCGGGCGGCGAAATGTCGCGCTTTATGCTCGCCCTTAAAAATATCGTCGCGGACGTCGACGGCATCGGCACGATGGTCTTTGACGAAATCGACACGGGAATATCCGGTAAAATATCAGCGGTGGTTGCAGAGAAGCTTTGCAACATATCTCGGCGCAGACAGGTGATTGCCGTCACGCATATGCCGTCGCTTGCCGCAATGGCGGACGCGCACTTCCTCATAGAAAAACGCGTGGACGACGGAAAAACGCACACGTATGTAAGATTGCTTCAAGACGATTCGGAGGAAATAGCACGGCTTATCGGCGGCAACGAATACAGTTCTCACGCGTTTCCGCACGCGCTTGAAATGAAGCAATGGGCGGCGCGTTATAAAGAGAATGCCGCAGACCGTCTTAAAAACGCGTAATTCAGAAATAAAAAACGTCGGACAGCCGATGTTTTTTATTTTTCTTGCAAAATGCGCAGTTAAATATTACCATATATTTGCTGCGGTGATCGCAGCGGCTACTCGGAGGCTGAATATGTTTAATTGGCAGTTTGCGTCCAAGCTGTTTGAGGGGTTCTCGATATTGCGTTGGACAGATTTTATAAAACCCGTCGATTTCGTGGAGATTGAGAAACACGCGCTCAAATCCGCGCTGACTTACATAATAGGCAAAGAGTACGAGGCGGAGAGCGGCAGGAAGCTGGATTGGCGGCTGATTGTCGGCGACAACGTATTCGGGCTGTTGCAAAAACTTGCCACGTCCGACATCAAATCTCCTCTGCACGCGCAGATAAAGAGCAATGAGAGGGTAGAACTTAACAATTTCATACTCGACGCGTACTTCGATGCGGACGGCAAATTCAAATACTATCCGCAATCGGAGGCAGGAGAGATAATATCGCGCAAAGAACTTGCGGACTATCTCGAACGCGGCATAAACGGGAATTCCTCCGCCGAGGAGCGCATTTCCTATTTTTGCCACAAATACGTCACGTACCGCGAGTTTTCGCTTATAGGAAAATACGGCGCGGACGCGTCCGATTATCCGTCTGTAGAGGGTTACGTCAGGCGGGGAATAAGCGCGGACGTCGTATTGAACGGTCTTGATTGCGAAAGCGGAGACTATGAGATATTGAAAAAGATATTTTCGCAGTTCAGCCCCGATATAACGTGCGGCTCGGATAAACCTTCTGCAAACGCGGGCGGAGAGGGCGGTTCGGTTGCGGAGATTGCGGCAAACGCACATGCGACGGACGGCGAGCGCAGAAGCGCGTTGTATTCGCTGTACACCTACGTCGAAAAGCTCAAACCGCAGACGAGATGGGCGCAGACCTGCCGTATGCCGATGACATCGGTGCTCGGACACTGTATGTACGTCGCCGCGCTTGCGTATTTCACGTGCCGCGAGTTGGCTGTCGATGACGAATGCCTGACCGACACGTTTTATGCCGCGCTGTTCCACGATTTGCCCGAAAGCCTTACCCGGGACATAATTTCTCCCGTAAAGAACAAGGTCATCAATCTCGACCGCATTCTCAATCATCTCGAATTCGAACTCGTAAACGACAATATTATTGCAAAGCTCGATAACAAGAGTTGGAAAGACGACTTCTGCGCCGTACTCGGAATGGATTATAAAGAGGAACGCATAGACGAGTTTTCCGTGCGCCGCGCAGGCAACGGTTATATTCTCGGCGACCTCGTGCGTTATATGGATAAAATCGCGGCGTTTATAGAGGCAAAAATGTCAAAGAATTTCGGAGTCAGCTCCTCGGAACTCGAAAACGGCATAATGAATACGCAGACCAATCTGCTCAATAAAACTTATCCGTCGGCGGAAAACCCCGCCGAAATCGCGCGAACGCTGCACCTCAACGACTTTTTCGCGTCAATACCGCACTATACGGTAGGTGCACTGTAAATGTTCGGCAGGCGCGCAAAGCGTTTGATATGCTTTTTGAAATCGCGATAAACTTGAACCCATGGTAAAGCGACTGCTGAAATTGCGCCGTGAATTATCTTAAACCGCAACCTGAACGGCGGCGGTTTTTCATTTCATAAAATATCGTAAATTCTATATTTTGTGACAACACATATTCCTATTGTTACGTTTATTTTGGCAAGATTTAGTTATGCGGCGTTGTTTATGCATAACGTTTTGTACTAAATTTACGGAGAAGGATGAATGAAAAAGAAACTTTTATTAGTGCTTGCAATCATTTGTTGCCTCGTGCTGATGACGTGCGTTTTTGCGGCGTGCAATCCAGGTGCGGGTGCACAAAACCCCGGCGGCAATACACCCGGCGGCGGAGACGAACCGGGAGGGGGTGAGGAGCCCGAGACTCCGATAGAACCCATAAATCAATATCTGATGCTCGAAGAAAGCGAGGACGGGAGCTATTGGATTGCTCTTACGGGAACGAACGGCGCGGAGGGAGTAATCGAAATTCCGTCCGAATATCAAGGAAAGCCCGTAAAAGCCATCGGACATTATGCATTTGACGACACCAACGTCACTCAGGTTATCATTCCCGACAGCATTGAATCAATCGGTATGCTCGCATTCAAAAACTGTCCTAATCTTACAACAATAGACATTCCCGAAAGTGTAAAGAAAATTGGTTTTAAGGCGTTCAGCGAATGTTGCAATCTTGCCTCTATAACAGGCGGCGAAGGTGTTGAGAATGTTGAAAAGTTGGTTTTCAACGACACGCTATATTACCAAAATTTACCCGAAGGACTGTTTTATTTCGGTAAAACCGCGGTAGCTTTTAAGGGCACAATACAAGCAGATACGGCGGTGGAAATCAAAGATGGTACGCTGTCGATAGCAGACGGGGCGTTTGAAAACCAATCAAATCTTGCCGCAATAACTCTGCCGACAAGCGTTGCGAATATCGGTAAAAGCGCATTCCAAAAATGTTCGGCGCTTACGGCTATTGCTATTCCCGAGGGAGTAACTACAATCAACAATGATACATTCAATTACTGTTCCGCGCTTGATGAGGTCACTATTCCCGCGAGCGTTACGAGCATAGGGCAGTCGGCTTTTAACTCGTGCAAGGCTATAACCAAAGTCAATATATCCGATATTGCGAGTTGGTGCAATATAGAATTTGCAAGCAGTGGAAATCCGTTGAGCGTCGCATACGAACCTGTTTTATATCTGAACGGCAGTATAATTACAGACGTTACTATACCGAGAGAAGTCACCGAAATAGCAGATTATGCTTTCGCAAAGCAGTCGAGTATCAAATATTTAACAATACCAGAAGGAGTAAAAAGTATAGGAAAATACGCGTTCGAAGGGACGGGCATATGGGAAATAAATATTCCCGACAGCGTAGAGCAAATAGGTTCGTCGGCGTTCCACGATACAGTGTGGTATGACAACAATACAACATCGGACACAACCAATGAATTGCTTTACATAGGCGACTTCCTGTACAGCACGAAAATGACTTCTATGAAATACGAAATAACCGATGTATATATCAAAAACGGCACTCGCGGCATTCTGGACGGCGCGCTTAAAGGTTGCAATCAGCTTAAAACCATTGATATGCCGAGCAGCGTTCGTTTCATCGGCAGTGAAGCTTTTTATAATTGCAGTTCGCTGACGAGTATAGTTATACCATATGGCGTTGAAACGATAGGCAACAAGGTTTTCTACAATTGTTCCAAACTTGCAAGCGTAGTAATTCCCGACAGCGTAACGGAAATCGGAGAACACATATTTGACGGCTGTAAAGCGTTAAAAGAACTCACAATACCGGGAAGCGTAAAATGCGTTGATGTACTTGCGAACAAGTATTGCCCTCTTGAAAGCATTACGGTAAAGGAAGGTGTGGAGGAAATAGGCGGCGGTATTATCGACGGTGCTTTCTCAAAATTGAAAAATCTTACTCATCTATATTTGCCCGATACCATTGTGAAGATTGGAGAAAACGCGGTAAGCAGCTGCGACAATCTGCAATCGATTAACTTCGGCGGAACTATGGCGCAATGGGAAGCGATAGAGAAGCATGAAGATTGGAAAGGATTTAATAGCAGCAAAGAGTATACAATCGTATGTAAAGACGGCACGGTTACCGCATAATATTTGAAACAAGAATATCGTTTGCGTTCAATCGCGGCATAGAAGTACGCTTGATAGGCATAATCGCAATGCAAACGCATAGCGATTATGCCGACGCGAAATACGGACTTACTACGCAACACTTAAAAAATTTTATTTCATTGACAGAATTGTTAACACAGAGTCCCTCAAATGCGGGCTCTGATTTTTATAACAGACGTTGCAATATTAGGGCTCAGTAGAAAGATAGAATAAGAACGCAGTTAAACAGGTTCGACAGGCAGATTGACGTATATGTGTTTTAAGCTATAGTGTTGACTAACGATACAAAACTGCTTAACGGTAAATTTTATTACATTGAGATGTTGATAACCATACAACAGTATCGGTAGTTTGCGTCGATTTATGGATTATGTCAATTTTTAAGCTTGACGAGTGTATATATATTTGTTATTATCTATTATAATAATAAACAACTGTTAAGGAGCGGCAATGGAAAACAAGTTCAGAACACTTGAAATAAAGCAAAGCGTTTTCAAAAACAACGACGAACGGGCGGACCTTTTGAGAAGCGAACTCAAAGGCAAAAAGACGTTTCTGCTCAATTTGATGTCCTCTCCGGGCGCAGGCAAGACGACCACGCTTACCAAAACCATAGCCGCACTCAAAGACAGGCTGTCCATTGCTATTATGGAAGCGGACATCGACAGCGACGTGGACGCGCGCACCATATCCGATACGGGCGTAAAAGTCATTCAGCTACACACGGGCGGTATGTGCCACCTTGACGCCGAAATGACAAGACAGGGCATAGAGGGAATGGGTATAGAGAACGTCGACCTCGCGGTGCTTGAAAACGTGGGTAATCTCGTGTGCCCTGCGGAGTTCGATACGGGAGCGTCCAAAAACGCAATGATACTCAGCGTACCCGAAGGCGACGACAAGGCGTTGAAATATCCGCTTATGTTCGAGGTTTGCCACGCGCTCATCGTCAATAAAATCGACGTGATGCCTTATTTCGATTTCGATATTGAGAAACTGAGAGAACGCGTTGCTAAACTCAATCCCGATATGAAAATATTCCCCATCTCCGCAAAGACGGGAGAGGGTGTAGCCGAGTGGGCGGAATGGCTTTATAACGAAGTCAAAGAATGGCAGAAGGACTGACGGTCGCCACGACGAAAGAAAAAAGACAAAACGAAATCCGCGCTGTAAGCGTTATGGATAAAAAGGAACAATTTTAAGGAGTTTGATTATGGCATTGAGGAAAAAAATCGTCAAGCTGTGCAAAATGGTAGGCGGTCTTACCGGTATGATTAACAAAATCGATGAGAACGCACCCGAGTACTACTCGCTTGAATGCGTGGTCAGCGACGAACAGGCAGACGTTGCCCTTCAAATGGGGTTGAGAAAGCCTATCACCGCCGAGGAACTTGCAAAAAAATGCAATAAACCTCTCGATTACGTTAAAAAAGTAGCGGACGAGCTTGCGCAGATCGGCGTGTGTAAGCTTTACACCGAGGACGGGGTGGAATATTATTTCGTTCAGATTTTCGCGCCCGGCATTCTCGAAATGATGGTCAACAACAAAGAACAGTGCGAAAAGCATCCTCAGATTGCCAAAGCTTTTGAGGAATATACTCGTATCAGAATTTCATCCGTCGCGCCTATGCTTCCGATGGGAACGGGTATGATGCGCGTTATCCCCATTGAAACATCCATCGACAGCAATCCGCAGACGGTGGATTTGGACAGAATTTCGTATTATCTCAACAAATACGATACTTTCTCCGTATCCGCTTGCTCCTGCCGCCGTTCCAGACGTTTGCTCGGCGAAGGCTGCGGTCACCTTGAAGAGGATATGTGTATACAGATGGGCTCCGGCGCGGAATATTACATAAGAACGGGCAGAGGCAGACAGATTACCCGCGAGGAAGCTCTCGAAATAATGAAGCGCGCCGAAGAAAACGGTCTTATGCACCAGATGCCCAACATCGAGGAGGAGGGCGAAACCGCCGCTATATGCAACTGCTGTTCCTGCTCCTGCTTCGCAATGCGCGTGGCGACGATGTTCAAGGCTCCCGACGCAATTCGCTCCAACTTCGTAAGCGAAGTGGACAAAGAGAAGTGCGTGGCGTGCGGTCAGTGCGTGGAAAACTGCCCGACCAACGCGTTAAGACTCGGTCAGAAACTCTGCGCAAAGAACCCCATTCCCGTCAAGGAACAGAAAAAGGTTGTGGACAGCGTGTGGCGTAAAGAGGATTGGAACGTGAACTACCGTACCAACCGCGAGGACGTTATGGAGGAGGGCACCGCGCCCTGCAAGACCAAGTGTCCCGCTCACATTGCAATTCAGGGTTACATAAAACTTGCGGCGCAAGGTAAATATACCGAAGCTCTCGAACTCATCAAGAAAGAAAATCCCTTCCCCGCGGTTTGCGGACGTATCTGCCCCAGAGGATGCGAGTCAGAGTGTACGAGAGGCGACATCGACGAGCCTATCGCAATCGACGAAATCAAAAAGTTCATCGCCGACAAGGATTTGGACGAAAAGAACAGATTTGTCCCCAAGAAACGCCACAATTACGGCAAAAAAATCGCCGTTATCGGCGCAGGACCGGCAGGTCTTTCCTGCGCGTACTTCCTCGCGATCGACGGCTATAAAGTCACGGTGTTCGAAAAAGAGGACAAGCTCGGAGGTATGATGACGCTGGGCATTCCTTCCTTCCGTCTTGAAAAAGACGTCGTGAATGCCGAAATCGACGTGTTGCGCGAATTGGGCGTAGAGTTCAAGACGGGCGTCGAAGTGGGCAAAGACGTTACGCTTGCCGAGCTCAGAGCTCAGGATTATAAAGCGTTCTATATCGCAATCGGCGCGCAGGGCGGCAGAAAGCTCGGCATCGAGGGCGAGGACGCAACAGACGTCGTTGCAGGCGTTGATTTCCTGCGTGACGTCAACCTCGGCAAACCCGTCGCGCTTCGCGGCAACGTAGTGGTTATAGGCGGAGGCAACGTGGCAATCGACGTTGCGAGAACGGCTGCGAGAGTCGGCTCCGATACCGTCAATATGTACTGCTTGGAGAGCAGAGAACAGATGCCCGCGCTCGACGAGGAAATCGAAGAAGCCGAAAGCGAAGGCATTATCGTCAACAACGGCTGGGGTCCCAAGCGCATAATCGTCACCAACGGAAAAGTTTGCGGAGTGGAGTTCAAGAAATGCGTTTCCGTGTTTGACAAGGACGGCAAGTTCAGCCCCGTATATGACGAGAATACGGTGATAACGGTAGACGCGGACGCAGTATTGCTGTCCGTCGGTCAGTCCATACAGTGGGGCGGCTTGCTTGACAACAGCAAGGTAAAACTCAACCGTAACAACACCGTTGTCGCGGACGACTTCACTTATCAGACGGACGAGCCCGACGTCTTCGTCGGCGGCGACGTTTATACCGGACCGCTGTACGCAATCAACGCGATTGCCGCAGGCAAAGAGGGTGCAATTTCCATTCACCGTTTCGTGCAACCCGGTCAGAGCCTTATTCTCGGACGCGACAGAAGAAATTATCACGCGTTCGATAAGGACAACGTCATCGTTCAGGGCTTCGATAACACTCCCAGACAGTCGGCAGGTCACACCTCCTCGGATAAGAAGTCGTTTGAGGACAACCGCGCGACGTTTACGGAGGAGCAGATGAAGAAAGAAACCGAACGCTGTCTCGGTTGCGGCGCGGTCGTGGTCGACCAATATATGTGCATCGGCTGCGGACTTTGCACCACAAAGTGTAAGTTCGACGCAATCAAGCTGACCAAGACCTCCGATTTCCAAATGGGCAAGTTCGAGACGCTGCCTATGAAGTTGGCTCCGTATGCAATCAAGCGCGCAGGCAAGATTGTGGCTCACTCCATCAAAAACGCCTTTAAGGGGAACGACTGATTTATGCACGAGCTCGGGTTGGTGTATCAGATTGTTAAAACGGTCGAGAAAGTCGCCGTCGAAGAAAAACTCGAAAAGATAGAATCCATAGTACTGCAAGTGGGAGAACTCTCGCTTGTAGTACCGAGGTATCTCGAGGAGTGCTTTCCCGCGGCTATAGACCGCAAGCCTATGTTCGAGGATTGCAAACTCGAAATCGAAATCATTCCGGGTATGGCGAAATGCGCCCGTTGCGACAGCGTGTTCAACGTGGTCGAAAACGAAGGCTACTGCCCCGTGTGCAAATGTTTCGACAAGGAAATTCTCGGAGGCAGGGAGTTCATAATCAAAGAAGTCAACGCCTTATAAACGCAAAATATCGCGTTAGAACGCCTGAATTTTAGGGTAAAACTTGTTTGCTTTGATTCAGTATCAGTTGCAATGCACGGTGAAAATCGTGCATTGCCAATATTTGGGCAAAAGAATTTTTATAGTCTTATCTGCGGTTTTTGCCCCTGTAAATATGCGCGATAATATGCGATAAGTTGCATTTATACGGCTTATATGGTAAAATATTTAAGTTATTACGGCACAGAGAGGTGTAATATGGACAAAATCAAAATGAACGTACCGCTCGTCGAAATGGACGGCGACGAAATGACCAGAATTTTATGGAAATGGGTGAAAGAAATACTCATACAGCCGTATGTCGACTTGAAAACGGTCTACTTTGACCTCGGACTTGAAAACCGCGACGCAACCGACGATAAAGTTACGGTTGAAGCGGCGGAGGCGTGCCTCAAATACGGGGTGGGCGTAAAGTGTGCGACCATCACTCCGAATACGCAGAGAGTAGAGGAATTCGGACTCAAAAATATGTGGGCGAGCCCCAATGCCACAATCAGAGCGAAGATGGACGGAACGGTATTCCGCGCACCCGTGCTTGTTGACGGCATTACGCCGCTTGTTCCTAGCTGGACCGCGCCCATTGTGATTGCGCGTCACGCATACGGCGACGTGTATAAAGGCGTTGAAATAAAGGTGAGCGGAGGCAAAGCCGTGCTTTCCACCGAAAAAGACGGTGAAAAAGTCGTTTTCGATTTCGGCGATAACGGCGGAGTGGTGCAGGCGATGCACAATACCGACAAAAGCATTGCGAGTTTTGCAAGGAGTTGCTTCAATTACGCGCTCGATTGCAAGCTTCCTCTGTGGTTTGCCACAAAAGACACTATCTCAAAAACATACGACCACCGTTTCAAAGACATATTCGCGGAAATATTCGACGCGGAATATAAAACGCGTTTCGAGGAATGCGGCATAGAGTATTTTTACACCTTGATCGACGACGCCGTGGCGCGCGTTATGCGCAGCAGCGGCGGCTATATCTGGGCGTGCAAGAACTACGACGGCGACGTTATGAGCGATATGGTCGCAACGGCGTTCGGTTCGCTTGCTATGATGACCTCCGTACTTGTTTCGCCCACGGGCGCCTATGAGTTTGAGGCGGCTCACGGTACGGTTACGCGCCATTACAGAAAGTATCAGAAGGGCGAAGAAACGTCCACGAACTCGGTTGCTACGCTGTTTGCGTGGACGGGCGCGCTCAAAAAACGCGGCGAACTCGACGGCAGCGACGAACTTATCGCATTTGCGGAAAAACTCGAAAGGGCGACAATCGATACCATTGAAAACGGCGAAATGACCAAGGATTTGGCAGGCATTTTCCACCGCGACGGAGTTACAGTTAAAGCTCTCAATTCCAAAGAGTTTTTGGAAGCTATTGCAAAGCGGCTTTAATTCTTGAAAAACCGCCTCGTATTTGCGAAACGGGAAAATGCGCAGGCGAAAAGCCGATATAGCTTTAAGAGAACTGAGTTATAACAGAAAAATATCACTAAAATATCGCGGAGAGTAAGCGCAGACACATAATTTTTTGAAATGAAAGAGAGCGTAATCGCTCTCTTTTAACTTAAAGCCGCGACAGGGCATAATATGTTTTGCATATACAGTTTGCGTTGTCGCGATAAGAAGCAATTTAGCGGTAATAGACGTTATCGGCGGTACACCTGTAAACGGATATTGCCGCAAACGGTATCGTTTTTGCGGCAAACGTCAAACTATATGATGGAGGACGGTTTGCTTAACGCGCTCAAACGCTTATATTCATACAGATTTTGCGCAGACGGAAACTTGTTTTCCGTATTTTGGTATGCGTTTGCCGTTTTGCTTGTTGGGCTGATAGCCGCACTTGTTATTTATCTTGTGAAAAAACGCAGCGACAACAAAGCGGCAAAGTTCGCAGTATTCACGTTTTTAGCATTCTATGCGGCTGTTTTACTTCCGTACTTGTTTGCGCCGATGTATTTGGAAAACGGAAAACCGATTGCGCCGCAAACGGAAACCGCTGTAAATTCCGTTCCGTTTTTTGTGAGCGGCAAAGTGCTGGTTTACGATTTGATAGGCAACATCGCAATGTTTGTGCCCGTAGGAGCGTGCGCGTATTGGCTTTCGGGCTCTGAAAAAGTTGCGTTAAAAATTGTTATCGCAACGCTCGTCGGCGCGCTTTCAAGCGCGGCGTTCGAAGCAATACAGCTTGCCGTACCGTCCAGAGTCACCGACGTCAACGATTTTATTTTCAATGCGACGGGCGCGCTTGTCGGCGCGTTGTCAGCCGCCGCAATTTCCGCCGTTTTGAGGGCAAAAAATAAAAAAAGGCGCGGCGCGCGAGCTTTACCTGAACCTAAGATGTGGTAATACAACTGCGACGATACAAAAACGATACAAAAACGACGTTAACTATCTTAAAAGATAACGCCGTTTTCAAGTAATATACTTTGTTATTTTTATATTATAAAACTCCATACCAACTGCGTTTAACGTAAGAGAGCGTTAAAATGACAGCGATTGCATCTGTTCCTCTATGCTTTGCGCGGTTATGTGCTCTCCGTTGACGGTAATCTTATTGCGATACGCTTCGGGCACAAAAATTCTTATCTGTCGTTCGGCTTCATTTTCCGAGAACAGGAAAAACAACATACTTTCCATCGGTCTTTGGAGTTTGGGGGAGGGAGTTTCCGTCACCGACAGCGTTTTGGTATCTTTATCGTAATGGAATTTTACTTGATTTTCGTAAGAGAGGTAAGCTCTTAATCTCACTGCTTCCGCGCTTTGCGGCACGGACTCGTATATGACAACGGCGTTTTTCGTGTCAAGAGAGATATTTATCTGTTCAATGTTTTTTACGTTTGAATATTCGACGTCGCGCAGCTGCGAAGTTTCGAAATAACCGTTTTCGTGATAATAATCCGCACTTGCGACCACCCACTTATCTTTATCCATCGCGCCGAGAGCGGCGGCGATAACGGTGGTTATAACGCCCGTAATCAAAAGGGCGTAGCCTGCGACAGCCACCGCGCGATATGTTTTTGAACCTTTCAATTTGGCGTACGGTTTATCCGATTGGCGTTTCATATAATAGTCTTTATAGGTGAAGAAACCTATGATAAGAAATATGCCTATACCCATTGCGAGCGCGCTACACGCAAGCAGGAAGAAGAACACCATTGCCGACTCGAATGCGGCTGTCAGCACTATGGCATAAATAAACAGCAGCATCGCGCCGCCGAAAAATACTGCCGCAAAAAGAGTTATCAGCACAAAAGGTATTACAAGACTGACTGTTTTAGCTTTGCTTTTGGTAATCTCGCTGTCCATACCGCAATTATATATCGTGAGGGCACGAGCAGTCAAGCGCGAAGGCGTTTGGCATTCTTAAAGAAAATATTAGGACGTTTTAATGCTATTTAATAATTCAGCCGTTTGAGCGGGAAATTTTACAATAGGATAAAGCCGCGCACGCAATAAACCGTCGGCGGTTCTATTACTGCGCACTGTTAAATAAATTATATCGATGCGTATTGACTATGTATTTCAAAATTCGACAAAAAAATACAAAATGCGCACTCAAAAGTAATATATCATCGAGGTGTAGCTTGTTTCTGGTATTGAAGAATAAGAGCATTATAGCCGCTGTCGGGATAACCGTTGCGCTCACGCTGCTGTTAGCGGCGGTCGGAGCGTCGGGCGCGGCAGGAGTGTTTTTCGGAGAAAGCACGCGCAAAGTACCCGTGTACGGAGTCGAGCGCGCGGCGGACGAAGAAAAGGTGATTGCGTTGACGTTCGACGCGGCGTGGGGCGCGGATAAAACCCGCGGAATAATCGAAATTATGCGGGAATACGACGCCAAAGGCACTTTTTTCCTTGTCGGTTTCTGGATTGACAAATACGCAGACGAAGTCAAAGCCATTGCCGACGCCGGTTTCGAGATAGGCAATCACTCCAAAAATCACCTCAATATGCCGAGGTTGAGCGAGCAGGAGATACTGTCCGAAATACGTTCGGTGAACGAGCAGATAGAGAGTATTACGGGCATTACCCCCAAATATTTCCGCGCGCCTTTCGGCGATTACAACAACAGGCTTATGGACGCGGTGGAAGAACTCAATATGGTGGGCGTGCAGTGGAGTATCGATTCGCTCGATTGGAAGGGTTTGTCCGCAAGAGAAATTACTCAGAGAGTGGTGCCCAAAGCTAAGAGCGGCGACATAGTTCTGTTTCACAACAACTCGGACAACATACTCGAAGCGCTGCCCGAAATACTGAAAGAACTTAAAAACCAAGGGTTCCGTTTTGTGGGGCTCGGAGAGCTTGTGGCAACGGACAATTTTTACGTCGACGCCAACGGAATACAGCATAAAAAATAGAAAAACCGTATGGAGGAATATAAATGGGTTACGATATGATTGAAAACAACAGGGTGTACGTTTCCGGGAGAGTTGCGTGCGAACCGCAGTTTTCCCACGAGATACTCGGCGAACGATTTTACGACTTCACGCTTGGAGTCGCGAGATTATCGGGGCAGGAAGACGCTATACCCGTGACGGTGTCCGAGAGGCTCATAACGGACGAAAACGAACTTAAAGTCGGCGAAATGGTGGGAATAAACGGACAATTGCGCAGTTACAACAAGATAGCCGACGCAAAAAGCAGACTTGTTCTCAGAGTTTTCGCAAGAGATATAGACGACGGCGACGCAGACAATCCCAACAATATCGAGCTCGAAGGCTACGTATGCAAACCGCCGATGTTCAGAACCACTCCGTTCAAGCGCGAAATAACGGATTTGCTTGTCGCAGTTAACCGCGCATATAATAAATCCGATTATATACCCGCGATAGCCTGGGGACGCAACGCGCGCTTTGCAAGCACTTTCGAGGTGGGCGACAAGATAAAATTGTTCGGAAGAATACAGTCGCGCGCGTATAGAAAAGTGCTCGAAGACGGCACTGAACAGGAGCGTACGGCATACGAAGTGTCCGTAGCTCAAATAGAAAGATTGCCCCGAGATTAAAACGAATGCCCGTGCGCGGCATAAAGACGCAGCAAGGCGAAATTTTACCGACGTAATTCAGAAACACACCCATATAAACGGCGTATAACGCCGTTGTTTTTTTACTCGGAAAGTTAAAGTGCGGCAATGCTCGGTTTTTGCTTGACATAAAACTGTCCGCGTCTATAATGGAAACAAAATACAGGAAAAAAGTTTCCAAATGAGAGATAAGATAATTACCGCCGCAATAGAACTTTTACTTAATTTCGGGCTCAGTTTTCACGTCGAAAAACTGACCGAAAAACTCGGCATTTCCAAAAAAACGGTTTATAAGTACTTTCGCAGCAAAGAAGAACTCGCGCTTGCCGTTTACGAAAAGTTTTATGCGGAGTTGACCGCCGAAACAAAAGAACGCGTCGCGGCTTATTCCGCAACCCGCAAGGATTCGGAGGCACTGCTCGAATTGTATTTCAAGTCTAAACTCATAGTCAGAGAGGAAATATTCAACAAATATAATATCAATCTTGCAGTAAGGACATACGCCTTGAAGCTGCACGACGGTTTCGGCGCGCCGATTGCGGAAATATTATTCGACGGAATGAGCGCGGAGGATGCGCACTCTTATAAGACAATAATTGACGGCACGTTTGAAAAGCTCATATCTGCGGGCGAAAATCCCGATAAAATCATAAAAACACTTGCAGGAATATTATGGCGGAATTTATAGAAGTATTGCGCGTGTTCGCGATAATATGCGTTGCGGCGGCACTCGGCAAAACGGTATCCAAAGTCAAACTTCCGGCAATACTCGGCTGGCTGATTGCGGGCATAATTTTCGGACCTTATCTTGCCGAAATAGTTACGCTCGATATAATGAATTCGCTTTGGTATCGCATATTCATAAAGTTTATGGAGTGCTTTGCCGGCGTAATGATAGGCAAGGAAATCCTATTCAAAAAGATTGCCAAGTCCGGTAAACAGATAATCGGAATAACATTTATACAGTCAATAGGCACGTTTTTATTCGTGTCTTTGGTGTTTGCGGTCGTATTTTTGATTATGGATATACCTTATTGGCTCGCGTTCGTATTCGGAGGCATCGCGCTTGCCACCGCGCCCGCACCCGCGCTTTCCATAGTCAACGAATACAAAACCAGCGGACCTGTCACGAGAACGCTTGTACCTCTTGCGGCAATCGACGACGTTATCGGCGTAGTAGTTTTTTTTACCGTAATATCGGTGATAAGCGGAGTTTACGGCACCGCCGACGTATCCGCGTGGTCGGTTGTGGGAATGGTGTGTCTGCCGTTCGTTATCGGTATAGCGACGGGATTGATTGCGGCGTTTCTGATTAAAGCGATAAAAAACAGATATGCGCGGTTTGCTTTGCTTATAGTCTTTCTTTGCGCGTCAACGGTCATCGGACTGCTGATAGACATATACGTTTTCCGCGCCTTTAATCTCAATTATCTGCTCACGGGTATGGCGTTCAGTATGACGGTAGCCAACGTTCTCAAAGAGGAGGAGCTTAACGACGCGCTGAGGTGGTACAATCCCATACTCAATCTGTCGCTGGTGATAGTCATCGTCAACCTCGGTATGCCTCTCGATTACAGGCTTATCGCCGGCGCGGGACTGTTCACGTTCATATACATCGCATCTCGCGCCATAGGCAAAATCGGAAGCGCGTTTATAGGCGGCAAAATCACGAAAGCAGAACCGACCGTCACAAAATTTCTCGGTTTTACGCTGCTTCCGCACTCGGGCGTATCTTTGGTTTTCACCGGACTTGCGGTAAACACAATAAGCTCCTTCAACCCGGAACTTGCGTCGATAGTATCGGGAACGATAGTCGCCGCCGCCATAATCAATGAAATAATTGCCGTGATAATTGCAAAATTCGCATTCAAATGGGCAGGGGAAATAACTGCGGGTTCGTCTGCCGCCGCAAGACCTTGCTCCGCGGCGGTGACGGCGGAAGCGCAAGCCGAGCCGTCCGAACAGCCGCCCTCGGAGTCGGGCACCGACTGCATTCCGCCCGAATCGGATAAATCTTCGGAGAACATTGCCGAATAGCTTGCAATCAAAACTGTTTGCGCATAAACGGAATAATCAAACGTCGATTGAAAGCGGAGTCCTTTAATCGGACTCCGTAATCTCAAAATCAAATTTCATTTATATGAGTTTTTAGCCTTTCCAAAAACAGTTCGGCGGGC
>DBFJGL010000086.1:0-16675 GCA_048394785.1 Christensenellales bacterium | reverse complement strand
AAACAGACGTATTGCGTACGCCTTGAAAAAATAACGTATAATCTGCCCGTGACGAGCATACTCCGAGTGAGGACTGCGAGAGAGTCGCCGCTTAGGCGGCATTCTGCCGTTTGCAAAAACCGATTATGCCGCTTCTGCCGCCTCTCCCGACGTCACGGAATAAAAGGCGTTCAGCCCATCAAGGCAAACGCCTCTTTGAGCGACGGATACAAAGCCGCAAATTCCGCATATCTATCGCGGTATTTTGCAGCGCTATCGTCGGGATACACCGTGTCGAATTCGCATTTCAGCGCGTTTGCGGCGGCACGCACGGACGGGTACTCTCCGCACCCCGTCATTGCGAGCGTCGCGGCTCCGAACGCCGCGCCCCTCTCCGTTTTCGGGACGTCCGTTTCAAGTCCCGTCACGTCGGCTATTATCTGCCGCCACAAAGGGCTTTTCGCGCCGCCTCCGCACAGCGAAGTCCGCCCGACTGCCGCGCCGTTTCGTTTTGCCGCGGCAAGACAGTCGTTTATGGCAAAAGCAACGCCTTCCAAAACCGCCTGAGTCATATGACTGCGGGTTGTGTCGGGACGCATTCCCACAAACGCGCCTCTCGCATACACGTCGTTATGCGGACTGCGCTCGCCCATAAGGTAAGGAAGGAAATATACCTTGTTTTCACCGAGATTTTTCTCTATTCCCCTTTGTTCCGCGGCATAATCCGCCGTGTTCAGGATACTCCTCGACCACCACTCGTTGCAGGACGCGGCGGAAAGGATACACCCCATAAGATGATATCCGCCGTCCGCGTGGCAGAAACTGTGCAACGCGTTTGCCCTGTCTTCTTTGAAAGAATCGCAGGCTATGAACAAAGTTCCGCTTGTGCCCAGGGATATATTGCATTTGCCGTCGCCGGAAATTCCGTTGCCTATTGCCGCGGCGGCGTTATCGCCTGCTCCGGCGCACACGGCGACGTCGTGCGGCAACCCCAACGCGTCGGCAATATCCGAATTGAGTTTTCCCGTCTTTTGCCAACTCTCGCAAAGTTCCGGCAAAATGTTTTCGCTTATGCCGCATATGTCAAGCATATCTCTGCTCCACCTGCGGTTTTCGACGTCGAGCAGCAACGTGCCCGAAGCGTCCGAATAATCGGTGCAAAGCGCGCCGCAGAACCTGAACGCAAGATAATCTTTTGGCAAAAGAATTTTGCTTATTTCGTCAAAATTATCCGGTTCGTTTGCTTTAAGCCATAACAGCTTGGGCGCAGTAAAACCGGCAAACGCAATATTGCCCGTCAACTCCGCAAGCTTTGCCTTTCCGACGGTTTTATTCAGGTATTCCGTTTCCTTGAAGGTGCGTCCGTCGTTCCATAAAATGCAGGGGCGCACAACCTCTCCGCGCTTATTAAGCGCAACAAGCCCGTGCATCTGACCTCCGAACGAAATTCCTCTGACCAGCGACTTGTCCGCGTCTTCGAGCAATGTGCGAAGTCCGCGCATTACCGCGTCGAACCAATCTTTCGGGTTCTGTTCGCTCCAACCGTCGCGCGGATAATGCACGGGATAGCTTTCGGAAGCCGACGAAAGCACGGTTCCGTCGGATGCAACAAGCAGAAGTTTCACCGCAGAAGTGCCGAGATCTATGCCGATATATGAGTTTAAGTTATCGTTTTTCATATATTAACCGCCGTTATTGCAATTCTCCGTAAGGCAGAAGCTTGTTTATCCGCACGTCGGAAAAAGCCGCCGACTTGTCAGAATAAAGATAAGCGGAATATGCCCCCGAGTCCATTGCGGTATGCGCGGTGAGCGCGTATTCGTCGTTCACGAAAAACTCCAAGAACCCTCCGTCGGCAACAAGTTTGACGTCAAATACGTCGCCTTCCGACTTGATTTCGATGCGGCTGTTCAGCTTATGTTTGGTATCGTCGGGAGAAGTCACTTGCAGATATTTCCTGCCGCTCTCTTTAACCACGGACACTCTGTACTGCTTTCCTCCCTGCACCATAACGTACGATATTTCGGAGCTGTCGCGCATATCCGCGGTAAACGTGACGTAGTTTCGGCTGTAACCGCCGCCGAGTTCGACCATATTGTCCGAGCCGTACATATCGAGTTTTGCCCCGTCGAATTGCGCCGAACCCGAGTAAACGCCGAAATTGCCGTCGGAAAGCGTATATATGTTGCCGTAATTCAAAAGTTTTGACAGCGCAGGGTCCAGCCGCCCTCCGAGCGAGCCGTCGCTATGCTGCACGACTTCGCGCGGAAGATTGAGATATCCTGCCCACGGAGCCCACGGCATAGTATCGTATGTCGAAGGTATCCAACCCCACATATACGTTTTGCCGCCCACGTTGGTCACGCGCGCCGCGCACAAATCCTCGCCGTCCAGAAAAGCGAACTGCTTATCCGACCAATCGACGTCCATACAATCCACTCCCGCGTCGCCCGTCCAATACTGCAAGGGACCGACCTGATGCGCGGTATTGTATGCAACGGATACAAACGCATACCATCTGTCCCCTATCTTCATAAGCGACGGACATTCGGGAAGATTGTGGGAATATCCCGACTCGACCACGTTTCCCTGCCGAGTCCAGCTGAGCGCGTATTCGTCATCGGAAGAATATATAACCAAATCAGACGTTCTGTTCAGGGAATCAAACTCGTAATAGCACCCCGCAATCAGAAGATATCTGTTATTTTCCTTGTCAAAGTAAAGCATATTGTCGCGGATACCGAACTTGTACTTAGAAGTGTCGATAAAGTTGTTGGTATTAAACAACATATGCATTCTGTAATTCTCTTTATAACGCTGCCACACGTCGTAATTGTTCGCCTCGGGCACGTCGGTAAACGTCAGCATATTGTCGGAAATTTCAAGCGCGTCGTGATAGTTGTTTGCAAGCGCGGCGTTATCCGACCACAAAAACCCCATATAGAGTTTGCCGTTTTCCTCATCGTACCAAGGGAAAACGTCGCCGTACTGTTTGCCGTTGGCAGTGAGATGATAAAGGGACTGTTCCTGCGCGTTTTCGTAAGTGACCACGGGATTGAGAGCCGCGCTTCCGCTCACGGCAAAATAAACGGTGTCGCCCTTTTTGATTCGGGTTTCCGCTTGAAAATATTTGCCCTGCACGTCGCCCGACGCGATGCTTGCGCCGTAAATTTGTTTATCGTTTACGAACACCGAAAGCGAAGCCGACGGCGAAGACGCGCTTTCGCATCTTAAATTACCGTAAACGACGGCAGCTCCCTCCGCGTCGGCAACATATGCCCTGACCGCCTGCGAGCGTGCGGACGAGCGCATATATTCATCTTGCATTTCCGCGCCGCCGCCCGTCCATTTTCCTGCGGACGCGTCGTAAGTCATTCGGGAATACCCTCCGTTATCGCCGAAAAGATAGTACCACCCGTTGAACCCCTGTTCCGCTTTTGCCGTATATCCGTAACTTGCCCGACTTGTCGTACCCTGCCGCGGCGCGTCATACGGTTCCGTCCTTTCCGAGCGGTACAGTTTTTCGTAATCGAACTCCGCAGTATTAGGATTATCTTTTTCTTTCACGTTGCAACCTCCGAGCAAAAAAAGCGCAGTCGAGAACATCGCCAGCATAAGCACAAAAGCGCATAGTTTTTTCATAACAACCTCGCTCGCATTAAGATACGGACGGCGGAGAATAAACTCCGCCGTCCTAAGTGACGTTATTTCTTCTTGCGTGCAATTACCACGCCTGCTATAACGCCGCCGACAACCGCCGCGCATCCGATTACTATCAACGCAATGCCCCAATCGGGCAGTTTTCCGTCATCGGTTTCGGCTTCGTTTCCGCCTGCCGCCGTAACCGTAATCTTTTTGGACGCCGACTGAATGCCGTCGGCTATGCAGTACACTTCGTATTCGCCTGCCTCGGATGCCGAGAACGTAAACGTAAGTCCGCTTGCCGCAGCTTTTTCGCCGTTGACGTACCACTCCACGCTTTGCGCAACCGCGTTAAACGGATTGAGGTTTGCGGTTACGGTGACGCTCTCGTTCACGCCCGTGCTGACGGAGGACAGAGAAAGCGTTACGCTTTCAAGGTCGGGAGCGGGCTGGACTATTCCGCTGAACTCTATGTCC
Source organism: Christensenellales bacterium (assembly GCA_048394785.1). GTDB lineage: Bacteria > Bacillota > Clostridia > Christensenellales > CAG-917 > DBFJGL01. The sequence continues at coordinate 12,577 of DBFJGL010000086.1, read as the reverse complement.
TTGATTCTGAGCGGAACAACGCCCGTGCCGCCGTCGGGATAGAAGTTGAAGCCTGCCGCCGAAGGAACACTCGCAGTCGGCATCTTGAAGAACAAAGTCATTTCGCCGTTTATATACATTGAAATATACTGTCCGTCTACCGCAACGGAAACGGTGTTCCAATCGCCTTTCTCGGAGATGCCGCCGTCATAGCTCAAATCCTTGCCCAGACCGTAGTCCGAGGTCAGGTATTCCTGATTGTTGCCTTGGTCTTTGAAGTAAGGTCTGAGTCCCTCGGTGCTTACTTCCACAGCCATCTCCACGAATGCCTGCGGATATTTGGAGTTCAGTCCGCCGAGCACGGGATAAACGTAATATTTACCGCTGACGTCGGCAGGCACCCAAAGTTTATAGCTGAAAACGAACCCCGTGGAAGAAGGCATAGTCGCGGGTATATTGTAATAAGTATCTCTGCCCTCGACTTCGCTGAACAAATACGCGCCGTTCTCGTCGGAACCTACGCTGAACGTACCGTAAGTGTTTTCCGCTTTAATCTCGTCTTTCCAAATGCTCTTGTAGTTTTCGTCGCCGCCGATTTTATCGAGCACGTCGTAGACTACCGATATAATATTTTCGTCGCTCTTTATACCGTCCGCTTCCGCGACTATCGCAAGCTGCGCGCCGCCTTCGTAATCGGACAGCGCAAGCTCGAACGTATCGCCCGTCGCGCCGTCGACTTTGACTCCGTTTACGTACCAGCTTATTGCCGCGCCGTCGGCTATGCCTGCGGTTTCGATTGTAAAGACCGCCGTTTCACTGTTGTAATAGCTGTTTTTATCGGTGACGACCGTAACCGTGCTTGCAAGCACCGTCACGTTGATTTTATTGCTTACGGTGTCGCCCATTTTCAGTTCTACCGCATAACTGCCTGCGGCAAGACCGCCGAGTTCGAGCGTAGTGCCCGTTGCGTCATATTTTTCTCCGTTGACGTACCATTCGGGAGTTACGTCTGTGAAGTCGCCGATCATTTCCGAAGCGGTAAACGTAATTCTATCGGTTGCATACGCCGTAGTTTTGTCGGCAGTTATGACAACCATACGCTCCGCAATCGTAACCGTGACCTTATTGCTTTTGACGGTATCGTTGCCGTACGCCACGACGTAAGTGCCTGCCGCCATATCGTTCAAAGTCAAAGCGGTGCTCTGTTCGCTTTGTTCAACGTCATTTACATACCATTTGCAGTTTTCGGGTTTTTCGCCGAATAAATCCGCATTGAACACGACGTCCGAACCGACGGGAGCGAGTTCTTCGGACGCGGTAACGTCAATCGCGCTCGTATTTTCGTATCCGTCATACGAGAAATCCGTCCAATACATACCGCCTGCGCCGCTCTGAATTCTGACGTACTGCAAGTGACCTTTAATCAGTCCGAGTTCGGTAAAAGTCGTTTCGATTGCAAGCTGTCCGTTAAGATAGAAGTCTACGTTATCTCCGTACACTTCCACTCTGTACTCCACGCTGTCAACACCCTCGACAGACATTGCGGCACCGTCCTTTCCGCACCACGAGTTTGCCGTGGGCAGAGTGTCGTTCTGACCGTAAATGCCCGCCGTGATTTCGTTGCCGTTAACGTTTGCCTGAATGTTGACGGAGTACTCTTTCTGTCCGCCTCCTTCCGAGGTGTTGGTCATCTGCGACGCGTTGAGACCGTACAGTTTGATTGTGGGATAATATCCCGCCTTTGTCGCGTCCGCAACTGCAAATTTACCTATAACCTTGAAGTTGTCAAGATAAAGATTTTGTGCGGATAAATCGAAAGTTTTTGCGGAAGCAGTGTTTTGGTCGTCGCTGTGTTCGCTGTAAGACACGCTGTCGGCGGCAACTTCCTTGACTTTGATGTTGTCCATCACAACCGCATTGGCATTGATTGCGTGAATGGCAATGCCCGTAATTTTGCCTTCCTCAATCTCTCCGCGCGACATATAGTTGGTGTTGCCGAAGTTGGAGAGATGCGATACCGCGCGGCGGACGCCGTTTACCCACAGTTCCATATAACCCTCGTAATGCAAAAATCTTACGCTTGCAAATTCGCCGAGGTCTACGCCCATACCGTTAAGACCGCCCTGATTGTCGCCCGAATTGTTATAGACGTCGTTGAGCGCGCTGCCAAACGCGTCGCCCTGATTTGACATACGCCAATACGCTCCGCCGCCGAGTATTCCGAGGAATATGTTGGCGTTAAGCGTGCCGTCCAAACCCGCAAAGTGAATGTAAACATCCGACGAACCGTTGAGTTTTATGTCAAAATCCAGTTCGACGTTGTTGGATTCGGGAAATGCCTCTACGGGCAGATTAAACATAGTGTTCGGCAAAACAGCCGCCCCCGAATCCGCTGTGACGATGCCGTCCAGGCTTGACGCTCCGTCGGTAAAGTCTTCGTAATACAAGACGTTTTCGTCTGCGTTCGCCGTCATAAGCGGCAGACCGAAACCGCTGAGCGCGAAGCCCATCGTTACGGCGAGTATCATCGCAAGCATAACGTAAAGCAGTCGCCTTAAATGTGTCAAAGACGCATTACTCATAATTTCTTCCTCCGTGTTTTAATTTTTTATTTCATATACCGATTCGCAGGGGACCTCGTCGAGGTTGCAGCACAGCACCCGAGCCGTATCGGTATCTGCATATTCGATTTTGTTTTTGCATTCCTCTTTTGCGTACAGACAGCGTTCGAGAAAAGCGCAGCCCTCGCCCCTGTCCTCCAACGTGCCGAGTTGCATCGATTTAAGAGGCAGTTCGTCGTTGCCGCAAAACTCGGGGTCGGGAACGGGCACCGCCTGAATAAGCGCGCGTGTGTACGGGTGCCGCGGATGAGCGATTACGTCGCCTATGTTGCCCACCTCGGCAATCTGACCGAGATACATAACGCAGACTCTCCCGTTGCGCGCTATATAACGCGTTGTCGACAAATCGTGCGAAATATACACGAAAGACATATTCAGTTTTTCGTTGAGCTCCTTCATCAAGTTCAAAAGAGACAGCCTCAGCGAAACATCGATCATACTGACCGGCTCGTCCGCAACTATGAGTTTCGGCTCCAAAGAAATCGCGCGCGCCATAAGTATTCTCTGCCGCTGTCCGCCCGAAAGCTGATGGGGATATTTGCTTAAAAACTGCGAGGAAGGCTGCAGCCCGATAAGCTGCATAAGCTCCTCTATCCTTTCGTCGACCTGCTTTCTTTTCCACTTCCTGTTTTTTGTTTTCAAGGGAGCGTAAAGACTTTGATAAATGGTTCGGACGGGATTGAGCGCGGCATAGCTGTCCTGCTGAATAAACTGCACCTGATTGTAGGAAGCAAGTTTTTTGCCGAACATACCCGAAACTTTCACGCCGTCAAACCACACGTTGCCCGACGTGGGTTTATGCAGTCCCGTTATGATTTTGCCGAGCGTGGTTTTGCCGCAGCCGCTTTCGCCTACAAGCGCGATTATTTCACCGGGATAAATGGACAGATTTATGTCTTTGAGAACGTGAATATATCTGTCGGTGAGCATCGAGCCGGGCTTTTTGAAAACCATATTGATGTTTTCGAGAGTAAGCAGCGCGCCGTTTGCGCTTTCATTGTTATCGCTCATTTTCGTCCTCCCCGTAGAAATAACATTTGCCTCTGCAGCCGTCGGTCAACTCTGCCGTTTCGGGTTCTGCGGCGGTGCATATGTCGCAGCATTTCGGACAGCGCGGCGAGAATATGCAGCCTGACGGGAGATTAAGCAAATCGGGCGGATTGCCCTCGATCGGTTTCATATCGCCTATATCTCCTATGATGGACGGCGTAGCTCCGATAAGTCCCGCCGTATAGGGGTGACGGCGGTTTTTGAACACGCTTTTCACGTCGCCGTATTCCATAAGCCTGCCGCCGTACATAACGCCGATATAATCCGCGAATTTCGCAACGACGCTTATGTCGTGCGTCATAAGCAGCATTGAGATGTTCATCTCTCTGTTTATCTTTTTGAGCAGATTGAAGATGTAGCTTTGCGTGATGACGTCAAGCGCGGTCGTGGGTTCGTCAAGAATAATCATTTCGGGGTTGAGCAACAGCGAAAACGCTATCATAACGCGCTGTTTCATTCCTCCCGAAAGCTCGTGCGGATAAGACGAAAGCACTCTGTCCGCGTCCAGCTTCACATAATCGAGCAACTCGCGGCATCTGGCTTCTTTGCCCTCTTTCGTCAATTTGCTGTCGTGCGCGGCGAGCGTTTCCATAAACTGTTCTTTTACCGTCATTACGGGGTTAAGCGCGCTCTGCGCCGCCTGAAATACCATTGAAACTTTGTCCCAACGGAATTTGCGCATTTCCTTATCGGTGAGTTTGTCCGCGCGTATTTCGTCGATACCGCCGTCCTCGCGGAGGCTCCTGAAAACTATTTCGCCGCCCGCAAGTCTGCCCGGCTCCGAAATGCACCGTATAAGAGAGGACGCAAGCGTGGTTTTACCCGAGCCGCTCTCGCCGACAAGCGCGGTTATCCTGCCGCGTTTTATTTCGAGCGATACGTCCGTCACCGCCCTGATTGTGTATTTTTTGAGCGGATAATCGATGTATACTCCGCGAAACTCCGCGATATTGTCCGTCATACCGTCAATATCGGCATTACCGCTTCTTTCGTTGCCGACGGCTGTTTCGGGTTCTGCGGCTTTTTCCGCATATTCGCAGCTTTCGGCAGACGTATTGTTTTGCGGCGTTTCCATCAAATCTTTTTCCGTATCCATATCCCCTCCTACAACACTCTCAAACGCGGATTGAGCGTTTCGTCGAGTCCGTTCGCAAGCATAAGAGTTGACGTCTGAAACAGAACTATCGCCGCCAGCGGATAAAGCAGAATGTATATGTTTTTGACGTTGATAAGTCCTTTTGTACGCGCCGCGTTAATGATTGCGCCCCAGTTTGTCGGGTCGTAAGCGGCAAGTCCGACAAGCATAATGCCGACGCTCGCCATAATCGCGTTGCGCATCGCCATAACGAAATTGATTACGATGTAAGAAAACACGTTGGGCAGAAGCTCTTTGAAAATTATGTGAGCTTTGCTCATATGCATAACAGTGCAAATCTGAATGAAATCGCGTTCTTTAAGGCTCATAATCTGCACTCTGATTGCCCTGCAAAGTCCCGCCCAGCTCCACAGCGAAATGACGAGCGACAGCATAATGGGCGTGTCGATTGTCATAATCGCGGCAAGAAGCAGATATATCGGAAAGGACGGTATGGCTAAAAAGATGTTTGTGACGGACATAATGACTTTGTCCACCCAACCGCCCATAAAGCCGCTGACAATGCCCAGAACCGTGCCTATCACAACCGTGATAATCGCCGTATAAAAGGCTATTTCGAGCACCGAACCCGTACCTGCGATTACCTGACGGAACACGTCGCGTCCGAGCCAATCGGTGCCGAACGGGTGTTCTGCCGACGGCATAAGATATTTGTTTGCCATATCCGTATTCGCGTCATACGGGAAAATCATCGGTCCGAATATCGCGACGCCTATAAAGAACATCAGCATAACAAAACCGAAAATGGTTTTTCCGTTGCCGAAAATCTTTTTGCAACCTTTGCCGAATGCGGTAAAAAATTGCACAAATCCGAGCTTTAATGTTTCGAAAAAGGCTGTTAATCTATCGTTTGCAGTCATAATTACCCCTTTCGCACACGCGGATCCACCAACGGATATATGAGGTCTACCACAAGATTTACGAGTATAACCATCGCGGCAGAGAAGAATATCAACCCTTGCACGACCATATAGTCTTTGCTGATAATACGGTTTGAAATTTCAAGTCCGATGCCCGGATAATTGAAGATGCTTTCCATAAGCACCGCTCCGCCGAACAACGCTCCGAAAGACACGCCGAGCTGTGTGATAAGCGGCAAAAGCGCGTTCTTTTTCATATAACGGCGGCGAATTGTGCTTTCGCTGAGTCCTCTCGCGCGAGCCGCAAGAATATAGTCCTCTCCGAGCACGCCTATACAACTGCCGCGCATATGCAGTATCCAATTGCCCGTCTGCACGATTGTGTATGAAAGTATGGGCAGGAAAGCGTAATACAGCACGCTGCCTATAAACGGCAGATTAAATCCGGGCGTGACGCTGAACGCGTCGTAATTGTTTTGCGCGGGGAACCAGCCCAACTGATAGGAAAACACTATTACGAGTACAAGCGCGATGAGATAATCGGGAACGGAGCCGGAAATCGCTATAAAACTCGTCGCGGCTTTATCGGCAACTCCCTTTCGCCTTTGAGCCACGAAACCGCCAATTATAGTGCCCAGAATAAAACTGATGAACAGCGACACCGACGAAATGAACAGAGTCCAAGGCAGACGCGTTGCGATAAGCGAGTTCGCAGATACTCCCGTTTCCAGATAAGACTCTCCGAGTTCTCCTCTGAACAGACCTCCGACGTAACGTATAAACGCTTCGAAGACGTTTTCGTTAGGGTCGAAATTCAGAAGCTGCGCGGCAAGTTCGTACGCTCTTTCAAAGCTTATGCCCTGCTGTTGCTGCAACTTCAACGCGTAAAGCTCTACTATGTCGCCGGGTATCAACCGCAGTATGAAAAACAGAAGTATCGTGGCAAGCGCAAGCGTAAGCAGGGATATTCCCACCTTCGCAAAGAAATATCTGTACTTGGAGAAAAATCTCCCCACGTACTTCATCGCTTTCTTAAAGCCGTTATTCTGCGTAATCTCCGCAGGGGTATCCCCTGCGGATTTCATACGAAGCTTCATTTTTTTATCCTCAGAAGTTCGGCTGATAAATGCCGTATGCGAGCAGATAATTCGTCGCATAAACGAGATTTGTGCGCGCTACCGCAAAGAAATCTTCGGTACCGGGCGCAGGCACGTACGTGACGTTTCTGTTCTGCGACCAGTATTCTTCAAGCGGAACGCCCTTGATTTTGCCTACGTTGATTGTGGACGCCGTGACGTTTTGGAAGAACTGCACGCCGAGACACATATCCGCAAGTCCCGTATTGAACACGTCGACTAGATAAGTAAGCTGTTCTTCGTCCACCGAATAGAACGAGTTGATATAATCCGCAAACTCATAGGTATTCGTGTCGTTGCCCAGACCGTTGAACACCATTCTCACGTTGCCTGCTTTCTGTCCGTCGTGATAATCTTCGGGGTATCTGTCAACGTGAATCCATCTGGAATAAATGCTCGAAAACTGCGTATAGGAACCCGTGGGATAAGAGAAGGACATATTGAGGTCGGTCCATTCGAGCATAAGGTCGTAAGGCGAGCTGTCCGCGGTTGCGTTGGAATAGAAGTTGCTGGATTTAAGCAGATTGACTTTTATTCCGAAAGCTTCGAGCTGTGCCGCCGCCGCTTCCGCCGCAGTGCTGGAAATATCCGAAGTGCTGGGAGTGCCGAGCGTAAGTTCTACGGCCTGACCGTTTGCGTACCATCTGCCGCCGCTCTTTGTCCAACCCTCTGCCGTAAGCAGTCTTTCCGCTTCCGCCGTATTGTGAGAATATTCGGGCAAATTGTTATAATGTTCCTCGCTCATATAAGTCTGCGCCTCGGAAGGAGCCATACCGAGCAAAGGATAATAAGACGCCGTCGCATAAGGATTTGCCGCATTGGTTATTTCCTCGCGATTGAAAATGTATTGGAAGGCGCGTCTTACGCCGAGAGTAAACAGGCTGTTGTCGAGATTGAACGTAAGACCGATTGAACCCGGATCGTACATTTTGAGGTTTACGAGATTTTCGTTGCTGGCAAGCATACTGTCCAGAGTATCCTGCTGAATGAATCCGTCGTAATAATCGACATAACCGTTAGTAATGAGCTGATAAGTCTGATTGAGGTCGTTGGAAGAATAAAGCTTTACTTTTTCAAACCCGATATTATCCGCATTCCAATAATAGGGATTTTTGGTGAGCAAAATCTGAGTTGCCGAGAAAATGTCAAGTTTGAAAGGACCTGTCGCAATATACCAGGACGGGCTGTACGCGAAAAACGCGTTTTTGGCTATGTTCAGCTCCACAATCTGCTCCGCAGTGGAAAAACGGTTGAACGCTCCCCAAAGGTTGAGATTTTCGTTTACGGGGCTGTTCATAACGATGTTATAAACGGTATCGACGTAAGATTTGAATTCGTCGTATTTAACGGTGCCCGATTTATCCTGTGCGAGCAAGAGTTCCTTAACCGTGTCGTTCGGCTCTTTCAAGGGGTTCCATACGAATTCAACCGTCTTGTCGTCCACGACTCTGACCGCCGCCATATAGTTGCTGGACGTGGGGTGTATTATGTAGTAATACGCCCAGACGTCTTTCGCGGTGAAGTCCTCGCCGTTCTGCCATTTTGCATTCTCGCGGATTTTGGCAGTCGTGACGGCGACGGTGGTAGCACCCTGCTCGGCATAATAGTCGAACGCGTCCTCGCCCATCACGTCCTTATAATCTTCCATAGGACGGTCGGCGTGAGTGGGAAGTTCCCCTGCAAGCTGACAGAAAATTTCGTCTGTGGAGCGCACGTATCTGTACAGCCCTTCCACCACGAAATAATCGAACGCATTACAGGTCGTATTGCTGTCGTAGTGATTGACAAGCCCGCTCGTCGTCCATGTTGCAACCATAGAGAAAGACTTGTCCGTATTTATGCCCTTTCCCGTTTCGTTATTGCAGGCGGCAAAGCACACAACCGCAATGGCGAGCACGAGAATAACGCATATAGATAATCTTATTGCCCGTTTCATAATTTCCTCCTTCTTGTCAGTCGAAGATGTTGTTATAATCCGCAAGCTTGCACACTTCCGCGCGTCCTACCGACGCACCCGTGCCGTATGCGGAAATACCCAATGTGTACGCGCCGTTGAGATAGGTATGCGCAGAAAGCGCATATTCATCGTTCACAAACGCCTCTATAAACTTGCCGTCCGCAACGATTTTCAGACGGAAAGAAGTCTGCGACGCATCTCTGATTTCTATGCGGCAGCCGTCGGTCATCGCTTCGGGATTTCCGTAAACGGACAGATAAAGTTTCCCGTTTGCGCGTTGCAAGCCCACAAAATAATTTCTTCCGCCGGCGGATAACTCATAACCGGCTCTGTCCGCTCCCGCAGGAAGTTCTACGTCCGCAAACAGCAGACTGCGTCCGTACTCGCCGTCAAGCGTTGCGCGCCCGCCCTGAGCCGCCGTAAAAGTTCCGTCGTTATAGCTGAGATTGCCGCTCGTCGTGTTCGCGTCCTCGAAAGTCGCGACGCGTCCCATATTCAAAAGGTCGGTCAAATAGCTGTCGCAGCGCGCCGCAAGCGTTCCGTCGTCTTTGACGTAAACCTCGCGCGCCATATTCAGATAGCCGCCCCATACGTTTGCGTGAGGGGTATAGTTCAGCCAGCCGTACATATACCATTTGTCGCCCACCTGACATACCTGCGCGGCGTGAAGGTCGCCGCCGTCGAGCGCAAATTCTTCTTTGGCATTCCAATTCACTTTGTCGGGCGACACGTTTTCGTCGCCTACTCTGTACGAAAGATTACCCACGTTGCCCGCACTTCCCGTGCCGTAAATGGAATAGAACAAATACCATCTGTTGCCTATTTTTTTGAGTTGCGGACACTCCGGGTCTCCGCGTCCCGTGCAGTCGAGCAGTTTAACGGCTTTGGTCGAATACTTTCCGTCCTCTCCCGCCGTATACAATGCAAGCCCCTTGCTGCCGTTGGCAACCGCCTGCGTATAGTAGTTCATAACCACGCAATAATATTTGCCGCTTTCCGGGTCGTACGTAATGTCGGGGTCTCTGCCCGATACGACGTCGCTGTCGAAATACGCGCGGAATGTGTATTTGAGCAATCCGTCCGCTTCGTCGATGTAAACGTCGGAGCCGGTCTGCCAATTTATCAAATCCGTACTCTTGCTCGCGCCTGCGTAATTGCCGTAACCGTAACTCGAACGGTAATTTCCGTCCTTATCCTTGTAAACTCCGAGCGCGTAATACAATTCCTGTTCGGGAGGATTTGAGCTGTCGGGCTGAATTTTCGTGTCCTCGTATCTGATAAAATCGGAGCTCGTAGTCAACAGCGACGAAAACTGTTCTTTGACCTCGCCGGACTGTCTTCCCGTGGACAAATAAAACATATACAGCTTGCCCGTTCTCTCGTCGTAATAAGGGTGAACGTCGCCGTAATATCCGTCTACGGTGTGGTGAAGCGATTTTTCGTCCTGCAGCGTAAAGTCAACCGTGGGGTTCCAATACACCGTAGAATTTCCGCTTATCTCGAAACAGACTTCCTGACCTTCGCCGAGTTCTAACGTTCGGGAATGGTACACGCCCGTAGAGTCGTAAACGGAACCGCTCCAAACTTCTCTGCCGTCGACGCTTATTTTCACGACAGCGTTTTCTCCGTCGCAAAGATAGGGATTGCCGTAAATGTGAGCGCGTCCCGAAACGGGCGCTCTGAACACTCTGACGGCGTTAACTCCGCTTGCGGAGCTCATTCTGCCGTCTGACATCGACGCGCCTCCGCCCGTCCAGCTGCCGCCCGAATAACTCATATCTTTAAGCGTTCCGTCCTCGCGATAGCGGTAATAAAACGCGTTGTAACCCTGCAACGAGTTGTCAACGTAACCGTAAGACGCTTTATACACGTCGCTTCCGGTAACGGTTTCGCTCTTTGAGGGCGTATGCTTGTAAATATCCTCGTATCCGATAGTTTTCGGCACTTCTCCGCCACCTCCCTTATCGTTTCCCTTATCGTTATTGCACGCGGTGAACGCAAATATATTTACCGCCGTGACTGCGGCAAGAATAATCGCCGTCAAACTCTTTTTCATTGCTTTTCCCTCCTTCTTTTGATTGCATAAGCTATCTGAATGCCCGCGATAAGAACGAGCATAAGAATGACCGAGAACAGCGTTATATACCACTCGGCGGTAAAGGGCGGCACTATGAATATCATCACGAAATTGGCTATCAGCAGAAAAAGCGCCGCTTTCAATACAAACGAAACAAGTTGACCGCGCATATCCCCCTCCTTTTTGTCAGCTTCTTGTAAAAAGACCGACGTTACCGAATTTCACGGTAGTATTGTGTGTATAAATTCCGAAATTACCGCTTTTTAAGTCAAACATTCTCGCGCTCATCGCAATTCTGTCGTTGACGTAAACTTCCACGACGCTGCCCTCCGCAATGACCGTCATCGAATTTTCCCTGTTGGGGACAAGCTTGCAGCAGCGTTCGACGTCGACCTGCGTATGCAGCGTGTTGTCGCGGCGAGGTTTTTTATCGAATGCGAGTCTGTTGAACCGAGGCTCGAATTTGACCGCATAATGTTTGTCGAGATTGTCCGATTCTCTGAGAATAAGTCCGAAATCTCCCCTGTCGTCGCGAGTCGTGAACGTCAAATCTATGCGGCAGTTTTCAGGCATTTCGCCCAGCATAATAAAGTTGAAGCCGTCGTCGCCGAGAGTGTACGATTTGCCCGACGAGCTGACTCCTCCCAGCGTGCGCCCTTCTGTTATTTCCGCCTTTTTCCGATATGCTGCTTTGATTTCGTCGGGACATCTGACGTACAGCGTGCCGTCTTCATCCTGCACTATTTCGTGCGGAATGACCGTGCCTCCCCATTGCCAGAACGCGTCGTCTTTTTCGCCGTCCTTTATGCAGTTCCAGCCGAACAGTATTCTTCTTTTTCCGTCGCTGACGCTTTTTGCGGCATAAAAAGCGTGCCCGTCGAAGTTGTTGATTGCAGGCGCGCTCCACGGACCGAACGGGCTTTTGCTCATACGGTAAGTAGTGACTATTTTGTCGGTAAATTCGCTGAAAACCAAATACCACCAATCTCCCATTTTGAAAAGGTCGGGACACTCGTGGGTAAAGTACGCGTGCGGCGCGTAAAACGGCTCGCGGTCGAACTCCCACTTGTAAAGGTCGTCGGAATAAGCAACGAGCGTAACGCCTTTCGCATTTGCAGGCGCGGCATTTTTAACCCTGCCCGCAAGCAACATACAGTAGCGTTTTTTCTCGTCGTCGTAAAAAACGAACGGGTCTCTGAAATCGTGCATCTCCAACCACTCGGGAGCTTCGAAAACAAAACTTTCATCCTTTTCCCAATGTATAAGGTCGCGGCTTCTGGCGCGCAGAACTTTCTGTTCCGGCAAACCTTTCGCCCTCAGGTGCGGATTGTGCCCCGTATAAAAAATCATATATTCGTCGCCGTTCTTGATACAACAACCCGTAAATACGTATAAGTCCTGCTTGTCCTTATCTCCTCTCAAAAGCACGGGACCGAAATCTTTATAGTCCACGAGATTTTGCGTGGTCAAAAGACACCACGGACAACCCTCGCCGTCATTTTCGACGTCTCTGAAATCTCTCAGATAAAAAAGTTTGAACTCTCCGTCCTCGTAAAACGGTATAACGTCTGCGCAAACCGCTTTGCCCGTAGCTCTGTAATACATAAAAATCTGCTCCCTTTCAGATTTATGTAAACGATTACATACTTTGGCAAAAAAATATATGTAAACGATTACACATTCATTGAAATCATTATATGTAAACGATTGTATTCTGTCAATATTTTTTTGAAAAATCCTA
>DBFJGL010000085.1:0-10517 GCA_048394785.1 Christensenellales bacterium | reverse complement strand
CATTTACCCTACTCAAACCTCATAGAGGTCGTAACCTGCCTTGAACGCGGCTTGGTTGGAGGGTATGAATTGGGGCTTTGCCGCAAACGATTTGGCAATGGTGTCCAGCATAACCTGCTCGGTGAAGATACCCGACAGTTTGACGTATGCGCCCAGAATAACGAGGTTTGACGCGCGGTCGTTGCCGATGGCGTGCGCGATTGCGTTGGCGTCGACATAATATACGTTGACGTCGTCGCGATTGCATTTATCGGAAATGAGCGAACTGTTTATGATGACGAGTCCGTCCTTTTTTACCGCCGCCTGAAATTTGTCGAGGCTGGGTTTGTTCATAGCGATAAGGCAGTCGGGCACCGCGATTATCGGGGACGCGACTTCGCTGTCGTCAATGACGACGGAACAGTTTGCCGTGCCTCCTCTCATTTCGGGACCGTAGGAAGGAAGCCAGGTTGCCGCCTTATTCTCGTACATTGCGGCGTAGGCGAGAAGCTGTCCTAAGCTGAGCACGCCCTGTCCGCCGAAACCTGCAACGATAATCTTTTGCATATCAGACCTCCTTATACACGCCGAGCGGATAGACCGCCTGCATATTTTCGGCAACGAAATTCATTGCCTGCTGCGCCGACATATGCCAGTTGGTGGGGCAGGTGGACAACAGCTCGACAAAGCTGAAACCTTTGCCTTCAACCTGATTTTTGAACGCTTTGAGCACCGCCTTTTTCGCCTCTCTGACGTGCTTGACGTCGTGCAGAGAACAGCGCGCTATGTAGCTCGGTCCGTCGAGAGTGGCAAGAAGTTCGGACATACGAATGGGGTTGCCGTTGACTTTCGCGTCGCGTCCGCTCACGCAGGTTGTCGATTTTTGACCGATAAGCGTGGTGGGTGCCATCTGTCCGCCCGTCATACCGTAAATCGCGTTGTTGATGAAGATGACGGTGATGTTGGTGCCGCGCGTCGCCGCGTGTACGATTTCCGCCATACCTATGGACGCGAGGTCGCCGTCGCCCTGATAGGCAAATACGACGTTGTCGGGGTTGGTGAGCTTGATGCCCGTGGCTACCGCCGGCGCTCTGCCGTGAGCCGCTTCCTGCATATCGCAGTTGAAATAATTGTACGCGAATACCGCGCAGCCTACGGGGGCTACGCCCACTACTTTGTTTTGCAATTTAAGCTCGTCAAGTGCCTCGGCGACAAGTCTGTGCGCGATGCCGTGCGTGCAGCCGGGGCAATAATGGAGCGGTACGTCCGTCAAAAACGACGGTTTTTCAAACACAACAGCCATTTTAAGCCTCCTTTGTGACAAATGCCACTATATCCTCGGGCGTCATTACGTTGCCTCCCGAACGTCCGAAGAACTTGACGGGTTTCTTGTGCTCGGTTGAGAGTTTGACGTCTTCTATGAATTGTCCCATTGAAAGTTCGACGGTGACGAACTCCTTGACGGAGGGGTTCGCCGCCGCTTTCGCGTATGCCGCGGTCGGGAACGGATAAAGCGTAATCGGACGGATTAAGCCTGCCTTTATGCCCTGCTCGCGCAACATATTCACCGCGCTCTTTGCTATGCGCGCGACGGTGCCGTATGCCGTGACGATGATTTCGGCGTCATCGGTGAGATATTCCTCGCACAGCGTTTCCTTTTCGCACATATCGTCGTAAACCTTTTGAAGTTTGTGGTTCATAACTTCGAGTTCGTCGGGAACGATGTACAGAGAATTGACTACCCTGCGCGTCTTGCCGAAGCCCGTGCCGTCCGTCGCCCATTCCTTTTTGGGGAAGGTAGTCGGGTCTTTCATTTCGGGCAGAGTCACAGCTTCCATAATCTGTCCGAGCATACCGTCGCCGAGTATCATAACGGGCAGGCGGTATTTTTCGGCCTTGTCGTAAGCGTCGTACACGATGTCCACGCACTCCTGCACCGAGCAAGGTCCGTAAACAAGCATTCTGTAATCGCCGTGACCGCCGCCTTTGACGGCTTGGAAATAATCGCCCTGCGCAGGCTGTATGCCGCCCAGTCCCGGTCCGCTTCTTACCATATTTATAATGACGCACGGAAGCTCCGCGCCGCATATGTAGCTTATGCCTTCCTGTTTGAGGCTCACGCCGGGGCTTGACGAACTTGTCATAGCTCTGCCGCCCGCGCCTGCCGAACCGTATACCATATTGATTGCCGCGACTTCGCTTTCCGCCTGTACGAAGTGACCCCCGACCTGCGGCAGACGCCAGCTCATATATTCGGGAATTTCGTTCTGCGGAGTGATGGGATAGCCTGCGTAAAAACGACAGCCGCCGCGGATTGCCGCTTCGGCGATGGCTTCGTTGCCTTTCATAAGTTTTCTTTCAGCCATAGTTATTTCTCCACCTTAATGACGCAATCGGGACACATCGTGGCGCAGAAAGCGCAAGCTATGCACTTTTCGGGAGCAAGCTCCTCCACCACAAAGTAACCCTTGCCGTTGCTGACTGTCTTTGACACTTGCAGTATGCCTTTGGGGCACGCCGCAACGCAAAGCCCGCAACCTTTGCACAGTTCTTTGCTAATTGTAAGTTTTGCCATAAAAACCTCGTATAAGATTTATAGCACCCACGGGGTGCTATAAAAAATTGATTTTGATTTTGAGCACCCTAATCAGTCGTCGTTGCCGGCGATAATCTTGCTGAACTGCTCCATAAGCAACGCAAACTGCGCGTCTTCTTCACTCTTCTTGGATACGGGCTTCGGCTCCGCCTTCTTGACGGGTTCGGGCTTATATTCAGCTTCCGCAGCCGCAACCTTCTTATATCCGTGGGGTAATACCTTCTCCGCAGCCGCGTTCATATCGAGGGTGATGACCTTGTTGCAGAGCGCGCTGTTCTTGTCGGGCTCGACCACGCCTGCGATGACGTCCTTTCCGTATGCTTTCAGATAGGAAATGAGCGGAGTGATGTCGCCGTTGCCGTAAATAAGGAAGAAGCCGTCGATGTTGGGGAACTGCGCGAGCCTTGCCGCGTCGATTACCTGACGAAGGTCAAGCTTGCCCTTTCTCTTTCTGGGAAGCGCGGAAAGCGCGTCATAGCTGTTTTCCTGAATGAACTCGCCGTAATCCTTGGTGCGTTTTGCGGAATAACCGTAGAACTTGCAGCCTGCGATTTCGCCGAAACGGGAAAGCTCCTCAAGCGCCGCGGCGAAAACCGCGAACGGAACTCTTACGCTTTCGATGTCGGCAAGCACCACATATTTTTTACCTGTTGCCATAAACTTCTCCTTCTTTGCGTAACGCAATAATAAGTTTTGTAGCGTGAATTAGCTTCACGAATATTCTATAACATTTCAGTCGTTTTGTCTATAAGTTTTTTTGTTCGCGCTTATAATAAAACAACCATTGCTGTACGTAGCCCGAATATTTGCCGTATTTTGCCACGAGTTCGACGGATAATTTATCTGCCGCAACCCCCGGATAGCTGTCCTCGAACACCTTTTTTATCCAAGTGTCCACGGGGAACACGTCGAAGCGGTTGAACCCGAAAAGCAATATGCAGTCCGCAACCTTTCTGCCCACCCCGTGCAGGTTCGTAAGTTCTTTGCGCAAACTCTCGGTATCCAGCGATTTGAGCCCCTCGACGTCTGCGTCCGCAAGCGTTTTTGCGGTTCTGTCAAGATACGCCGCGCGATATCCCGCGCCTATGCTCTTGAAAAAATCCTCTCCCGCCGACGCAAGCGCGCCTATTTCCGGAAACGCGTGATAGCCGCCCATATCCTTGCCCAACGCCTCGCACATTCTTTCTATTATGCCCTTGATGCGCGGGATATGATTATTCTGCGAAATGAGGAAGGAAAAGATGGTTTCAACAGCGTCCTGACGAAGAATGTGTATGCCCTTGCCAAACTCGATTGCCGACGAAACAAGACCTTTATCCTGCGTTTTCAACTGTATTATATCATAGTTTGTGTCAAAATCAAGATATTTGTAAAAAAAATCGCAATTATCCGATTGAAGCTTGTAGCCGCCCTCCTCCTCGGTTACGACGGCGCGTTCGTCAAGGGCGTAAAGCTCGAAAACCCTGCCTTCGCTTCCTCCGCCCGCGACGCCCTCGCGCTCTTTATATCTGAACACCTGACCGCAGTCCAAAGTCTGCTTCAAATCAAACGTCGGCGTCTTTTCCAAAAGTATGCTGCGCATATCCAAAAAAATACAAAAGCCGAGCTAAGCTCGGCTTTCAATTACTCCGCGTAAACGGATACTTGCTTTAAGTCTTTGCCTTTACGCTCAAATCTCACCACACCGTCTACCAGCGCGAACAGAGTGTCGTCCTTGCCGATGCCGACGTTTTTGCCGGGGTGGAATTTCGTGCCTCTTTGGCGAACCAAGATGTTGCCTGCGAGTACGAATTGTCCGTCCGCACGCTTGGGACCTAACCTTTGCGCCGCGGATTCACGTCCGTTGTGAGAGGAACCCGTTCCTTTTTTATGAGCGAACAACTGTATTTTAATAAACATATTATTCTACCTCCAATGATATGAAGTCCGAAAAAGTTTCGTAGAGGTCGGACACCCCTAAACAGGCTGTTTTCAAAATTACGTCGCTGTCGTGCGCTTGCTTTTCGGACACGTTGTCGGGCACAACCGCTTTGAGATACCCGCGCGCTTCGTCAACGGTGTATTCCACGTTGACCGCCGCCACTCTCATAAGTCCGAGCACCGCCGTCTGCACCACCGAGCTTACTGCCGCGCATACGATGTCGCTGCCCTCCTCGGCGTATCCGGTGTGTCCTTCGCACTCCACCGCACAGAGCTTTTCGCCCTTCTTTGAAAACCTGACTTTTGTCATCAGCCTTTGATTGCGGTTATCTTCAACTCGGTGTACGGTTGACGATGACCTTGACGCTTTCTTATCTGCTTCTTGGGCTTGTAATGGAACACAAACACTTTGGGGAACTTGTCCTGTCTGTTGACGACTGCTTCCACCTTCGCGCCGCTTGCGGCTTCGCCTGCTTTCACATTGCCCTTGTCGTCGGCAACCATAATTACTTCAAGTTCGACTTTCGCGCCGATTTCAGCGTCGATTTTCTCGACCTTTACCAGCATATCCTGCTCGACCTTGTACTGCTTGCCTCCGCATTTGACTATTGCGTACATATATACCTCCTCTCACCAGTCTCGCCGTAATGGTGGCGGTACTCCGCGCTTTTACCACTTCCGAGCGGCTCGACATCTAATTTAACAAAATTTGCAGGGGCTGTCAACCGAAATTAAGCGATATTTGTTGATTATACCGATATTTCAGTTATTATTATATATACGCGAAGGAGTTTACGTTAACCGTGTATTAGTTTGTCGACCTCTAATAGGGGATTGCCGCGATATTTAACAAGCAGAGTGCTTGTATAATAACCCTTGATACAGAGTCCACCCCCAACCCCCTCATAGGGGGCTTCGCGGATTGCGCGGCGGAGCGACGTGTCTTGTTATATCACTCGGTCGGGCAAAAGGTACGAACAAAATTTTGCCCTCCCTTGTACTTCACGGCTTCCGCGCAAGTCCTATTCGTCGGGGCGTCGCCCCTCCAGCACACCAACGATCTTCGTTTGAGCGTTACTGCTCAACACTCGCTGACGTCGTCTTTTGCCCCCGCTCGGAGTTTACGTTAGCCGTGTATTAGTTTGTCGACCTCTAATAGGGGATTGCCGCGTCGCTACGCTCCTCGCAATGACACGGGGTGCAATGAATAAAGGCGGTCCCCCTATGTAGAGATGTAAAATACATAATAAGCAATGAGGTTATCGGAGATAGCTATGATTGAAATAATAAGATATTCGCAAAAAGATTTACAAAGCGTGTTAAACCTGTTTTACGACACGGTGCATAGCGTAAACGCCGCCGACTACACGAAAGAACAGCTCGACGTCTGGGCACCCGTCAACGCCGACGCCGAAAAGTGGACGCGGTCTTTTGCCTTGTCGTACGCGGTTACGGCTTGGGTTGACGGCGTGCTTGCGGGGTTCGGCGACATAACCGAAGCCGGATACCTCGACAGACTGTACGTCGGCAAAGATTTTCAACGGCAAGGCGTGGGCTCGGCTTTATGCGACGCACTGGAAAATGCGTTTCCCGTAACCGAAATTACCGTGCACGCGTCCGTCACCGCTCTGCCGTTTTTCGAGGAAAGAGGTTATAGGATAATAACCCGACAGCAGGTGGAGAGAAAGGGCGTAACGCTTGAAAACTGCGTTATGAAAAAATCGTTCTATTGAAAAATATAGCCGCAAAATGCGGCTTTTACAATTCGTTTTGAATAGATAAAGTGCGGATATGTTTATTTATCCGAAATTTGCGCGCTTTCTTTCGCACGCTTTGAAAACGCGCCGAAAGAACTGTCGTCAAGGAGTTTGAGCTTCCTTATAAATGACGTTGCCGCAATCACAGCCGCGACAAGAACTATGAGCTCCGTTGCAGGCAGAGCAAGCCAGGTGCCCGTCAAGCCGAACAGCTCGGACATTATGAAAGCCATAGGTATTATGATTACTATGCCGCGCAGCAGCGATATGACAAACGCTTTTCCGCCCCTGTCCGCCGCGCTGAACAGTCCCGTAGTGACGACGTTTGTACCCGAGAAAAACAGTGCGGTAAAATATAAAAGCAGTCCGAGCGCAGCCATATCGGGAATGTCGGGATTTTTTTCGCTGTTGAACAAATCCACAATCTGATAGGGCGCGGACACTATGACGACGTAAATGCCTACCGCTATCACTATCGCCGTTATTATGCCGTAGACGTAAATGCTTTTTATCTCTTTCAGTTTTCCCTCGCCGTAGCGGCGGCTGATGAGCGGCTGCATACCCTGCGATACTCCGTTGAAAAACGCTATCGCCACATAGTAAAGGTTGACGACTATTCCGTATGCCGCAACGCCGAGATTTCCCACAGACTTCAATAATATGGAGTTGTAGAGTAAAATCACTACCGCGTTGGCAAGTTCCGCAATGAACGTGAATATGCCGAGGCGGAAAATGTTGACGATTATGCGCAAGTCGGGCTTGCAAAAAACTATCTTTACCTTATTGCGCTTGAAAAGCCAATGCGTGGACAAAATTACGATGCCGATTACGGGAGCAAGTCCCGTGGCGAGCACCGCGCCGAACATTCCCATATCGAGGGGGAACACGAAAACGTAGTCGAGAATTACGTTCATTATACTGCCCGTCGCCACCGCCGCCATCGCGAGTGCGGGCGAGTTGTCGTTGCGGACGAAGCATACCAAAACCTGATTGATTAAAAACGCGGGAGAAAAGTACAGCAGCATTTGAACGTACTCGGTGGTGAGCGCGAGGTTGTCGCCGTTGGCTCCGAACACGATTGCTATTTCCTCCGATAAAAAAAACGCAAAAAACTCGAATACGACCGCGGTGCACAATGCGAGCAGCATACTCATTGAAAACGCTCGGTTGCCGTCTTTGCCCTCCGCAGTCAGTATCGCGTACTGCGTTGCGCCGCCCAATCCGTACATCAGTCCGAAACTCGACAGTATGCCGAATACGGGCAGAGCGAGGTTAAGCGCGGTCAGTCCGTTGAGTCCCACCCCGTTGGCTATGAAAAACGTGTCCGCCAAAATGTAGCAGTTGAACGCAATCATTCCGAGTACGTTCAGCGATACGTATTTTGTGAAGTCTTTGAGTGTCGTGTTGTTTTTTATCGCGTTTGTCATATGCACCAAAAAACGCCCTCCCCTCGCGCATATCTTCATATCCCCGCGGTTCAGACGTCAGAGCGGCGTCGCGCCGCTTCGTCATTCAGTCTGCCAATTCTAGCAAAGTAAAAGGATTGTGTCAACTCGGCGGCAAAATATTTGCCGACATAAATTTTACTTTTTATAAATAAATTCCCTATCTTCCTGCGCTCGGACTCCGCCGCGCCCGACGTAAATCTTCAAAGCGTTTATAATATTCGCTCTTGCATATGAGTTTGCCGTCTATGAATACCGCGTCGTGCGCCGTAAACAGACAATAGCAATCCGACGAGCAAACCCCGCGGAAATAAAACATTAAAAGCCGATTGCAATAACGAAGAAATGTATATCTGTTTTACCGAGAATGAGCGGAATTAAAGCGCGGAGAAAAACTCGGACGCGGCGCGGCGGAGATTGACCTCGGTGTTGGCTATTGACTGCGGCAGAGTTTCGCCGTCGCGGTTTATCGCGTATATTTCAAAATCAGCCGCCTCATTCTCGTTAACACCGCAAAAAGCGACAAACCTTTTTCCTGCACATATTTTAGCAAGCTCCATAACCGCCTTGCCGCAATCGGACTGCGCGTCTATCTTGCCCTCGCCCGATATGATTAAATCCGCGGCGGATATTTTGGAACGAATATCGCAAAGCTCGAAAAACGCCCGTATGCCGCTTTGCAACTCTGCGCCGATAAAATACTGCACACCCGCTCCAAGACCGCCTGCCGCACCTGCGCCGCGCGAGTCGGAATAATCCTTTCCGTTTTGCATAAATAAGCCGTTTATATGTCTTAAACCATTGTCTAAAAGCTTGATTCCGTCATTATTCGCTCCTTTTTGAGCGGCGTAAACATAAGCCGCGCCGTTATGCCCGTACAGCACGTTGTTGACGTCGCAAAGCGCAACAAAGTCCGCGTCAAGCGGTTTTTCGGGAGCGGTTATGCTTGCGATTTTACAGAGAGTTCCGCCCGTCGGCACAAAGGATTTGCCGTTGCCGTCAAGAAAAGTCCAGCCCAATGCCGCCGCCATTCCGCACCCTGCGTCGTTGGTAGAACTGCCTCCCATTGCAAGATATATCCTCTTTACGCCCCTCGATAACGCGTTTGCAATCTGCTCTCCGACGCCGTAAGTAGTGGTGAATAACGGGTTCTTTTCAGAACAGTTGACAAGACCTGCCGTCTGCGCGGTTTCAATGAAAGCCGTGCCCTCGAATACGGCATACGCGGCTCGGATTTTGTCAAAGTCCGAATTGGTATACTCTCCCTCGATTAAGGTCGCTCCCGTACTCCTGCAAAAACATTCAAGGCTGCCCTCTCCGCCGTCTGCAAGCGGACAGCTCACTGCATTTACGTCGGGATATACGCGCGATATTTCATCGGAGATTATCCTGCACACGTCAGACGCTCCGAGACTTCCTTTGAATTTGTCGGGGGCAATCAGTATGTTCTTATAACGCATATATTTCCATAAACGTTTTGGTCTTCTTTCTCCAATAACGACGGAAGTACGCGCCGCCTTTAATATCTATGTTTTTGCCTTTTGCCTGCGCGAGATATTTGTCGACAAACTGCTCGTCCTCGTAAAAACAGCGCGCCGATATTGCTTCCGCTCCTATTTCGTCTTTCGCGCTCGCCGCCGCCGTCAGAAACCGTTTTTGCAATTCCGTCGCTTCATTTTTATAACTCTCGAAATCTATGTTTCCGCTCATAACGTGGCGGTTGAGAAGTTCTCTCTTTACCCAAAATTCAAGCGCGGTTTGCTCGTCTTCGGGCAAAACAGCCGCCGCGGGAGTCAGCGGTTTGAACACCGATATGCACGGGAAAGACGAGCCCGTCGCAAAATACAGCTTGCCTATCTCGCCGAAATAACTGCCCGTGGTCTGGTCGCCGAATAAATTGCCTGCGTGCATACATGGGCTGTTTGTGGAACTTTTATTCACGGTTACGTCGTCGCGGCTGTGCCCTTTTAGGGCAGTCATCATCGCCGAAATCGCGTCCTTTTGATTGCGTAAACAATCAAGCGTGCACCGCCTTCTGTTCTCCGCGCCCGCAACCGCCGTCACCAATCTGTTTTCGTATCTCTTTTTGAAATTGCCGATTACGCCGCCCGAACAAAAATCGTAATCGTCGCCCAAACTTATGCAGTTGGATATAGCGGCCGTATCTCCCGTTTTCTTGACCGCCCACTCTCTGCCTGCCGTCTCCATTACGTAACATTCTTTGCCGTCCGCAATCAGAAACGCGTTGTCGTAATAAAACTTTTTGTCGAAAGCGCAGTTGCCGCCCTGCCCGTATTTCTCCAACAGCGAAGCTATAAATTTCACCGCCTCTGCCGCCGTTTTAGTGCGCTCCAAAGCAAGCCTCAACATGTCCATACCGAGCAAACCTTCCGTCTTTTCGCGCTTTGCGGTTGTGAACAGCGCCTCGTTGCCTATGTTGAGCCCGTGCTCGTTCCACCCCATCTCCGCGCCCCATATCCAATGCGGCTTCAACAGCACGCAGCTGTATGTGTGCCGCGCTTGCGGTATGGCGATGTACGTCGTTTTAACTTCGGCGCCCTTATCGTAATCCTTCGCGGGCACCCTTATCATAATGTGGGCTTCGTTGGGCGAGCGGTCGCTGTTTTTGCCGATAAACGCCCTACCCTCGCTCTTCAAATAAATGGTATCGCACATAACTCCTCCTATCTTATCAATTATACCGCACCGATATAAGGAATGCAATATCGCAACTATGCAATATTATGCTTCATGCATAATAGCAAAACCGAATATTTCGTTTTGTCAATATTAATAAACCGTAATTCAATAGAGTACGTG
>DBFJGL010000084.1:0-4902 GCA_048394785.1 Christensenellales bacterium | reverse complement strand
GCACTATATATTGTGATAATATTTATTTACTTATACATAGAGGTATATTTGGTTGAACTTCAAAAAAATTGAACTCAGAGGCTTTAAGTCCTTTGCCGACAAAGTCGAGATACCCTTCAAAGAGGGCGTAACCGCAATCATCGGACCGAACGGCTGCGGTAAATCCAACGTGGCGGATTCCATACGTTGGACGCTCGGCGAGCAGAGTGCGAAATCACTGCGCGGCAAGAGTATGCAGGACGTTATATTCGCCGGCACCGAAAAGCGCAAAAGTATGTCTTATTGCGAAGTTTCGCTGTATTTCGACAACGAAAACGGCAAAATTTTTCCGACGATACCCACGGACGAAGTAGTAATTACGCGTAAACTCGACAGAAGCGGTCTGAGCGAGTATTTCCTCAACAACACCCATTGCAGAATGAAGGACATCATAAATATTCTGCACGATACGGGCATAGGCAAAGAGGGATATTCCATTATCGGACAGGGGCGTATCGAGGCGATACTTTCGGCAAAACCCGACGACCGCCGCAGTATATTCGAAGAAGCGGCGGGCATATCAAAATTCCGCTCGCAAAGAAACGAATCGGAAAGAAAGTTGGAGCGCACCGCGCAGAATTTGCAAACGGCGAACGACGTTATAAGCGAAATCGAAAGACAGCTTAATCCGTTGAGAAGGCAGGCGGAAACCGCGCTCAAATATTTCGGTTTGAAGGACGAACTCAAAAAACTCGAAGTCAATCTTTACATATACAATTACGAGAATAATCAGACGTTCAAACAGAAGATATACGACAGAATTGCCGCAACGGAAAAAGAGCTCAAATTAAAGGACATAAGATACAGCGAATGCGTGCGTATGTACGACGACTGTATAATGCAGTCGGGCGGTCTTGACCGACTGTCGGAGGAGTATAACGCCGAGCTTTTATCACTCAAAGTCGACGCGGCAAAGACGGCGGGCGAGGCGAACGTCGTCAAGGAGAGAATATCCAATCTGCAAGCGGAATGCAACCGCCTTAACGGCGATTTGAAGTCGGTAGATATGCAGTTAAGCGTGTCTGCGGATTTAATCAAGGCTGCCGAAAAGCAGAAGGAAGAGGAACTTCAGGCATATCTCGAAGTGTCAAAGAAGTATGACGAGCAGTCGGGCAGGCTTGAATTTTTGTCCAAGTCTATGGCAGGTCAGGAAAGCGACTTGGAAACCAAAAATCTCGAATACGTCCGCGCAATAGAAGAACTCGGCGCGCTTAAAGGCAATCTTTCGGGGCTCATTGCGGAAAAGGGTATAAGCGAGGAGCGCGCAGGCAATCTGATGCGCCTTTTGAACGATAAAAAAGCCAAACTCGACGAAGAAATCACAAACCTGTCGGTCTACGACGTCAACGTAAAAAACGCGAGAGAAAAACAGCGTACGCTTATCAGCGAATATAACGAACTGCTTTCCGAGAAAATGGAAGCGCAGGAAGCCGTCAAAGCCTATTCGGAGGATTTGGTAGCGCTCAACTCAAAACTCGGAATGCACGAAGGCAACCTCAGATTGCTCCAATCCATCAAAGACGAGTATCAGGGCTATCAGGAAGCGGTCAAGCGGCTTATGCAGGACGCAAAACGCGATATGTCTGTAGGCAATAAAGTAGTGGGCGTTCTCGCCGAACTCATAGAAGTGCCGAAAGAGTTTTCGTCGGCAATCGAATACGCTCTCGGCGGCGCGTTGCAGAACGTCGTTGTGGAAACCGAGCACGACGCGAGCGATTTGATCACGCATCTTAAACAGAAGAATTACGGACGAGTTACCTTCCGTCCGCTCAGCAGCTGCCGCCCAAGACAGCAGTCCTACGAGCTTAAAGAAGCTTTGAAAGAACAGGGATGTTTCGGCACGGCGGCAAGTCTTATCGGCTATGACGCGCGTTTTAACGATTTGATGGACGCACTCTTGGGTTCCACGGTAGTGGCGGATAATATGAACACGGCAATCAGGCTGTTCAAGAGATATAATCAGGCGTTCAGAATAGTTACGCTCGACGGCGAAATATTCTCGCGCGGAGGCGAAATCACGGGCGGTTCGCGCCGTTCGCAAAACAGCGGTCTGCTGTCGCAGGAAAAGGAAATCGAGGCGGCGCGCGCAAATCTCGAACGCACCAAGTCGAATATAGCCAATCTTCACGCTCAGCGCGAGGAGAGAGAACGAGAGATAGAGGAGTTCGACGGCAGACTGTCCGAGCTTGGCAACGAAATTTCCGAAACGCGGATAAATTGCACGCTCAACGAGGACAAGGCGAAACAGAGCGAACTTATCGTTCAGACTCTAAACGAAGAAATTTCACGCGACGCCGCGGAGTACGAAGCTGTCAGCGGTTCCGTCAAGGAAATCGCAAGAAAAATAAGTTCCATCGATGAGCTCGAAAATACGGTAAAGAACAGACAAGCCGAATACGGAAAACTGCTCGAAACGTCCAAGAGCAAGAGCACGGAACAAAAAAGCGAGCGCGAAACGCTGAGCGAAGAAGTTATGAACCTCAGGCTTCTGCTTGCCGGACACAAAAGCAAACTCGATTCCGTCGACGCGGATATATTCAGGATTAAGAGGGAAATGCAAAGTGCCGAAGACGAGAAAATCGACATTACGGCTGAGTTGCGACGCGCCGAACAGAGCCTTGAGAATATAGCTAAAGCACCGTTAAAGACATCGCTGTCGAAAGCGGACGCGGAAAGAATCGAAACTTTGGAGAGAGAACTTGCGGGGTTGAGCGATAAAAAACGCGAGTTGCAGGATAATATCGTGAAGCTCGACGCGGAAAAGACGGAGATTTTCAACGAGCGAAACGCACTCACCGAAAAGAAAGTGCGCGACGAAGGCTTGCTTGAAAACGTGGATATAGAAATTCGTCATCAGCAGGAGCATATCCTCGAAGAATACGACCTTACATATGCGAGCGCACTCGAATATAAGGACGAGGAGTTCAAATCGTACGGCGCGCAAACCGCCATTAACGAGCTTAAAAAGTCGATAAACAAGCTCGGCGAAGTCAACCCGCTGGCGGTGGAAACGCTCAAAGAAACGGAGGAGCGTCACGGCGAGTGCGTCAAACAGCGCGACGATATTCAGGCGGCGTACAACGACATCGTTCACATAATAGAGGAACTTACCGCCGAGATGGAAACCAAGTTTACGTCGGCGTTTGCGCAGATAAACGAAAACTTCAAAGAGGTGTTCCAACAGCTGTTCGGAGGCGGCAAGGGAGAACTCAGGTTGGACACCAAAGAAACCGACGACCCCCTCGAAGCGGGAATAGAAATATATTCTCAGCCTCCCGGAAAGAAGTTGCAGCACATAAGTCTTTTGAGCGGCGGCGAACGCGCGCTTACGGCAATCAGCATTCTGTTTGCTATCCTTAAACTGAAACCTATGCCGTTCTGCGTGCTTGACGAAATCGAAGCCGCGCTTGACGACTCCAACGCCGATTTGCTTGCGCAGTATCTCAAAAAGTTCTCTGACAGAACGCAGTTTATCGTAATAACGCACAAAAAGCCCACTATGCGACACGCGGACAGCATATTCGGCGTTACGATGGAGGAACGGGGCGTAACCAAGATTGTGTCCATAGAGTTCGAGGAAGCCGTGAAACACGCGACGGAAGGCTGACAAGAGTTTAGGGACAGAACGCTTATAAATTCAGCCGCATTAAGAATATCCCGTGAAGTCGCATAAGCGCCGCGGCAAGTATAGTTCGGATTGCGGATAGGGTGCTCGCAAGTCAAAGCGTTCTGACGCAACGGCCTTTTGACAGAATATGAAATCAAGGAGAAAATATGGGATTTTTCAAAAAAATAGCCGAAGGAATAAAGAAAACAAAGGACGCGTTTTCCAAAAAACTGTTTTTTGCTTTTTCGGCACGTGAACTCAACGACGAATTTTACGAAAATTTGGAGGAAGCTCTGCTTACCGCCGACGTCGGCGTAACGGCGGCTACCAATTTGATCGAGGAGCTCAAACAGCGCGCGTTCGACGAGAAGATTAAAAACCCCGAGGACGCGAAAGAACTGCTACGCGACATTATGGTGGAGAGCATCGATTACGACGTGGAGGAGTACGGTTATCCGCTCGTACTGCTGTTGTCGGGAGTTAACGGCGTGGGCAAAACCACGGCAGTCGGAAAGCTTGCCAATATGTTCCGCCAACAGGGCAAAAGCGTAGTGGTTGCCGCAGCGGACACATTCCGTGCAGCGGCAAGCGAACAGCTTGAAGTGTGGGGACAACGCGCAGGCGTCAGAGTGATACACCACGGCGAGGGCGCAGACCCCGCGGCAGTCGTGTTCGACGCCGTGTCGTCGGCAAAGGCGAAGGGCACGGACGTAATACTCGTCGATACCGCGGGAAGACTGCACAATAAGAAAAATCTTATGGAAGAACTCAAAAAGATATGCAGAGTGGTGGACAGAGAACTTCCCGACGCCGATTTCAGAACGTATCTCGTACTCGACGCAACGACGGGACAGAACGCCGTGGCACAGGCGGAAATATTCTCCGACGCTACCGATACCGACGGAATAATCCTCACCAAACTCGACGGCACGGCAAAGGGCGGCGTTGTGCTTGCCATATCCGAAGAACTGCAACTGCCGGTGCTTTACGTCGGCGTGGGCGAAAAAATCGACGATTTAATTCCTTTCGACGCAAAAGACTTCATTGACGCGCTTATGCCGTAAGTAAAATGAAATGTTAATGTAAACGCGCTCTGCATTTTGCAGAAGCGCGTTTTTGTATAACAAAACCACCGGATAGTCCGGTGGTTCAGAAGAGGTTTACCGATGAGCAGAAATAATCCTCCTATGTTAGAATGTGGAAGTAGTCCGCAAAACTATAACACATTAAGCAAGGAGGATTTGTCATTATGGTAA
>DBFJGL010000083.1:0-8007 GCA_048394785.1 Christensenellales bacterium | reverse complement strand
GTATATAACTATAAACGCGCGTTGTCAACGCGCGTTTTATCTTAGCAAATTGAATTTATAGGCGTTTTTGCCGAAAACAAACGCGCAAATCACTTCATTTTCTGCTGTTTCACCTTATGGTCCACGACATGCCGCTTTTTGAGTTCGTCCGTGACGTCGTTAATCGTAATGCCCATCTCCGCCATAAGCACGAGGACGTGATAGGTCAAATCGGCAATCTCGAAAACCGCCTCAGCCTTGTCGCCGCCCTTGGCTCCGATAATGACTTCGGTGCATTCTTCTCCCACTTTTTTGAGGATTTTGTCAATGCCCTGCTCAAACAGATAAGTCGTATACGAACCTTCCGTTTTAGTGGTTTTTCTGCCCAAAATAAGCTCGTAAAGTTCCTGTAACGAAAATTCTGAAAGTTCATCGCTTTTGAAAACGTAGTCGTTGAAACAGCTGTCCGTGCCCAAATGACACGCAGGACCGTCCTTTATGACCTCCACCGCCAGCGCGTCGCGGTCGCAGTCCGCCTTTATGCTCACTATGTGCTGACAGTTGCCCGAAGTCGCGCCTTTACGCCACAGCTCACGCCTGCTGCGCGAATAAAAACAAGTCTTTCCCTCTCGCATACTTATGTCCAGACTCTCGCGGTTCATATACGCAACCGTCAACACGTTTTTCGTATAAAAATCCGTCACCACCGCAGGAATAAGCCCGTTTTTATCAAACTTCAATTCGTCTGCGCCAATCATTTTCTTATCCATATTCAACCTCATTTATATCGATATTTTCCCGTCCCTGCATCGGAGCACAACACGTTTTATATCTTTTATTTGCGCATTTGCTTGCGCTTTCGATTATATTCTCGCCTCTATGCCGTTATCGCGCATCGCGCGTTTGAGCGTCTTTATATCCACTTCTCTGAAATGGAACACCGAAGCCCCCAGCCCCGCGTCTACGTCCGTATTTTTGAACAGCGTTATGAAATCGTCAATGCACCCCGCGCCGCCGCTTGCTATGACGGGCACGTCCACTGCGGACGCAACCGCGTTCAACATCTCTATGTCGAACCCTTTTTTCACCCCGTCCGTATCGATGCTGTTTACCACGATTTCTCCCGCGCCTTCGTTCACGGCTTCTTTCGCCCACTCGATAGCCCTGAGGTCGGTAAGTTCTCTGCCTCCCTTTGCGAACACTCTGAACTCTCCGCCCACGCGTTTGACGTCCATGGACAGCACCACGCATTGATTGCCGTACCTGCGCGCCGCCGCCGAAATAAGACCTCTGTCGCGTATCGCGCCCGAATTTACACTGACCTTATCCGCGCCGCATTTCAGCACTCTGTCAAAGTCGTCCACGGTATTGATGCCGCCGCCCACGGTAAGCGGAATGAATATTTCCGAAGCCACTTGCCTCAAAATATCCGTAAAAATGCCTCTGCCTTCCGCGCTCGCGGTTATATCGTAAAACACAAGCTCGTCCGCGCCGCTTTCGTTGTAAAACGCGGCGAGCGAAACGGGATTATCCACGTCCTTCAACCCCGTGAAATTGGTGCCCTTCACCACTCTGCCGTCCCTTACGTCCAAGCAGGGAATAATTCGTTTTGCAATCACAAGTTTTCACCTCCGATTTTCACGGCGTCCGCAAGCAAAATTCTGTTTTCGTACAGCGCTTTTCCCAAAATCGCGCCGTACACCCCCATACTTTTCAACTCGGCAATCTCCTGCAAATAGGTGATGCCTCCCGAGGCTGTAACATTCAATCCGTCAATCGCGCCCAGCCTTTTATAGACCTCGATATTCGTGCCGTCAAGGCAGCCGTCTTTTGAAATATCCGTATAAATTACGTATTTTACGCCCCTGTCCGCCAGCGACTTACAGAACTCGAACGCGTCCGTATCCGTCACGTCCTCCCAACCCGACACGGCTGCTTTGCCATCGCAAGCGTCCACGCCGACGGCAATCCGTTCTTTACCGAACGTGTCCAGCGCGCTTTTGAGAAAGGGGGGATTTTTCAGCGCGGCAGTGCCCAAAATCACCCTGCCCACGCCGCAGTCGAGATACCGTTTTATTCTGTCGAGCGTGCGAATACCGCCGCCGACCTCCACGAACATACCCGTCTTATCCGCGATTTCGCTTATAATATCCGCGTTTTCGGCCCTGCCGCTTTTCGCGCCGTCGAGGTCGACGACGTGCAGACAGTCCGCGCCCTGTTCCTTAAAGGACAGAGCCGCCTGCAAAGGCGTCAGCGCATATTCCGTAACTTTGCCGTAATCGCCCTTTACGAGGCGCACGACTTTACCGTCTATAATATCGGTCGCAGGAAAGATTTTCATTTCATTTCACCGAAAGCCTTCAAAATTTTCAGTCCCGTATCGCCGCTTTTTTCGGGGTGGAACTGCGTGCCCGTCACGTTTTCGTTTTCGACTGCCGCACACACCTTCGCGCCGTATTCGCAGTACGCCGACGTATCGGGACAGTTTTTCGCGTAATAGGAATGCACGAAATACACATATTCGTCATCGTCTGCGTATCTGAACAATCCGTTACGCTTTACGATATTCAATGAATTCCAGCCGATATGCGGCACTTTGAGCGCGCCGACGTCGCCGCTCAAAGGATAAACGCCTCCCTTAATAAGCCCCAGTCCCTTACTCTCGCCGTATTCGTAACTCTTTTCAAACAGCAGCTGCATTCCGAGGCAAATCCCCATCACAGGTTTGCCTGCCTTTGCCTCGTCAACGACAATCTTCCCGAGTCCGCTGTCGTCAAGTTTTTTCGCGGCGTCCGCAAACGCACCTACGCCGGGCAGAATAATTCTGTCGCTTGCTCTGATCGCGCCTTTATCGGACGTAACGACGCTTTCAAGCCCGAGTTTGCGCAAAGAGCTTGTCAGCGAAAACAAATTTCCCACGCCGTAATCAATTATCGCAATCATCACAGCACGCCCTTTGTGGAGGGAATCGCGTTACCCTCTACGCTCACCGCCTGACGGAGTACGCGCGCAAACGCCTTGAACACGCCCTCAATAATGTGGTGCGTATTTTTACCGTACAGCTTTTTGAAATGCAAAGTGATTTTACTCTCTCTCGCGAACGCCGCCATAAACTCCTCGACCAGTTCGCTGTCGAACGCGCCTATAAACTTTGCCCTTTCCTCTCCGTCGTCGAGCACTTTTGCCGACGGAAGTTCCGCGTCGAAGTTGAGATAACCTCTGCCGCTTATATCTGCGGCGCACATTATCAGAGCCTCGTCCATAGGCAGAATTATATCCGCGTATCTCTTTATACCGCGCTTATCTCCCAGAGCCTGCAAAAATGCCTGCCCGAGCACTATGCCGACGTCCTCCGTGGTGTGATGAAAATCCACGTCGCAATCGCCCTTGCACGCTACGCGCAAACCGAAATTCCCGTGCGCGGCAAACAGTTGCAGCATATGGTTCAAAAACCCGCAGCCCGTATCTATATCCGCGCTTCCGCCGTCAAGACAAAGGTACAGTTCAATATCCGTTTCGCCCGTCTTTCTCTTTATTCCGCACTCTCTCATATACTCTCCTTTATAACCTTGTCCAAGGCTTTGAACAGCTTGCCGTGCTGTTCAACCGTGCCTATCGTTATTCGTATATAATCTTTGATTCTCTCGTCGTCAAAATGCCTTACAAGCACGCCGTTTGCTTTGAGTTTTTTATAAAGCGTATCGCCGTCGACTGCGGAGCATTTCGCAAGCACGAAGTTAGCCTGCGACGGCACGACTTGAAAACCTCTTTGTTCGAGTTCTGCGACAAGGTTTTCGCGCTCGCGCATAACCGCCGCGCGCGTACAATCGAAATATTCTCTGTCCCTGACCGCCGCCGCACCCGCGAGATTGGACAGACGGTTTACGTTATACGGATTAAAAGAATACTTTATCCTGTTCAAATCGGCAATTAAACTTTCGTTTGCTATCGCAAAGCCTATTCTCGCGCCTGCAAGCGATCTCGACTTGGACAGTGTCTGAACGATAATCAGATTGTCGTATTTCTCAATCAGCCCCACCGCGCTCTGCGCTCCGAAATCGACGTACGCCTCGTCAATCACAACCGCTCTCTCGCCGTTCGCGGCAATTATTTTCTCTATGTCGTCAAGGTCAATCGCCCTGCCCGTCTGCGCGTTCGGATTTGCAAGAAACACCGTTTTGCCGCACTTAATATAGTCTTCCGCTCTCACCGAAAAGTCGTCGGCGAGCGGAATAATTTCCGCGCTCTCGCCGTACAGCTCCGCAAACACCTTGTAAAACCCGTACGTTATGTCGGGAAAGCACACTCCCTTTTCACCGTACGCCTGAAAGCAGAACGCGAGAATTTCGTCCGAGCCGTTGGACGGCAGCACGTTTTTCGGGGATACGCCGTAAAACTCAGCTATCGCGGCTTTCAGCTCCGTGCATTCGGTGTCGCAGTACAACCTCAGTTTTTCGCACTCTCCCCCGTTAATCACCGCAAGTGCCGACGGCGACGGCGGATACGGGTTTTCGTTGGTATTCAACTTGACGTACTCTCCGTCCTTAGGCTGTTCGCCGGGGACGTACGCCGCGAGTTTTTGCAGTCTTTCCGCCAAAAACCTGCTCATTTCAACCTCACCTCCACGCTTCTTGCGTGCGCGTCCAACCCTTCCGAGCGCGCAAACGCGGTTATATCGCCGCCTGCCGCGCGCAACGCCTCGGGGGTATAGCAAATATACTGCGTTGACTTCACGAAATCGTCCACTCCGAGGGGAGACGCATACCTTGCCGTACCGCTCGTTGGCAGAGTGTGGTTTGCGCCCGCATAATAATCTCCGACCGCCTCGGGCGTGGAATAACCCAAAAACACAGAACCGGCATTGAGTACGCGATCGAGATAATCGAAGGGCTTTTCTACGCAAAGTTCGAGATGTTCGGGCGCGAGTTTATTGCTCAGTTCCACCGCCTGTTCCACCGTATCCGTAATAATGATTTTCCCGTTTGCGTCAAGCGATTTTTCGGCAATTTCCGCCCTCGGAAGCGTCGCAAGCTGAGAGTACAGTTCATCCTTGACCTCGCTTGCGAGTCTTTCGGACGGAGTAATCAGCACCGCGGAGGCAAGCGCGTCGTGCTCGGCTTGCGACAGCATATCCGCCGCAACGTGACGGGCGTTCGCGCCGTCGTCCGCAATGACGAGAATTTCGCTCGGTCCCGCAAACATATCTATGCCGCACTCGCCGTAAACGAGTTTTTTTGCGGTAGCCACAAATATATTGCCCGGTCCCGTGATTTTATCCGCCTTCGGGATACTCTCCGTACCGTAAGCCAGCGCGGCAATCGCCTGCGCGCCGCCTATTTTGAACACTCTGTCCACTCCGCACACGGCAGCCGCCGCGAGAACCTCCGCCTTTTTCACTCTGCCGTCGCGCCCGGGAGGAGTGACCATAACGACTTCCTTAACCCCTGCGATTTTTGCGGGCACGGCGTTCATAAGCACTGTGGACGGATAAGCCGCGGTGCCTCCCGGCACATAAATGCCCGCGCGAGCAACGGGGATAAATCTCTGTCCTATAATTTCACCCCTCTCGCCCTTAATGCAAAAACCTTCGCGCAGCTGCTTTTTATGAAACGCCGCGATGTTGTCGTACGACGCTTCGAGCATTTTGATATATCCGACGCCCACCGTCTTCAACGCCTCGTCGATTTCCTCTTTCGTTACCTCGAAACAATCGAGCTTCGCCCCGTCAAAACGCTCGGTATACTCGGCAGCCGCCTTATCGCCGCGCGTCATTACGTCGTCGATAATCGCCTTTACCGACTCCTCGACGCTTGTCAAATCAAGTTTTTGTCTGTTTAGAATATCCTTTTCGGAATTTTTATCGTATCTGATGATTTCAAGCATTTTTAATTGCTCCGTCAAGTTTGCCTTTAAGCGAAATAATCTCGCCGTTCTTGAATTTATAACCTGCCTTATTCGCAATCAGCCGCGTAGATATAGGCGCGATTTCCTCTATGACTTCGAGGTTGTTTTCTTTGAGCGTCGTACCCGTCTCCACAATATCCACAATGACGTCCGACAGTCCGAGAATGGGCGCGAGTTCGATTGAACCGTTCAGTTTTATGAGTTCAATCTCCCTGCCTCTCGACGCGTAATAGCGCGACGCGGTCCCGACGAACTTGGTTGCGACTCTCAAAGGGCGCGACGCGTCCTCGATATAATCTTTTTTTGCGGCGACGCACATTCTGCACTTCCCCATATTGAGGTCGAGCAGCTCATAAACGTCGCTTTCGTTTTCGTCGAGAATATCCTTACCCACGACGCCCACGTCGGCAGCTCCGAGTTCGACGTATTTTGCGACGTCCGACGGCTTCACCCAAAAATAACTCACGCCGTTTTCTTCGTCCTTGAAAATCAGCTTGCGATTGCCCTCGTTAAACTCCTTGCAATCGTAACCTATTTCGGAGAGCAGTCTGTACACTTTCTCGCCCAATCTTCCTTTCGGCAGCGCGATGTTAATCATTATCCGCCTCCTTTCGCCCTGTCGGGCAGCCGTCCGCACTCTCGCCGCTTCCATTGAAACGGGAGCTTAAACGGTCCTTGCTTTGTGCGCATTCGGCAACAACCTTAACGGTTTTACCCTCGGCTATAAGCTTCTCCGCCTTGCTCAGCACTTCCGCCGCGTCGTCGTTCCCGCCGTATGCAAGCACAATATCGCACGCCTCCGCGCCCTCGCTCAGATACGCCTCGATTTCGCCGAGATACAGCGCAAACCCGATGGCTTCCGCGTCCTTGCCGAGCTTTTCCGCAAGTCCGTCGTAACGGCCTCCCGACAGCACCGCGCGCGGCATACCCTCGATGTAGCCGTTGAAAATGATACCGTTATAATAACCGACGTTGTTCGCAATGGAAAAATTGACGTTTATTCTGTCTGTCAGCCCAAGCGTTTTGAGCACGCCGATAAGCGCGCGCAGTCTTTGCGCGGCGGCGCGCATACCGTTATTGAGCGCGAGTTCCTCCGCCTTGGAGAGCGCGGCATACGGTTCGCCGGCAAGCTGTACGACTTCGGTAAACACCCTCTTTTGCAAGCCGCTCAGACCGCGGCTGTCTGCGAGTTTGTCAAAATCGTGACAATTCTTGGTACGCAAATATCCGTAAACGAGTTCTTCGTCCTCCGCGCACAGTCCGAACGCGTCCACCATACTCTTGACAAATCCCATATCGGACAAATCGAGAATATAATTCTCGCCCACTGTATCCAGCGTTTTGAGAATAAGCGCGATAATCTCCGCCTCGCTCACCAAATCGACGTCGCCTATAATTTCCACGCCGATCTGACTGACCTCTTTATAATCGCCGCCGCCGTTCCCGGCGCGGTAAACCTTTTCGTTGTAAAACAATTTTTCGGTCGCGCCGCGATGCGCCTTTGTGTTTTTAAGCGCGGAGAGCGTGACGTCGGGACGAAGCGCAAGCAATCTGCCGTCCGCTCCTCCGAAAGTCAATATACGCGTGCTCGGCAGAAAATCGCGGTTGTCGAGATAGAGCGAATACTCCTCGAAACTGCTCATTTTGAACTTGCGGTAACCGTGCGTTCTGTACACCGCCGCAAGCTTTATGGCAATCTGTTCTTCCCTGCGCAAAAAGTCAATCATTGTCGTCCGCCTTTATGAAAGATTGATAACCGCCGCTGCCGTGCGTGATAGAGCGCGAAATTCTCGACAGAGTCGCGCTTGAAAGGTCGGTTTCTTCCGTAATCGCCGCATAGGTTTTGCCCTGCAAAAACAGCTTCGCGGCATAAGCGCGCTGCGCCATCTGCTCCACCTCTTTGAAGGTGCACAAATCGTCCAACAGAGCCTTGCAGTCGTCTTTGGTTTGAAGTCTTAAAAAGACCTCGTACAATTCTTCAATTCGCTTGTTGAGAGTATCGTCCATAACTACCTCGCTTAATACGCCTTAATTATACTTTATCGCATTAAAGAAGTAAAGCATTTTCCCGCAAATTTTAATAATATTTTCTCCGCGCCGCTGCCGTCGCATTTACAATAAAAT
>DBFJGL010000082.1:0-2295 GCA_048394785.1 Christensenellales bacterium | reverse complement strand
TCAAGCCGTTGTAAAAGCCTTCTCCCACAAGTTTCTTGAAGTTGGCAACGGTAATGGGAGCAGTGCCTTCATTCAGCTCCACCACCATTCCTTTGCCGTCCGCCATCTCGATTTTTACAAAATCAGTTTCTTTGTCCGCTCTCTTAAATGCCATAACAGCTCCTTTATTGATTTATTTTATATGGTTAAACTTCTTTTTGCGTTTTAATCTTCTTATTTATACTGTCCGCCGCAACAGCCGCGCTACTCCACGCCCATTGAAGATTATATCCGCCGCATTCGCCGTCTATATCGACAGCTTCGCCCACGGCATAAATTCCGCGCTTAAATTTCGACTGCATATCGCAATCAAACTCCTCCGTTTTCAATCCTCCCGACATAACCTGCGCAAGGCTTTTATCACCCAGCCCTTCGACGGTAAGTTTATAGTGCTTTGCCGCTTTCGCCAGCTTATACGCATTATCCTTTTCGCGAGCAGTCGCGCTCTGTAACGGCGAGTCCGCTTTTACGCCAGCCGCGTCGAGTATTCGCTCAGCAACCCTTTTATGAAAAAATCCGCCGAGCGCAATCATAGCGTCTGTTTCAAACGAACGCATTGTTTCAGCCGCCCGTTCTTCGGTATATTCGGGCAGAAAATCTATCTCAATCTCCCTGCCTTTTACGTCGTTTCCGTGCGCCGCCGCGCGGGCGAGTCTTGCCGATACGTTAAACGCCGCTATGCCGCTTATTCCGAAATCCTTGAACAAAATTTCACCGTATTCGGAGCGTCCGTCAACGGTAACGCGCGCCTTGACGCGTATCCCCGACAACCCTTTTATTCCGTCGCGATTGGTCTTTACGGGCACAAGCGACGGCACTCTGTCCGCATAAGTATGTCCCAAAGGCGACAGCAGCCCGCAACTTTCCTTTCCGAAACTTGCTTCCGAACCCGTGGCTAGCACAACGACGTTTGCGTTGATAATAACGTCATCGTCGTCGTCCGGCTTACCGTCCTGTACCTTTTTAGACTTTGCGCCGCCTATAATTTTTTGCTCCGACCGCGACGATTGCGACGCATTCCTGCAATGTACGTTATACCCGTCTTTGCATTCTTCTATTTTATATGCGGTGCAACAAGTCAACACTTCCGCACCAGCGTCCGCCGCTCTCTTACGCAGTACGTCAAGTACGCTTGACGCGCATTCGCTGTACGGATATACTCTGCCCTCCGACGTTCTAACGGCAAGCCCCATTCTTCCGAACGCCTCAACCGTGTCGCTCGCCCCGAACTTTTCAAGCGCAAACAGGGCGACTTGCGGATTGTTGTATCCGTTCGCGCTTATATCCGTATTTGTGAGGTTGCATTTGCCGTTACCCGTCGCAAGCAGTTTCTTGCCGACGCGCTCGTTCGACTCTATTATCAGCGTCGTTGCGCCGTCGAGCCTGCCTGCCAAAAACAGCCCCGAAGCTCCGCCTCCTATTATCACTACGTCACATTTACGCATCTTCATAAGCAGTATTTTAACAGATACCCGACATAAAATCAATTTTTTTCGCAAATGCCTTAAAACGCTTGATTATTGCGGCAAATTATTGTAATATAATCGTGCTTCGGAGGCTTAGCCCAGTTGGTTAGAGCGCTTGCTTGACATGCAAGAGGTCACAAGTTCAAGTCTTGTAGTCTCCACCAATGCGAACCCGACTAATACTTGTCGGGTTCTTTCATTTTACGACTACAAGACGTTGACCACACGTGACGCGATTGGCTAATGCAACAATCGCTATTATGCGGACAAGCCGCTACAAGCTTGTAGTCTCCACCAATACGAACCCGACTAATACTTGTCGGGTTCTTTCATTTTGCGACTACAAGACTTTGACCACACGTGACGCGATTGGCTAATGCAACAATCGCTATTACGCGGACAAGCCGCTACAAGCTTGTAGTCTCCGCCACAACCCTACTAAACAGTAGGGTTTTTTCATATCCAAAAACAGTGTTTTTTGCGCTTTGACGCCACTTTTTTGCGCATTTTGGCGTCAAAATCAGCGTCGATTTTCGGCGGCGGGATATTTCGCTCTATGCCGGCAATTCATATTTGTCTTTATTTTACCATATTCAGATGCAGCTCGCGCATACCTTCGACCTCGTCGCAGATTGGTTTCAAATTGCAGTTTTTGCAATCGACCAAAACGTTATCGAAAATGTGGTTCAACGCCTTTGTGAGCGCGGAAATCTTTTCTGCCTGAGCGGTAAGTTCGTCAAAATTCAACCGACTGTCGGTTACAAATACTATTTTTGCCGCAGCCACGTTT
>DBFJGL010000081.1:0-45765 GCA_048394785.1 Christensenellales bacterium | reverse complement strand
GTATGGACATTTGGAATGCGGCGTGATATAATTAACGACTGTCAAGGAGAAGTTATGAGCCAAAGGGAATTTGTCATAATCACCGATACTACCGCCGATTTATATGACGGTTATTACGAAAAGAGCAGCATAATCAGATTGCCGCTGTCCTTCACTATGAACGGAAAGCATTACGCGCACGACGACGAATATCCGTTGCAGGATTTTTACGACGAACTGAGCCGCGGCACGCTTGTGAAAACGTCGCAGGTCAACCGTTTCGAGGCGGAGGAAGCCTTCGTCAAAGTGCTCGACGAGGGAAAGGACTTGCTTTACATAAGTTTTTCGTCGGGAATGAGCGGCACTTACGACAATCTCGCATCCGTCGTCAACGAACTCAAAGGGCGTTATCCCGAGCGTAAAATAGCCATTGTTGACACGCTCGGCGGCGCGGGCGGCGAAGGACTGTTGGTCTATTATGCGGAAAAGATGAAACAAGCGGGCAAGAGTATGGAAGAAATCGTGCAATGGATTGAGGAAAACAGGCTCAACGTGCACCATATTTTCATCGTGAACGACCTTGCCAACCTCAAACACAGCGGAAGAATTTCCACTCTGCAAGCACTGCTCGGTATGATTGTCAGCATAAAACCCGTGCTTACGATTACGACGGAGGGTAAAGTGGGCGTGCTCGCAAAGGCGCTCGGCAGAAAGAAAGCCACGGCGGAAATGATAAGATGTTTCCTTAAATATTTTATTGCGGAAAAGAACGATTTTATCCTTGTTGAGCATACCGGACGTCCGGACGAGGCGCAGTATCTCGAACAGCAGCTTCTGCCCGTTGCGCAGGGCGTACCCGTAAAATCGGGCAGTCTCAACAGACTCGTCGCGGGAAACGCGGGCTACAACAGTCTGGCGGTGTTCTTTTTGGGCAAGCCGAGAACGGTAAAGTAAGCGCAATAATTTTTCCTTTTTGAATTATTGTTGACAAACGCGCGCGCGTAGAATATAATGTTTGGGAAAAAGGGAGTAGTTTAGTGTTGCGGTCAACATCGTGAAGCCGATATAGCTTCTGGCCGGACAGCCTGACGGTTACAAGACTTTTGACATTGTCGGAAGTCTTTTTTATTTTCCCGTCCTCCGCCCGCTTAAAGGCAGTCGGGACGAGGCATATATCCGTAACGGAAGGGAAGCATATAAGGGGAGATTGTTTAAGTATTATTGCGCGTACGCGCGCAAACTATATTTGTGAGGAGTATATGAACTGTTATCACGACAAAAGCAAGGAAGACGTGCTTTCGCTGCTCCAAGCGGGCGAAGGCGGACTGAGCTCCGCCGAAGCGGAAAAGCGGCTTTCGGAGTGCGGTAAAAACGTACTGAAAGAAGGTAAAAAGAAAAATCTCGCGCAAAAATTCTTTGCGCAGTTCAAGGACGTTATGATTATCGTCCTGCTCATTGCGGCGTTGGTATCCTCCATCATCGCGATAGTCGAGGGCGAATACAGCGAACTTATCGACGCGGGCGTCATTCTCGTAATCGTCATTCTCAACGCCGTCATAGGCGTGGTGCAGGAGAATAAGGCGGAGTCGGCGATGGAAGCTTTGAAAAATATGAACAAAGCCTTTTCCTGGGTGCTGCGCGACGGCGAATACAAGCATCTTGCCGCCGAGGACATAGTCGTTGGCGACGTGGTTAAGCTCGAAGCCGGCGACATCGTGCCCGCAGACTTAAGACTGCTTGCTACGGCGTCGCTGAAAGTCGAGGAAGCCGCTCTTACGGGAGAGTCGGTGCCCTCCGAAAAGGACGCCGATAAGGTGGTGGATACCGAGGCTCCTCTCGGCGACAGAGCGGATATGGCGTTTTCGGGCGGCGTTGTCAGCTACGGCAGAGGTACGGGCGTCGTTTGCGCGACGGGTATGAACACCGAGGTCGGTAAAATAGCGACTATGCTCACCGCCGAGGACGCGCAGACTTCACCCCTTCAAAAACAGCTCGGTAAAACTGCGAAAATTCTCAGTATTATCGTGCTTGCGGTTGCGGCGGTCATCTTTATCGTGTCGGCGGTGCGCGGCAACGATATTATCGACAGCTTTATGACGGCGGTTGCGATTGCCGTCGCGGCTATCCCCGAAGGACTGCCCGCGGTCGTTACAATCGTGCTTGCGATAGGCGTGCAGAAGATGAGCAAGCGCAACGCCATCGTCAAAAACCTCCCGTCCGTGGAAACGCTGGGCTGCTGCGAGGTTATTTGTTCCGATAAGACCGGCACGCTCACGCTCAATCAGATGACGGTCAAAAAGTTCTATCTGCCCTCCTGCGGACTCAACGACGACGGCGCGGAGGTGCAGGATAAAGGATACGACGTTTTCCTGCGCGGAATGTCGCTTTGCAACGACACCGCCAAGACTACGGAAGGTTATGTGGGCGACCCCACCGAAACCGCGCTCGTCGCGTATGCGGAACAGAGAGGGCTGGATTACGGCACGCTGCGTTCCGATTACGCACGCGTGGACGAAAAACCCTTTGACAGCGTACGCAAGCTTATGACTACGATCAACGAATATAACGGCGAACGTACGGCGTACGTCAAGGGCGCGCCCGATATGCTGCTTCCGCGCTGCTCGTCCGTTCTGGATAACGGCGTCGTGAGAGCCATAACCGACGAGGACAGAGCCGCAATCAAGAAAGCCAACGCGGATATGGCAAAGCACGCGCTGAGAGTGCTCGGCGTTGCGATAAAGCAAAACGATTTGAATATGGAAACCGTCGAGGACGACGTTGTGTTCGTGGGGCTCGTGGGTATGATCGACCCGCCGCGCGACGAAGTCAAGGAGGCGGTCAGGGTGTGCATTCAGGCAGGTATGCGCCCCGTTATGATTACGGGCGACCACATAGACACTGCGTCCGCGATTGCGCGCGAAATAGGCATTCTGCGCGACGGCGACAAAGTTATACTCGGCTCCGAACTCGATAAGCTCGGCGACGAAGAATTTTTGCAGACAGTGGAGCAATACTCCGTGTTTGCGCGCGTAAGTCCCGAAAATAAGGTGCGTATCGTAACCGCGTATCAGCAGAAGGGCAAGGTCGTCGCAATGACGGGCGACGGCGTCAACGACGCGCCGTCCATCAAGCGCGCGGATATAGGTATCGGTATGGGTATCACCGGCACCGACGTCAGCAAGGGCGCGAGCGACCTCGTGCTTGCCGACGACAACTTCGCTACCATTATCGGCGCGGTGGAGGAAGGCCGTAAAATATTCTCCAATATCAAGAAGGGCATTCAGTTCCTGCTGTCGGCGAACATCGCAGAGGTGGTGTGTCTGTTTATCGCCACTATGATGAACGTGAGCTTCCTTACGCCCATTATGATACTTTGGATTAACCTTGTGACAGACAGCTTCCCCGCGTTGTCGCTCGGTATGGAGGGTGCGGAAAAGGATATTATGGATCAACCTCCGCGCAAATCCAATTCGAGTCTGTTTGCGGGGCGTACGGGCATCGATATCGTCATTCAGGGACTTATGCAGGCCGGGCTTGTTATGCTGTCTTTCTGCATCGGTAGTTACGTGCTTGCCGACGGAGTGCAGAACCACGCGGTGGCTATGACGATGGCTTTTGTAAGTTTGTGCCTCATTCAGTTGTTCCACAGCTATTCGATGCGTTCGGCGACAAACAGCATTCTCAACAAAAAACTGTTCTCCA
Source organism: Christensenellales bacterium (assembly GCA_048394785.1). Taxonomy (GTDB): domain Bacteria; phylum Bacillota; class Clostridia; order Christensenellales; family CAG-917; genus DBFJGL01. The sequence goes on along the minus strand of DBFJGL010000081.1, from coordinate 42,084 downwards.
ACAAATATCTTAACCTCAGCTTCTTAATCGGCGTGCTGCTTACGGTGCTCGTGGTCGTAGTGCCGCCCTTCCGCACCGTGTTCGATACCGCGGCTCTCAACGGCGAGGAGTGGGGTATTGCAATCGGCGTTGCGGCTATGATCGTACCGCTTGTAGAGTTGCAAAAGCTTATCACCCGCGCGATTATCAAGCGCAGAAACAAGAAAGCGGAAACCGCGCAGGCAGCCTGATCGGCTGCTTGCGGCAAACCGCAGTACCGATAGAGAAAGACGGCGCTGTGGACGCGGTTGTAGTCGCAGACTTTCGTTTGCTTATGTAAATATGCCGCACAGTATCTCGATAACCCCAAAGGCAAAGGTATCGGTAAGACGCAAAGTGCAATAAATTATATATAGGTTATAAGAAGGTAACGATAAAAAGAAAAAGAGTTCTTACTATATCAAAAGTATTCGTATCTATATCAAAACAGTTTGTATTTATGAAAATGCCCCGTCAAAAGACGGGGCGTTTTCGTGGGATAGATAGGAACAATATGATAGCAAATTGTCAGTGGTTTTTGAGGCGGCTTATTATCGGTTATTAACTGCGTTGTGCGTTTCGTTAAGCTGCCGATACGCCGCCGCTCAAGTTAATGCAACTTTTAGTCCGTTGCGTTATGCAGCCGTGACGGGAGTGCCGCCGCCTGCCGCAAGTTCGAGACGGGCGTTCTGAATGGCGTTGATGGCTGCCTGTGCCGCCGCCTGTGCGTCGACGATAAGTTCGGACATAGACTGCTCAAAAGCCGTTATAAGTTCTTTGGTGCTGTTCTGAATGGTTTCGACGCGCTCCTTTTCGCTTTCGGTGAAGTTTTCGATTTTAGCCTCGAAAGAATCTATTTCAGCCGCGACGGTTTCCATACGTTCTGCGATATTGAACGCGTCGCCGCCGAATTCGAAGTGGAAATCGAGCAGAATATCGAGGACGCCGCTTGCCGTGCCGAAGAAGTTCTCAAAGGTGTCTTGTACTATTTTGAGCGCGCTGTCGGCACTTGCGGTTGTTTCCGCTTCCGCGATGAATTCGCTGTCTATTGCTTCGTAGTTTACTTCAACGGTGCCGTCGGCGCGGCAATGAGCGTTGATGAACGCGCGGAGAGTGCTGTATTTGACTCCGTTGCCGAAGGATGCGAGTGCCGAAAGCGTTTCCGCTTCATCGTCCGAAATAGTCAAACCGATACTTTGCATAGAAGCTTTGAGTTCTTCGGGGTTCTCGAACTTGCTCTCGGGTATGACGGGGTCGGCGTTGAACTCGTCGATTATGTTTTTGCAGTATTGAAGTACGGAATATTCCATTCTCGCAAGGGCGTAATCGGTGCCCGTCACGGGTTTGACGGATATATACGCCGCGTCGAGCGCAAACTGTTTTACGGTGTTGTAAGCGAAAGTCAAAGTATCTTTTTCGTCCGCAAACGCGTCGTTTATGAATTGATTGAAGTTATCCTTGCCTTTGTTTGCAACTTCGAGCAATGCTTCGTTGCTCATCTCGACGGCTTTGTCCATAGTCAGGGTGTTGTCGTAAATCATTGCCGCGTGTATAAGGCGCAGTTTGGATACGGTGAGTTCCTGATAGAATTTGTTGTCGGGATTTTGTTCTTTAAGGTGGAGAGCTTCCGCTCTGAGCACGACATCCTCCGCATTTTTGACGGCTTCGTCAAGCACTCCGAGAGTTTTAACCACCTGATTGGATACAAACTCAAAGAGTTCCGCTTCTTTTTCTGCGTTGACTGCGGCGACGGTTACGCTTATTGCGGAGTTCTCATCGGCGTAATCGTACCTCTTGGCGAGTTCCGCAATTCTTTGAGTAGCGACTTCGATGCTCGAACCCACGATGCCTTGGCTGTTGCCGTAGAGCATTACCTGTGCGTCGTAGTTGCCCGGGCGAATTGCGGTGACGACGTTTTTATCGTTTACCAACAGTTCCACCGACGGGTTTATATCGATTGTTACAAGAGCGGACGCGGCGTTATCGTTCTGCTTATTGTCGTCGTTGTTGCACGCGGTGAGGCATACCGTAAGACAAAGCAGCGCAACGAGCGCAAGCGCGGTTACGATTGCCGTAATCTTTTTCTTAGTAGCGGTCATAAAAAAATCCTCCGTTGATTTATTACGATAACATCATATTTCGTCAACATAAAGAGGCAATAAAGGCTATCTTAAAAATTTCTTAATTGAACCTGAAATCGGCAGGCGAAGCTCGAAAACCGCGCCCGTTGCGCCCTCGGCAGGGGGAAGAAGCTTTATCGTGCCGCCGTGCGACGACATTATTCTTTCGCATATCGCAAGCCCCAAGCCCGAACCCTGTTTGCTTCTGGATTCTTCGCCGACGACAAAAGGCTGAAAGACGGACTCCCTTGCCACGTCGCTTATGCCCACGCCGTTATCCGCAAAGATAACCACGGCTTCCTTTTTATCCGAAATCACGCTCACCTTTATCGCCGTGCCTTCGCCGTTGTATTTCAGGGTGTTGGACAAAAGGTTGTCGAAAACGCGGGTGAACGAGTCCGCGTCGAGAAGAACGGGGAGCTTTTCTTCGCAGACGTCGGCTTCGAAAGTAAAGCCTTTGAACTCTATTTCGTCGAGGTGAGATATAAAGTATTCGCGCGTTAATTCTCCGAGGTCGGTCTTTTTCAGCTGAGGAGCGTATTCGGGGTGATTTAACTTGTTGTATTCGCCGAATACGTTGACGAGCGACGTCATTTCGTTTGCTTTCTGAATGATGACGTTAAGATACCTTTCGCGGTCGGCTTCGCTTGCGACGTTGTCTTTGAGCGCGTCGGCAAACCCTTGAATTATCGTAAGGGGAGTTTTTAAGTCGTGCGAAAGTCCTGCGAGCATACGGCGTTTATCTTCTTCCGCGGCGTGCTTGCTGCGTTCGCTTTCGTTCAGTCTGTCCGTCATTGCGTTGAACCGTTCGGCAAGCCGCTCGAACTCCACCGCGCCTTCAAATTCTATCTTGGTGCCGTAATCGCCGCTGTTGGACAGCGTGAACAGCGCGTTGTCGAACGCGAGCAGGGGCTTTTGCACCGCTTTATTTGTTATAAACGTGAATATGGTAAGCAATATAAAATATATTACGGCGCAGAGCGCGATTATTACGCCGAGTATTATCGCCGGCGCGCGGTTTACGGTGCCCATTGTGTCCATCATAACCACGAACATATTGCTTCCGTTTTCCGCCTTGAACGCATATTTGTACAGCGTCTGGTCGCCTTTGTTGTAAAAGTTGTAGGTGAGCAGACGGAATTCTTCCTGCGTGAGTTTCTGCGCGGTGGGGGCGAGAGTGCCCGACGACGACAGTACGTTGAGTTTTTCGTCGAGCAGGATATACTCTTTTTTGACGAGATCGTCTTTGGACGTGCGCGTAACGAGATAGTTGCTGACGCCGCCGACAACGTTAAAGGACGCGACTTCTATGGAATAGCCGTCGTTGAGAGTTTGTATCAAATCGAGCTCGCCCACTGTGTAGCTTCGGGGCGCGGACTGCGTCGACCAGACCACGTTGCCGTATACGTCGGTGACGGTCATATAACCGTTTCTGCCGAGAAATCTCGCGTACGGAATTTCGCCGTATTCGCCCGATCGCAAATGGCCGTCGTAGTCGGATACGTCTTTTTTCGGAAGCGCGAAGTCTTCGTTTGCGGCAAGAAAGTTGCCCAAAAGAAAAAGTCCTGCCGTAAGCAGTACGACAACAACGGAAAATACGATATAATTTCTCGTCAGTATGCCGAGAAAGCTTTCCTTTTTCGGCTTAAATTTTTTCAAGCCTGTATCCGAGTCCTCTGACGGTTTTAATGTATTTCGGGTTTTTGGTGTCTTCCTCGATTTTGTCGCGGAGGTTGGAGATGTGCACCATTACGGTGTTGTCGTCGCCGTCGAACCAATCGCCGTTCACTTCCTCGTAAATTTGCATTTTGGTGTAAACTCTGCCGGGGTTTTTCATCATCATCGCAAGGATTTTATACTCGGTTGCGGTGAGGTTGACGGGCATGCCGCCTTTATGCAGGGTGAGCATATGGGTGTCGAGCACCAAATCGCCGACGGTAAGTTTATCGCCGCCGCCCGACTGCGTCAGTTTGTACGCGCGCCGCGCGTTTGCGTTTACCCTCGCGACAAGCTCCAACGGGTTGAACGGCTTGACCATATAGTCGTCCGCGCCGAGGTTCAGCCCGAGTATTTTGTTGCTGTCAAGCTGTGCCGCCGACAGTATTATTATGGGTATTCCGCTCTTTTCGCGGATTTTTTTGGTCAAATCGTAGCCGTTCATTTTGGGCATCATTACGTCGAGTACCGCTACGTCGAAATGCGTTTTCTGAAACAGCGACCACGCGGCTTCACCGTCGGGCGCCCAGCACACTTCGTAGCCCTCGTTTTCAAGGTAAAGCCTGATTAGTTCGATGATGTTTTCATCGTCTTCGGCAATCAGTATTCTAAGCTTGTCAGACATATCTCTCTCCTTTCAGCCATTATACTATAACATCAGCTTATAAACAATATCATAAATATTCATTAAAATTCGTTAAGGCGGCTGTTAGTGTGTATAAGTTACCGTCGCCTGTTTAGGGGATTGCTTCGCGCTCGAAAATTGTTTCGCTCACATTATTGTGACGGTTGTCACAATTTAACTCGCTCCTGAAATTTTCTCGCATTCCGCGTGCGTTATGTTGCGCACTGCGTGCTACACGCTTAATCGCACGCGGTTTTGCCGTGTATGAGTTGTCGCCGTCTGTTTAGGGGATTGCCGCGCTACCTAACAAACAAAGTGCTTGTATAATAACCCTTGATGCGTAAGCCCACCCCCTCGCGAAAATCTTTGCGCTCGTTTAATTGCGGCGGTTGCCGCAATATCATTCGCTTTTGAAATTTTCTCGCCTGCCGCGTACGTTATGTTACGCACTGCGTGCTACACGCTTAATCGCACGCGGGTGACCGTATATAAGTTATAGCCGTCTGTTTAGGGGATTGCTTCGTCACTCTTTCATCGTTCCTCGCAATGACAGGGTAATATAAACGATTCAATCGGATAAATCGAAAGCGCAGTGATACAGTATTAAGCGCTCTGCTTGTGAATAATAACATTCATAAAAGGCGTTAAAACGGTTGCGGCGCGCTCGGCGTTGTGATATTATTATCGCACAAAGGCTTTTGCGACTGACGGATTGCGTGGTAAACACGGTGGAGCAGGAGCTTATATGCCGACCGTCTGGGCAATACGCTGTGGTGTAGCTCGGACTTTTTTATTTTATCCGACAAAAGACGCCGATTGCGGCGAGAGATGAGATGAGGTAGATATGGAAGCGTGGAGAAATTTCAAGAAAGGCGCGTGGTGCGATAAAATCGACGTGCGCGGATTTATACTTAAAAATTATACGCCCTACGGCGGCGATGCGTCGTTTTTGCAGCCTCCGACAGAGAGAACGCTTTCCGTCCTCGATAAGGTCAATTCTCTTTTGCGGCAGGAAAACGAGAAGGGGGTGCTCGATATAGACACCGAGCACGTTTCCAGCATACTCGCGTATAAGCCCGGTTACGTCAGCCGCGGCGAGGATATTATTCTCGGATTGCAGACGGACGCTCCGTTGAAGCGCGCCGTCAATCCGTTCGCGGGCAAGAGAATGTGCAAAACCGCCTGCGAAGCTTACGGATACGAGCTGTCCCAAAACGTCAAAGACGCTTTCAAATACCGCACCACTCACAACGACGCCGTCTTCCACGTCTATACCGACGAGATGAAAAAGGCGCGTCATTGCGGTATTATAACGGGACTTCCCGACGCTTACGCGAGGGGCAGAATCGTGGGCGATTACCGCAGAATCGCGCTTTACGGTATGAACGCGCTCATCGAGCGTAAAAAGCAGGATAAAGCCAAGCTCGGAGCAAAAGATATGTCCAAAGAGAATATTCAGCTCATAGAGGACGTGGCAAAGCAGATTGATTTTATGGAGCAACTCATTGAAATGGCGGCGCAGTACGGTTGCGATATATCCCGTCCCGCCGAGAATTTCAGAGAGGCGGTGCAATGGCTTTATTTCGGTTATCTCGGAGCGGTCAAGGAGCAGAACGGCGCGGCGAACAGCATAGGCAGAATTACCTCGTTTTTGGATATTTACGCCGAGCGCGACTTGAAAGAGGGCGCGCTTGACGAGAGCGGCGTGCAGGAGATTATGGACGACCTCGTCTTAAAACTCCGTCTTGTGCGCCATTTGCGCACTCCCGAATACAACGAGCTGTTCGCGGGGGACCCGACTTGGGTTACGTCCTCCGAGGGCGGTATGACGAAAGGAGGCAAGCCGCTTGTCACCAAAAACTCTTTCAGAATGCTCAACACCCTCTACAATCTCGGCAGCAGCGCGGAGCCGAACATTACAATTCTTTGGTCGCGGAATTTGCCCGAAAATTATAAAAAGTTCTGCGCGAAAGTGTCCGTAGATACCGACTCCATTCAATACGAAAACGACGACGTTATGCGTGAAATTTACGGCGACGATTATTGCATCGCCTGTTGCGTGTCCGCAATGCGCGTCGGAAAACAGATGCAGTATTTCGGCGCGAGATGCAATCTCGCAAAGGTATTGCTGATGGCGTTGAACGGAGGCAAGGACGAGGTCTACGGTACGCAGATTGCGCCCGAAGGCAAAGTCTTCGATGAGAAACCGCTAAATTACGGCGAGGTCATCGCCGCGTTTGAAAAATACTGCTCCTGGATGGCCAAGCTTTATGTCAATACGCTCAACGTCATACATTATATGCACGACAAATACGCGTACGAAAGACTTATGATGTCCTTGCACGATACCGACGTAAAGCGGCTTATGGCATTCGGAGTGAGCGGTCTGAGCGTGCTTGCGGACAGCCTCAGCGCAATCAAATACGCCAAGGTTACGCCCGTCAAGGACGAGAGGGGACTGATAACCGATTTCGTGACCGAAGGCGATTTTCCCAAATACGGAAACGACGACGACAGAGCGGATGAGATTTGCCGTTACATCGTCGAATTTTTCTACAACCAGCTTATCAAAACAAAAGCGTATAGAGGCGCAAAACACACTTTAAGCGTGCTAACCATCACGTCAAACGTCATGTACGGTAAAAAGACGGGAAATACTCCCGACGGCAGACGCGCGGGTGAACCTTTTGCGCCGGGTGCCAATCCTATGCACGGAAGGGACAAAGAAGGCGCGCTCGCAAGCCTTAATTCCGTTGCAAAACTCAGCTACGATTGCTGCCGCGACGGCATTTCCAATACGTTTTCCATTACGCCTGCCGCGCTCGGCGAGGACGAGCAGTCGCGCATAGATAATCTCGTCGGCATTCTCGACGGATATTTCGCGCAGCACGCGCACCATATCAACGTCAACGTGCTCGACAGGAAAAAGCTGATTGACGCGATGGAAAATCCCGCGCTTTATCCCTCTCTCACTATTCGCGTCAGCGGTTACGCCGTAAACTTCAACAAGCTCAGCCGCGAACAGCAGAAAGAAGTAGTTTCGCGTACCTTCCACTGTTCGCTGTAATGTCCGAGGGCAGAGTACACAGCTTAGAAACGCTTGCGGCGGTGGACGGCGACGGAGTGCGCGTCGCGGTGTTTCTTTCGGGTTGTCCGTTAAGGTGCGCGTACTGCCACAATCCCGATACGCAAAGGGGAGCGGGCACGCCGTATACGCCCGATAAGCTCGCGGCAAAACTCGCGCGGTATAAGCCCTATTTCAACCGTTCGGGCGGAGTGACTTTCAGCGGAGGAGAACCTCTTTTGCAGGCGCGATTTGTTGCGGAAACGGGCGCGTTGCTCAAACGCGCGGGCATAAATTACGCGTTGGATACGTCCGGAGCGGTGAAACTCGACGATGACGTCAAGAGAGCCGTCGACGGGGCAGAGCTGATTATTCTCGATTTGAAATTTTATAACGGCGAAGACTACGACAGATATTGCGGCGGAGGAATGAGCGGAATGATTGCGCTCGGCGACTACGCACAAAAGAAAGGGAAAAGGCTGTGGCTGAGAACGGTTATAGTCCCCGACCTTAACGACGGAGACGAGGATATTGCCGCATATGCGGAGGCAGGCGCGAGATGGAAGTGCGCCGAGCGGCATCAGCTGCTTGCTTTCCACACTATGGGCTTTCGCAAATACGAGGAGGCGGGCATAGAAAATCCGCTTAAAGACACGCCCGCGCTGTCGCAGGAAAGACTTGCGCACGCGCAGAAGCTTTTGAACGAAATCAGAGGAAAACTGTTAAGAGAGGGGAGCGTATGAGAAGGGCGGAATTGCTTGCGCCGGCGGGAAGCGCGGAAGCGTTGCGCGCGGTGATTGCGTCGGGTGCGAACGCGGTTTATCTCGGTGCGGAGGCGTTCAACGCGCGTATGAAGGCGGAGAATTTCTCCTCCGATAACTTGGAGGAGCATATACGTTACGCGCATTTTTTCGGCGTTAAAGTTTATCTTACAATCAATACTATAATTCAAAACAACGGTTTTAACAGGCTTTATAATATAGTTAAAGCGGCGATTTCGGCAGGCGTCGACGCATTTATCGTTCAAGACTTAGGCGCGGCGCGCTTTATTAAGAGCTGTTTCGGGGGCGCGGTGCTGCACGCGAGCACGCAGATGGGCGTTCACAACAAAGAGGGCGCGGCGGTTGCTCAGAAGCTCGGAATGAAAAGGGTGATTTTGTCGCGCGAAGTAAGGCTGTCCGACATATCCGATATAAAACAAAACACGGGCGCAGAGATTGAAGCGTTTGTGCACGGCGCGCTGTGCACGGCGTTCAGCGGAAACTGCTATCTGTCCTATTCCGATAACGGCGCGAGCGGAAACTGCGGCGTGTGCAGACAGCTTTGCAGATACTCCTGCCGCGTGCAGTCGTTAGCGGATAAGCGCGTGCGAGAGGGCTATTTTTTGTCTGCAAAGGATTTGTGCCTGGCAAAGAACGCGGCAGAGTTATATGCTGCGGGCGTGGACAGTTTCAAAATAGAAGGCAGACTGCGCCGTCCCGCGTATGCCGCGGAAGCCGTTACGACTTACAGACGCGTGCTCGATGACGCCGAGCGCGGCAAGGAATATAAGCCGTCGGACGAAGAGCTTTTCAATTTGCAGGCGGCGTACAGCAGGGGCGAGTTCTCCTGCGACGCTTATCTTTACGACGGAAAACCCGATATTATCAACGCTTCGTCGTGTAATCACATCGGCGTTGAAACAGGCAGGGTGCTCGGCGTTTCGCGGTTCAAAGATTTGTACAAGGTCACGGTGTCGTCGTCGCACGAAATAAGCGAGGGCGACGGACTTAAATTTATAGCCGACGGCAAAGAGGTCGCAAGTATAGGCGCAGGAGGGGTGCAAAGGACGGGCGACGGAAAATTTGCGCTGTTTACAAAAACCGCAGTGCCCGAAAAGGCTTCGGTCAGGCTCATTTCGGACAGCGCGCGAGAAAAGGAGTTGCTTGCAAAAACACGCGCCGTCGCGGCAAAGGTTTCTGCGGTTGCGCTCACGGGCAGACCGCTCGAACTCAGAGGAGAGGCGGACGGCGTAAGCGTTTGCGTCGTAAGCGAAGACAGGCTTGAAAAGGCACTCAATGCGCCGACGTCGGAGCAGGAAATCGCGGCGGCTTTGGAAAAGGTTGCGGACAGCGGTTTCTCCGCCCGTTGCGAAAGCGTTGCGACGGACGAGGTTTTCATCGCGAAATCGCGCCTCAATGCGTTGCGCAGGGAGCTTTACACCCGACTTAAAGATGAGATAATCAAGAAGAATTCGCCCGATAAGGTCGAGGAAACAGCGGGCGCGGCGGACGAGTTAAAGCTGATGCTGGGGGAGCAGGCTGACGTTAAAACAAACGCGAATGAAACGAAAGCATTATCGCTGAGAGTAAAAGACGGGGTTGTTTGCGAATTTGTTTCGGGAAAGCCTTTTGTGTCTGCCACGGTCAGAACCGAGCCGAATACGACACGCGCTCGCGATAAAATAAACTCGAACCGCAAAAACGGCGGCGACGGCATAAGAACCGACATTAACGACGGCGGAGCGGTGATTTTGCATATTGCGGACTTTGCCGACGATAAAAACGTGAACGCTGCGGAACGGCTTGCCGAGAGGAAAAGCGTTTTAGTCAATCTTCCGCCCCTTGCAAACGGCAGGGATATTGAAGTTATAAGACGGTTTCTCAAAAAGGTTAAAGACAAAATAAAGGGAGTTGTGTCCAACAATCTTTACGGGCTCGCGTTTGCCGACGAGGGCTATACGGTTGTTGCCGGCGCGCTGCATAACGCTGTCAACTTCCAAAGCACGCTTGCATTGAAAGAATTGGGTGCGGCGGCGGTTATATTTTCTCCCGAGGCGAGAGAGGAAAAAAGCGCGCTTCCCGTAATCTCGGTCGACAGTCGCGCGCTTCCGCTTATGACGCTTGCGCATTGTCCGTATAAGGACGTGTACGGCACCGATTGCGCCTCCTGTCGCGCAGACGGCGACGATTTGACCTATTTTGTAGGCAAAAACAAATATCGCATTATCCGCACGCGCCTGTCCGAATGCTATTTCGGGTTGTATCCGATTGGATAAAATTATAGAGTTATCGTCGCCTGTTTGGGGGATTGCAGTTAATGAGGTGTACATTCCTATTTATGGGACTGCCGCGCTACGCTCGCAATGATACGTGGGTGACTGTGTATAAGCTGTCGTCGCCTGAACGGGAGAGAAAAGCGTTCTGCGTCGCAGCCGCGCCGTATCGGGGAAGTTGCGTAAGACGGTTGTATTAAACGGCGTTTGCAGGTATAATGCACATATAATTACTTAAATGTGCGGAGGAGAAAATGATTTTATATTTTTCGGGCACGGGAAACAGCGAATACGTCGCAAAGAGGATAGGCAAGGCAATCGGCGATGAGGTTGTCAATCTGTTCGATAAAATAAAAGAAAGCGATTTTACGGAGATGCGTTCCGAGCGCGATTGGGTGATTGTCGTCCCGACCTACGCCTGGCGCATACCTCGCACGGTGCAGAATTGGATTGAAAAAACACCGTTCGCGGGCAGCGGCAAGATGTATTTTGCGATGACGTGCGGCGGCAACATCGGCAATGCGGACAAGTATCTTTCCAAACTCTGCAAAGCGAAAGACGTCGAATATATGGGGTGCGCGCAAATCGTTATGCCCGAAAACTACGTTGCGATGTTTTACACTCCCGAGCAAGCGGAGGCACTTCAAATTATCGACGACGCCGAGAGCGGCATTGACGCCGCCGCCGAATTTATAAAAGACGAAAAGCCTCTGCCTCGGCATATTCCGACATTGACGGACAGGGTAGAGAGCGCGTTTGTCAACGGAGTGTTTTATAAGACGTGCGTTCACGCAAAAGCGTTTTACGCCACCGACAAGTGCATATCGTGCGGATTGTGCGAGAAGGTTTGCCCTTTATCCAACGTGAGTCTTAAAAACGGCAAGCCCGCTTGGGGCGACGACTGCACGCATTGTATGGCGTGTATCTGCCGTTGTCCTAAGGAAGCCATCGAATACGGCAAACACAGCGTCGGTCTGCCTCGTTACGTTTGTCCGAAAACCGTCGAGTGATTGAGGTAAACAATCGAGTTTATAAATAAAATAAAACGCGGCGGTTGCCGCGTTTTATTTACAGATCGTCCGCGTCCTGCACGGGACGTTTGTCGTCCGCGTCGGATACGGGCACTCCCGTATAACTCCCGTTAGGGTCGTAGTGTGACATAAGAACTTGATTTCTCGTCTGGTTGCCGTGAGACAGCAAGCCGCGAAACGCGTGTTTTCTTTTTTTCATAGTCACCTCCCGAAATTAGTATGCGAAAAAAGGCGTATGCTATACGTTTTTGAAAATATATGCAAATCCGCGCGTCGGGTTGTATCAAATCAACCCCGATAACATACAAATTGTATGAAAACCTCTTGCAATACATACATTTGTAGTTTATAATGCTACTGTACATCACTTATACAGGAGCACGCTATGAAAACCGTTGACAGAAGAATTATCAAGACAAAGCTGGCAATTCGCGGAGCGTTTATGAGCATTATTCAGGAGAAATCTCTCAACAGCATAAGCATAAGCGAACTTACCAAACAAGCCAATATTACGCGAAGCACGTTTTATATGTATTACGACAGCATAGCCGCGGTTAGAGATGAAATCGAAGACGAAATGATAACCAATTTCGACAGATTTTTCCCCAACAAAAACGTGCGCGAATTTTTGAAAAATCCTTATCCGTTTTTGCGTAAACTCGCAGATATGATCATCAGTTACGACGAGATGAACAGATACCTTATCTGCACCAAGCACGAAGGGCATCTTATGGATAAGATAAAGAAATATATAGTAAATTCTTTTATAGAACTCGTGCCCAAAGAGAGAACGGCGGAGCGCATAAACGCGCTTTACGTGGTGACTTTTTTGACGTCGGGCATAGTGGATTGCTTCAAGACCTGGTATATGCAGCAAAACACCGTTTCGCTTGAAGAACTGTGCCGCCATTTTTCCGACATTATTGTGGAGAGCGCGAAGCTGATTAACAGATAAAACTTGTTTTCGAGGTGAATATGTTTGAATTGCCGAAGTATGTAAAGCCGGATTTTACCGAGAAACGTTTTGCAGACGCGCCCGACGCCGAACTTATCGCGGCTCAGGCGGATAAAGTCGTGCCCGATAATTTTCACGCTACGACGATATATCCCACATACGTTAAAATTTCGGGAGAATGGAAGCTTATCGAGCGCAGTCGTATGGACTGCGTGGTTGCCGTGCGCGGCGGAGTGCCGTATGCGGTTGAGTTCCGAAACGTCAAGCGAGGCGACCTGATTGCGGTAAACAGAAGCGAGGACGGTTCTCAGGGCATATTTGTGGATTTCGACGCGTTCAGAAGCACGGAGGAGGGGACGGATAAGTTTGCTTTCCGCCAAGGGCGTTCGCGCGAATCGGCGTACAGCGAAGACTATGACAGACTTTATGAAATTCTGCGTCACGACCGCGAGCACGGCAATATCCTATGGGTGAGCGGACCTGCGGCAGTGTTCGACAAGGACAGCCGTCAGGCGATGCGCAGTCTTGCCGAACACGGATACGTGGACGGTCTGCTTGCAGGCAACGCTTTTGCCACTCACGATTTGGAGGGCGCATATTATCACACCGCGCTCGGACAGGATATATACACTAAAAAAGGTGTGCCCAACGGGCATTATCACCATATCGAGGTGTTAAACCGCGTCCGTCGGGCAGGTTCGATAAAGGCGTTTTTGGAGGAATACGACATAAACGACGGCGTTATGGAAGCTTTGGAGCGCAATAACATACCTTACGTGCTTGCAGGTTCCATACGCGACGACGGTCCGCTTCCGCCCGTGATGTCCGACGCGTACGAGGCGCAGGATAAGATGCGGGAGCTTGTGTCGAAGGCGACGACGGTTATCGCGCTCGCGACGCAGTTGCATACGATTGCGACGGGCAATATGACTCCGTCTTATTTCACGCGAGAGGACGGAAGCATTCGTCCCGTATATTTTTACACGGTGGACATCTCGGAGTTTGCCGTAAATAAGCTCCGCGACAGAGGAAGCCTGTGCGTCAACACCATAGTAACCAATATACAGGATTTTCTCGTCAATATGGAGAGAAATCTCGTTTAGAAAATCTTGCGCGGAGGAGAGGTTCTCCGACGTATTAAACGAATATTTCCGTTATAACACCCGTCCGCCGACGGGTGTTTTTGCGTTGCCGAGAGCGGCGGCTCTCTGCCGTTCCGTTAAAGCGCAATAAGAAGCTCGGGTATGTTTTCCAATATCTGCGCCTCGGAAATGCCGAGGACGCAGGATATTGCCGATACCGCAAGCGAAACTATTGCGGCGGCAATGATTGCCAGCAGTTTCTTGTGTTTGTCGTTCATAGCTTCCTCCTTCGGAGCGCATACGGCGACGGCAGGTAAATTTTAACCCTCGCGGAGCGGATAAAAAAATTTTTATGACAAAATTTTTGTACGGGGAGTTTTATATCCGTAAAAAAAACGTAAAATATGCGCGGCGCGCTCTGTGTGCGGTTTGCTTTGCGTTTATTTCGCAATCTCGATAAATCCGCAGTCTCGGCGAATTATCCGGCGGCGTACGGCATAAAATTTTGTATGTTATCTTTTATGAATATCGTATTTACGTTAAGCGACTGTTCGCGCGACGTCATTCTCGGAAGGAGTGCCGAAGACTATCTGTTGAGAGAGTTCGGCGGCTGGGAGTACGCCGTCGCCGAGCAGGGAAAAGAGGAGGAGCTTTTTTCCGAGGACGCGGTGAACGTGGTCATTCCTCTCGATATGCCGCTCGTTTCTGTGCAGGACGTGACGGGGGCGGTGGAAAGTATGCGCCGCAGAAAAATATCGTTTATGCGGCTGGGCGGCAGAGAATCGGAGGCGCGGATTTCAATAGGTTTTGCGACCGACGACGGTTTTTTCGCGACGGGTTCTTCCTTTTTGAAACTCGGGGGTGCAAAAAACAGATATATAGTGTATAATTCCTTAAAAGACAGAATATTGGAGCGGCATCTTTCCCGCGGCGTCCACATAGAGGATAAGAATACGGTGTTTATAGACGATACCGTATCAATCGAGTGCGGCGCGCGTATTCTGCCGTTTACGCGCATCGAGGGCGATTGCTCGGTCGCGTGCGGCGCGGAAATATCGGCGTCGTACATATACGGCGGAAGCGTCGGAGAGGGGGCAAACGTATTCTATTCTCACCTCGCTTCTTCGCGTGTACGCGCGCGTGCGACGGTGGGCCCGTTCGCGCGGCTGCGCGGCGCAGACGTCGGAGAGGGGTGCCGAGTGGGCGATTTTGTGGAAATCAAGGCGTCTGCTCTTTCAAAGGGAGTCAAGTGCGCGCATTTGACTTACATAGGCGACGCCGAAGTGGGCGAGGATACGAACGTTGGCTGCGGCACCGTGTTTTGCAACTACGACGGCGTGAACAAGCACAGAACCAAGGTGGGGAAAAACTGTTTTATCGGCGCGAATACCAATTTGATTGCGCCCGTGACGGTGGGCAGCGACAGCTTTATAGCGGCAGGTACGACGGTTACGCGCGACGTGGAGCCTTCCTCGTTCACGATAGGCAGAGTGCGGCAGGAAACAAAGAAAAAATAACGGGAGCATAGCCTCCCGACGGAGGTTCGATGTATCTCGTAGCAGGTTTGGGAAATCCCGGAATGAAGTACAAAAACACTTATCACAACGTCGGTTTTATGACAGCCGACGCTCTTGCCGCGCGCCTTAATTTGAAATTCAAAAGCACTGAGTGCGACGCAAAAGTTGCGAAAGGGCAGTATTTCGGAGAAGAAATCGTCATTGCAAAGCCGCAGACCTATATGAATTTATCGGGCGAGAGTATTAAAAAGCTCGTCAAAAAATACGGAATAGACGTTCGCGAAAGGCTGATTGTGATATACGACGACGCCGATTTGCCCGCGGGCAGAATGCGCCTCCGTTCAGAGGGGAGCGCAGGCACGCATAACGGAATGCGCAGCATTGTGAAAGAACTCGGCACAACCGAATTTGCAAGATTGAGAATGGGCATAAAAACGGAAGAACTTGCAAAACACGAGGTTGAAATAATAGATTTTGTATTGTCAAAGGTCGATTTTGACGTTAAACAGCTTTTGAACGAGAGAATAGAACTTGCGGTAAGCGAGCTTGCGGAGCTCATTTCGGGCAAGGATATAAGCAGAGTGGAAGAAGCTCTCAACAAACGGCAAATCTGATGTTGCCCGATTGTTTTAAGTTAAAAAATCTCGGCGCGAAACTCGGCGTTCTCGACGGCGTCGGGCAAAATGGCTCAAAAGACTCGCGTCTTGACGCGGTCACGGTTATGCGCGTGACGGACGGGGCTAAGGCGCATATAATTTCTCAGCTCGACGCAAAGCGCATAGCGGTCGCGTCCGACGGACTTGCCGCAAAAAGTCTTGCGGCTAAGCTCAACGCCTATCCGTCGGTTAAGGCGGTACATTTTCCTTTCCGCGACGACGTGCTGCTGCCGCGGCGCAATTTTTCGCTTGACGGAGTGTACGAAAGAACGTGCGCGCTCACGGCATATTTGACGGGCGAAGCGGACGTGCTCGTGCTTGCCGTCGACGCGCTTTTGCAGTATTTTCCCCGCCGCGATATTTTTGAAAAATACGTCTGCATATTCGAAAAAGAGGATAATCTTTCCCCAACCGCCGCGCAGGATATGCTTTCCGCGGCAGGTTACCGCAGACAGGATATGATAAGCGAGCGCGGAGAATACGCCGTGAGAGGCGACATTCTCGACGTGTATTCCGTAAACGGAAAAGCGTACAGAGTAAACTTTTTTGACGAATTCATAGAAAACATCAAAATAATCGACGCGGAAACGATGCTTTCGGAAGGCGAAATCGATAGAATATGCGTTCCGCCCGCAAGCGATATTTTGCTGGACGGCGAAGCTTTGAGAGAGGCGCAGCGCGCGCTTGCGCCCTATATCGACAATTCCAACGCCGAAAGAGTGGTGTCGCAGTTGAGAGAGGGGGCGTGCAATCCGTCCGCGGTGTGGGGCATTCCGTTTTTCAAGGGCGCGAACGGCGACCTTTTCGACTTTTTCGGCAAAGAGGCGTATTACGTTTTGGACGAGCCGCGCGTAATTGCGGAAAAGGCGGAAATGCTTGTCAAAGAGTTTGACGGAAGAATAAAATCTCTGTCCGCCGACGGGGGCGTACTGCCCGTTCACAGGGGCGCGGAGCTGTCGTATTCGGAGCTGAAACGCCGTTTGCTTACGGCGCGCAAACTTGCGTTCACTTCTCTGGATACCGTAAATCCGCTGTTTGAAAGCAGGTTGACGATACAGCCCAAAACCCGTCCCGTAACCAAGTATTATCTTGACAATCAGTCAATGGTGCAGGACTTGAAGACATTTGCGCTGAACGGGTTCAAGACCGTCATAGCCTGCCGCGACGAGGACAGGGCGAGAAGCATCGTCAGGAGTCTGAAAGAAGAAGATATTTATTCGGAATATTCGCCCGACGGAAGAGGAGAAGCAGGCATAGAGGTTACGCCGCTCAAAATCGAAACGGGGTTTATTTACCCCGATTGCAAGGTGGCGTTGATCGGAGTTGCCGAAAGCGTCGGAAAATCGCGCTCGGGGGAGCGTAAAACGCGCAAAGCGGCGTTTATCGCACCGAAAGCGGGTGATTATGTGGTGCATCGCGTGCACGGCGTCGGTATATGCGAAGGCACCGCGATAATGAAAACGGGCGATTTCGAAAAGGAATACGTCGTGTTGCGTTATCGCGACGGCGACGTGCTTTACGTCGCGTCCGACCAGACGGACAGCTTGCAGAAGTTTGTCGGAGAGGAGCACCCGAGGCTCAATAAGCTGGGCGGAAAAGAGTTTGAGAAAGAGAAGGCGAAGGTCAGAAAATCGGTGAGAAAACTCGCGGTCAATCTCATCGAACTTTACGCGAAAAGGGAAAAACAAAAGGGATTTCGTTATTCGGAAGACACGGTGTGGCAAAGAGAGTTCGAGGACGCTTTCGAGTACGAAGAAACGGACGACCAATTAAAGGCGATACGGGATATAAAGTCGGATATGGAAAGCGGCAGGATAATGGACAGACTGCTTGTCGGCGACGTCGGGTTCGGTAAAACCGAGGTGGCTTTCCGCGCGATGTTCAAGACCGCGCTCGACTTAAAGCAGTCCGTTCTGCTTGCGCCCACTACCATACTCGCCCGTCAGCATTACGAAAACCTTATAAAGAGATTGGAGCCGTTCGGCATAAAATGCGCGTTGATTTCGAGATTGCAGACCGCCGCGCAGAACGCAGAGGCGATAGAAGGATTGGCGGACGGCACCGTTACGATGGCGGTTGCCACTCACAAAATCATATCGGGCAAAATAAATTTTCACAATCTCGGTCTGCTCGTGCTCGACGAAGAACAGCGTTTCGGAGTGGAACATAAGGAGAAAATCAAAGAAAAGTATCCGGAGATAAACGTGCTTACGCTGTCCGCGACGCCCATTCCGCGCACGCTGAATATGGCGTTATCGGGCATAAGGGATATATCCTTGCTCGAAACTCCGCCCGCGGGCAGGCTCCCCGTGCAGACGTACGTCGTGGAATACTCCGACGGATTGCTTGCCGACGCGGTCAGCCGCGAGGCGGCGAGAGGGGGACAGACGCTCGTGCTCGTCAACGACATTTCGCGGCTCGAAGCGTTTGCCGACACCGTACGGAAAAAGGCGGGCGGCGGCATAAGGGTGCTTACCGCGCACGGACAGCTTGCGCCCTCCGATTTGGAAAAGAGAATAGAGGCGTTTTACGACAAGCGTTACGACGTGCTTATATCGACCACGATAATTGAAAACGGCATAGATTTGCCCGACGCGAACACGCTGGTGGTCGTGGACGCGGACAAGTTCGGACTGTCGCAGCTTTATCAGCTCAGAGGACGCGTGGGCAGACGAGGCGCGCTTGCGCACGCTTACTTCACGCTTCGCCCCGACGGCACGCTGTCGGATACCGCGGACAAAAGGTTGCGCGCACTGCTCGACAACACGGAGATAGGCAGCGGATTCAGAGTGGCGTTGTCCGATTTGTCGATACGCGGCGCGGGCACTCTGCTCGGCGCGGAACAGCACGGTCACATAGAGCGCGTGGGTTATGAAATGTATCTCGAACTTTTGGACGAGGCGGTGGAAGAACTGAAAACAGGCGTGTCCAAACAGCCCGTGCGGGAAGTGGATATGAAAGTGGACGTTGCGGCGTATATTCGGGAGGGTTACGTAGGCGCGAGGGACAAGCTGCGCATTTACAAGCAGATTGCCGCCGTGTCGGGAGAGGCGTCGCGCAATAAACTCATCGACGAACTCACCGAAGTTTACGGCGCGCCCGATAACGCGCTGGTCAATTTAATCGACGTTGCGCTGCTGAAAAATCTCGCGGCGAATTACGGTGTGTCGAAAATTATTATAAACCGTAACGGCGCGGGCGCGGCGTTTTACGATGCAAGCGTATTTTCCAACGAAGCCCTTATGAAAAGGGCGGCGGAATGCTCCGACAAAGTCGTGCTTACATCTTCCGTTCCGCCGTCGATGGTGTTCGACGTAAAGGGTTTGAGCGCGGAGCAAAAGCTTGCTTCGCTCATCGCGTTTTTCGGCGGAATAGAAAACTGAAATGATTTAAGCGACTTTTAAGCCTTGGTATTTACTTTAATATTAAGACGGATTTATTATCGGAAAAAGCTTGCGTGCGCGGCGCGTGTAGTGTATAATCACAATACTATTGTGTAATATAACCGTCTTAATGGAGTTTATATGAAGAAAAAAATTATAGTTGCAGTCGCTCTGGTGCTTGTCCTCGGCATATCGGTGGGTATGCTTGCGGGCTGCGACGATATTTTCAGTCTTAACGAAGAACGCGACGCGTATCAGGTTGTCGCGCATATGACCTATAACGGGCAATCCGCCGACGTCTATAAGTTCGAGCTTAAAGACAGTTTCAACGCGTATTCCTACATTTACGTCAATTATTACGGAATGAGCTATCAACAGGCCGCCGATTACGTGCTGCGCTCTCTCGCTCAGCGCGAACTGCTCGTTTTGTTCGCAAAGGAAATCGTTTCCGACTCTATGGAAGAATTCAAGGATACTCCGCCGGAGTTGATAAACGTAAAGGATTTGCTCAATAACAGCGAAATCGATAAGGCGATAAAGAACGCGAACGAAACGATTACCGCGATGCTCGAAAGCAAAGTGGAGGAAGTCATTCGCGAAAAAACGACGGACAGCGGCTCATCTTCCGACGAAGACGACGATGACGTCGAAACGGGCGATCAGGAATTTTCCGTTCGCTTCGAGTCCAATAAAGGCTCGGCCGTCGAAAAGCAGACCGTAAAAGAAAATGCGAAAGCCACCCGTCCCACCGATCCCACGAGAGACGGATATACTTTCTACGGTTGGTACGCTAACGCCGATTTTACGGGCGACGAGTTCGATTTCGACACGAGAATAACCGAGAAAACCGTGCTTTACGCAAAGTGGATTAAGCACACCGACGGACGCACTCCCATGCCCGAAGCCGAGGAAGAAGACGACTACGACGCCGACGCGGATATAAAGGATGAGGATATTGCCAAAAAGATATTCGACGACCTCGATTCCGTTGACTTTTCCGACAAAGATTTTGCGGAAGATATAGCGGAAGCCGACCTTAAAAAGTATATAGAAGAAGCTGCAAAGCGCGTGCAGAGCGATTTGGAAAAATCGTTTAAGAGCTACGATTACTATTTGCAGAGCGAGTATGAAACAAAACTGCTCGAAAGAATGGAAATCGTCATCGGCTCGGGCGAAACCGTGACGGAAGCGGAAGTGGAAAGAGAGTTTGCAAGACTCGTCGCGCAGAATAAGGAAACTTTTGCAAATTCGTCCTCTGCGTATGAAAGCGCGTTGACGTCTGCGCTTGCTACGACTTATTATCATAAGCTTAACGAGAACGGAAGCTACGGTTTTGTTGCCAACATTCTGCTTAAACTCGACGACGAGAGCGTAGCGAAACTCACCAAGATGCAGAAGGACGGCGCGTCGGAAGAAGTTATAACCGCGGAGCGCAACAGCATGCTCGGCGAACTTACCGTCAAAATCTCCAACCCCGACTATGAAAGCGAGGAGGAGGGCAATTACGGCAAGGACGAAAACGGCGACAAAATAACCGTGCGCGACCCGATGACCGACTCCAAAAACAATCATCGCGAACAGGCGGACGCCGCGGCGGTCAACAACCTCGTGTCCTTTGAAAAGGACGAGAACGGCAAGTGGAGCATAAAGTTCAACGCGACGGCATATGAAACGATGCCTTATCTCTACGACGCGAATGCCGAGGACGGCGTTTACAGACACCCGGCGTTCAGCGCGGACGGTAAAGTAGGCATCGTAAATCAGATTATGGCTTCGTTTGACGCGATAACCGAACAGGTGGGCGTCGAAGGCGGAATCACAGAAGTCGAGAGCGTCTATTGGCTGAGAAAAATGTCGGAAGCGTGGCTGTACATCGTCGGCGACGACGAGGGTTCGGTGAACAGCGAAAGCAATAACGGCGGTCTTGGTTATCTGGTAAACCCCGATAAGGAAAAGAGCACGTTCATCACCGACTTTACCAACCACGCAGTTGCGCTCGTAAATCAGGGCACGGGTGCGTACAGGCTCCAAGGCGACGCGCTTAACGAGTGGAAGACGACTTACGGTAACGCCGTATCCGAGGACATTGCCGGCGGATATATATTCGCGGACAGTTTCATCGAGTCGGGAAGCTCCGATAACGCGTATGCGGGCATATTCGTCGTAATGTGCACCAACACCGTATGGAACGGTACGACGAAAGGTCTTGAAAAGGACGCCGACGGCAATTATAACGAAGTGGATATCACGTTCGGCGAAGACGGAATTCTTCCTCTCAATTTCGTGCTTACTTACGGCGAAACTCTGGAAGACTGCGTGACCGTGTACGATAAGATTTACGAACAGCTTCTCGAAGGTAAAAAGACCGACGTTTACAACCAGCGTGCAAACGCGTTCGGACTCGAATACACCAAAAACATTCAGTACAACGAAAAGGCGTATAAGTCCCTTTGGAAGGACCTCGACTGATATAGGTTATTGTATTAAAACCAATAAAATTATATTTTATATATCGTAAAGGCAGCCGAAAGGCTGCTTTTTCGGTATGAGCGTTCAAACGTCGGTGCAAACGAAGAAAAATCGATAAAAATATCAAAACGTGTTGACAAAATCGAAATGCGGTAATAATATGTAAACGAAGATACCCCCCCCCACGGGGGTGGGGATAATAAAAGAAAGTCGAACGCAGACAATAAAGGAGAGTATATGCTGAATAAATGCGATAAAGATTTGGACACGAGGCTGGCGAGCATCGAAGGTCACGTCAGAGGAGTCAGGCAGATGGTGCAGGAGCAAAAGGATTGCACCGATATTTTGGTGCAGTTGTCCGCAATCGAAGCGGCGATAAAGAAGACGAGCAAACTGTTGCTTAAAAATCACATCGAGCATTGCGTAAAGGACGGAGTAGAGCGCGGCGATATGAGCGTGCTCGACAGGCTGTCCGAAGCATTGGACACTTATAAGTGAGGCAAATATGAAAGATAAAGAGAAAAACCGTTGTTGTCACGGCGGCGAAGCCGAGGCGGCGAGAAAAGCGGAAGTTGAGCCGTGCTGCCGCGTCAATGAAAGCGGCGCGCGGGACGGCGCGGAAAAGAGCTGCTGTTCGCATGCGGAGAATACAATGTCCGATTGTTGCGCGGGCGTCGACGACGGCGGAGCGGCTGAGACGGAATGCCGTTGTCACTGCGACGACTCTGATGAAGTACGCGCAACAAATCATTCTCACGGCGAACACTGCGAAAAAAGCCGTGTTTCCGCCGCGGAAAACGCGGACTGCTGCGGTCACGCGCATAAGGCGGATAGTTGCCGCAAAGAGAAAGAACACGGTGAAGACTGTTGCTGTTCTTCGCATAAAAAGCAGGAAGAAACAAGCTGTTGCGGACATACGCCGCATACTTCCGAGTGCTGCGGTTCTCACGATGAGGAAGAGTCCTGCGCGTGCTGTAATCTCAAAGCCGATTACACGGTAAAAAAAGAAAAAATAAGCAAGGATACGGTCAAGCGAATAATCAAATTGTCCGTGTCGCTGGTCTTTCTCATAATGGGCTTTTTCGATTGGCACGCGATTTCCGGCGGTCAGGGAGTTTTGATGGCGTTCTATTACGTCAACCCCGCGTGGGTTGCGGTTATCGTTTGCGGCGCGGATACGTTTGTTTCGGCGGCGCGCATTATCCGCAAGGGAAAAGTCAACACGAGCGTGTTAATCAGCGTTGCGATGATTGCGTCGATTGCACTCGAAATAACGGGATTTTTCGTGAGTACGGGCGACGGACACGGACACAGCTATGTGTTTGCGGCAGGCGAGATAGCTTTTCTTATGAGTTTGGGCGCGTTCTTGGAAGATATAACCGTAAGCAAATGCCGTTCCGGCATACAGCAGCTTGTGGGACTTATTCCGACGGAGGCAAACGTATTGCGCGACGGCGAGTTGGAGAGGGTTGCGCTCGATAAGGTGAGTATAGGCGATACGGTCGTGGTAAAAGCAGGGGAAATGATACCCGTGGACGGCGCAATCACAAAGGGTTTTGCCTCAGTGGACCAATCTTCGCTGACGGGCGAGTATCTGCCCGTGGACGTGCAGGAGGGCGACAGTGTGTTTGGCGGCACTATGAACACGAGCGGAGTCATCGAGGTCGAGGTCACGAAACTCAAAAAGGATATGACAATCGCAAAAATGGCGGAACTCACAATAGAGGCGGAAGGTAAAAAGGCACCCATCTCGCGCATTACGGACAGATGGTCGAAAATAATCGTGCCTACGGTTTTCGTCGTGTCCTTGCTTGTGGGCATAATCGCGGGCTTCGGATTTAACGTGGGCGCAGTGGACGCGGTGGTGAGAGCGATAACGGTGCTCGTTGTCTTCTGTCCCTGCGCATTGGTGCTTGCAACTCCCACTGCCGTAGCGGCGGGACTCGGCAACGCGGCGCGAAACGGAGTGCTTGTCAAGAGCGGCGCGGCAATAGAAGAAATGGCCAACGTCAAGGTAATCTGCTTTGACAAAACGGGAACGATAACCGAAGGCAATATCGAAATGGACGATATGATTGCGGCGGACGGCGAGAGTGCGGAAGAACTCAACAGACTCGCGGCGAGCGTGGAAAGATTTTCCGAGCACCCGTTGGCAAAAGCCGTCGTAAAAAAGGCGAACTGCACGGAATATTACGAGGCGAAAAATATCTCCACGATGCAGGGCATAGGCGTAGGAGCGGAAGTAAACGGCAGAAACGTCGTTATTATGAGCCGCAAGCACGCTTTGCAAAACGGCGTAAACGTAGACGAATTCG
Organism: Christensenellales bacterium; assembly: GCA_048394785.1. Lineage (GTDB taxonomy): Bacteria > Bacillota > Clostridia > Christensenellales > CAG-917 > DBFJGL01. Next base: position 18,099 of record DBFJGL010000081.1, on the reverse strand, counting down.
CTCAGTCGGCGGACGGCGCGCTGTCTGTCGGAAAGACGCTTGCGTACATCGTCGTCGACGGCAGGGCGGCAGGTCTTATGACTTTTTCGGATACCGTAAGAGAAAACGCAAAAGAGGTTATGCAGTCGCTTGCGGACAGAGGTTATAAAACCGTTATGCTTACGGGCGACAACGAAAAGAGCGCGAAGTATATAGCCGAGCAATGCGGCATTGCCGAGGTGCGTCATAGCCTTATGCCCGAAGATAAACTCGCGGAAATCGAAAAACTGCAAAAAAGCGGCGTAAAAGTAGCGATGATAGGCGACGGCATAAACGACGCTCCCGCGCTCAAACTTGCGGACTGTTCTCTGGCAATGGGCGCAATGGGCAGCGATATAGCAATCGAAACCGCGGATATGGCAATACTCAACAGCGATATAAAAAAGGTTGAGGAGACGGCGGCACTCTCGCGCAGAGTTATGAGCACTATAAAGCGCAACATCTTCATTGCTATGACGATAAATATAGCCGCTGTCATAATTTCGGCAATGGGTTATCTCAACCCCGCGTCGGGCGCGCTTATTCACAACTGCACGTCGGTGCTTGTGGTCGCGTCGTCCGCACTGCTGTTGTACAATGCGAAGCGCAGGCGCAAGCAGGCGGCGGCAGGCAGCGCGGCGTCGGACGGAAAGGACGGACGAGAATAAACCGAAAAAAAGCATAACATTGTAAAAGGGCGGACGCAGTTCCGTCCTTTTTGGTTGACGAAAGCGTGAAGACGATATAAAATGCATAAAACGCACAACTGCGGAACGGACGCGACAGCCGTCGTTTCTTTATTATATATATCTATATATAGTCGGATTATAATACATTAAATACAATATTGAAATTTTGCGAAAATGCGTTGAAAATCGCTTGACTTTAATTTTATAAAATTATATGATATGCAAGCCGCGCCCTATTGAGGCGCGTCCTACTGCCGTTTTTCGGCGGTTGAAAATATAAGGACACACACGGATAAGTGTTATAAAGTAGGAGGCTAAGTTATAACTATGGCTGGTCAAAAAATCAGAATTAAGCTCAAAGCGTATGACCACAATCTCATCGACATCTCCGCAGAGAAAATCGTCGAGACGGTGAAGAAGACGGGCACGAAGGTTTCGGGTCCCATTCCGCTTCCCACCGAAAAGGAAATCATCACCATACTCAGGGCAACCCACAAATACAAGGATTCCCGCGAGCAGTTCGAGCTTAGAACTCACAAGAGATTGATTGATATATACAACCCGACTTCCAAGACGGTCGATTCCCTTATGAAACTCGACCTTCCCGCCGGCGTTGATATTTCCATCAAGCTGTAAATCGCAATTATTTTAGGAGGGTGAACTTTACATGGATAAAGCAATCATCGGAAAAAAGATAGGTATGAGTCAAATCTTTACCGCGGACGGCAAGGTTATTCCCGTAACCGTTGTCGAAGCAGGTCCCTGCGCCGTGGTTCAGGTCAAGACTAAGGAAAACGACGGTTACGAAGCCGTTCAGGTGGGCTTCGGCGCCATCAAGGAAACCAGAGTCAACAAGCCCGAAGCAGGTCATTTCAAGAAGGCAGGCGTCGCGGTAAAGCGTTATCTTCGCGAATTACGTTTCGCAGACTGTGCCGGATATACTCCGGGGCAGGAACTGACTTGCGACATATTTGCGGAAGGCGACAAGGTTGACGTCACGGGCACTTCGAAAGGTCACGGTTTTTCCGGACCTATGCAAAGATGGAATATGCACAGAGGACCGATGGCCCACGGCTCCGGTTATCACAGAGGCGTAGGTTCTATGGGCGCGTGCTCCTCTCCGTCCAGAGTTTTCAAGAACAAGAAAATGTCGGGACAATGGGGACACGAAAAAGTCACGGTTCAGAACCTTACCGTAGCGCGCGTGGACGCCGCGAGAAATCTTTTGCTCATCAAGGGCGCAGTTCCCGGAGCGAAGGGCGGTATCGTCGTCGTCAAGCAGTCCATCAAGGGTTAGACGGAGGTAGAAAATGGAACTGAAAGTTATGAATATTGCCGGCAAATCGGCAGGAAAAATAGAAGTCAGCGATTCCGTCTTTGCGGCTGAGTACAACGAAGCTCTTATTCATCAGGTAGTGGTCGCACAGCTTGCAAACAAGCGTCAGGGCACTATGAGCGCGTTGACCAGAAGCGAGGTCAGAGGAGGCGGCGCAAAGCCTTACCGTCAAAAGGGTACCGGTCGTGCGCGTCAGGGCTCCATCGTTGCTCCCAACTATGTGGGCGGCGGCGTGGTTTTTGCAAAGAAGCCCCGCGATTTCTCTCAGAAAATCAACAAAAATATGAGGAAGGCGGCGTTCTATTCCGCAATATCCGAAAAAATCCGTCAGAACGAAGTTACCGTTGTGGATAAGTTCGAACTGAAAGAGGGTAAGACCAAGCTGGTGGCGGGCGCAATGGACGCGCTTAAACTGAACGGCAGAGTGCTTATCGTCGTCGACGAGTATGACGAAACTCTCCTTCGCGCAAGCAACAATATCCCCACCGTCGCATTGAGCGAAGTGAGGACGCTCAACGTCTACGATATCGTCGCCAACAAAAACGTGGTCATCACCGCGAACGCAATCAAGAAAATAGAGGAGGCGGCAAAATGACATCATACGACATCATTATAGAGCCTATTCTTTCGGAGAAAAGCTACGACGGCATTCCCGATAAGAGATACACCTTCAAGGTTGCCAAAAACGCAAACAAGACTCAAATCAAGGCTGCGGTTGAGGAAATCTTCGGTGTGAAAGTTGCAAAAGTCAACACCGCCAACTACGACGGTAAAGTAAAGAGAATGGGACGCCACGAGGGCAGAACCTCGTCTTACAAGAAGGCGGTCGTCACTCTCGCGCAGGACAGTAAGGCAATCGAGTTCTTCGAGAGCTTGGCATAAGGAGAAACACAATGGCTATTAAGAAATATAAACCTACGTCTCCGGCTCGCCGCTTTATGACGGTATCCGCCTACGAAGAAATTACCACAACCACTCCCGAGCGTTCGCTGCTCGTTTCCAAAAACAAGAGCGGCGGCAGAAACGCGATGGGCAGGATAACCGTTCGCCACATCGGCGGCGGCAACCGCAACAAATATCGTATCATCGACTTCAAGCGTAACAAGGACGGTATCCCCGCAAAGGTTGCGTCCATAGAGTACGATCCCAACCGCTCCGCTAATATTGCGTTGCTCGTGTATGCCGACGGCGAAAAGAGATACATCATCGCGCCTCTCGGACTTACCAAGGGCGACGTCGTCGAAAGCGGCGAGGACGCAGACATCAAGGTGGGCAACGCGCTTCCCCTGTCCGCTATCCCCGTAGGTACGATGGTGCACAACATCGAGCTTCAACCCGGAAAGGGCGGTCAGATTGCAAGAGCGGCGGGCAACAGCGCGCAGCTTATGGCAAAAGAAGGCAGATACGCGACTTTGCGTATGCCCAGCGGCGAAATGAGATACGTTCTCGTTCGTTGCAGAGCGACTGTCGGTCAGGTAGGCAATCTCGACCACGAAATCATTCGCGTGGGTAAGGCGGGCAAAACGCGTCATATGGGCATTCGTCCCTCCGTACGCGGCGTCGTCATGAACCCCTGCGACCACCCCCACGGCGGCGGCGAGGGCAAATCCCCCATCGGTATGCCTTCTCCCGTTACCCCCTGGGGCAAGCCCACTCTCGGTTATAAGACCAGAAAGAAAAAGAATACCACTGATAAGTTCATTATCAAGCGCGTGAACTAAGGAGGGTAGAATGAGTAGAAGTGTTAAAAAAGGCCCGTTTGTAGAAGAAAGGCTGATGAACAGAATAATCGCAATGAACGAGAAGGGCGAGCACAAACCCGTAAAAACCTGGTCGCGCTCCTCGACGATATTCCCCGAGATGGTCGGACATACGATTGCGGTGCACAACGGTAAGAACCACGTTCCCGTATACGTGACGGAAGATATGGTCGGTTGCAAGCTCGGAGAATTCTCCCCCACGCGCAACTTCAGAGGACACGCCGGCGACAAGACGACCGGTAAGAGATAGGAGGAAGTATGGCTACAAGAAGTAAACAAAAAGCCTTGGCGCGTCAGGCGGCTGCCGACAGCAGACCGAGAGCAACCGCTAAGTTTGTCAGAATTTCTCCCTTCAAGGTAAGAATCGTTCTCGACATCATCAAGGGCAAGTCGGTAAGAGAGGCTCTCGCAATTCTCGAAAACACCCCCAAGGCGGCGAGCGAAGTGCTCATCAAATTGGTTAACAGCGCGGCGGCGAACGGCGAAAACAATCAGAATCTTTCCAGAAACGATTTGTTTATCGCAGAGTGCTATGCGAACGAAGGTCCCACCCTCAAACGCATCAGCCCCAGAGCGCAGGGCAGAGCCTTCCGTATCAACAAAAGAACAAGCCACATCACGGTCGTACTCGACTCGATGAACGCATAAGGAGGTATACAATGGGACAGAAAGTAGACCCTAACGGACTCAGAACAGGCATTATCAAGCCTTGGGAAGCCAAATGGTATGCCGATAAAAAGCATTTTGCGGACAACCTCGTCGAGGACGATAAAATCCGTAAGTTCATCAAGAAGAACTACTACGATACGGCTATATCCAAAATTACAATCGAAAGAGCGGCAGACAAAGTTATCGTTGCAATTCACACCGCAAGACCCGCAATCCTCATCGGTAAAGCCGGCGCGGGCGTGGAGCAGATAAAGAAAGAAGTCGAAAAGCTCGTGCTCAGCGACAAGAAAGTCGTCATCAACATCATGGAGGTCAAGCACCCCGATGCGGACGCACAGTTGGTCGCAGAGAACATCGCGAAACAGTTGGAGGGCAGAGCGTCCTTCCGCCGCTCGATGAAACAGGCTATGTCCAGAGCTATGAAGGCAGGCGCAAAGGGCGTCAAGACGATGGTTTCGGGCAGACTGGACGGAGCGGAAATCGCGAGAAGCGAAAGCTATCACGACGGTTCTATTCCCCTTCAAACTCTGCGTGCCGACATCGATTACGGCGTAGCAACCGCACATACCACATTCGGCGCAATCGGCGTCAAGTGCTGGATATACAAGGGAGAAGTCCTTGGTAAAAATCCGTTGGAAGGAGGAAATCAATAATGTTGATGCCTAAGCGCGTTAAAAGACGCCGTCAATTCCGTGGCAGAATGAAGGGCAAAGCCAATAAGGGCAACACCGTTGCATACGGCGAGTTCGGTTTGATGGCTACGGAGCCGGGCTGGATTACCTCCAACCAAATTGAAGCGGCGCGTGTCGCAATGACAAGATATATCCGTCGTGGCGGTAAAGTCTGGGTGGACATCTTCCCCCACAAGCCCGTCACCAAGAAGCCTGCCGAAACCCGTATGGGTAGCGGTAAGGGCGCACCCGAATATTGGGTAGCGGTCGTAAAGCCCGGTCGCGTGATGTTTGAAATCGCGGGAGTGGACGAGGCAATAGCAAAAGAGGCACTTCGTCTTGCTTCTCACAAACTTCCCGTCAAGTGCAAGTTTGTAAAGAGCGAGGCAAAAGCCGAAGGCGGTGAAGAATGAAATCAAAACAAGTTATAGAAATGTCTGATAAAGAGCTTCAAAACAAGCTCAACGAGTTGAAGTCGGAATTGTTTTTCCTTCGCTTCAAGAACGCCACCAATCAGCTTACTAACCCCAAGGTTCTGACTGAAACAAGGCGTGACATCGCCCGCGTCAAGACCGTTATGCGTCAAAGAGAAATCGCGCGCGCCAAAGGCGAGAAGGGCTGATAAACGGAGGACAGTATGGAAAAAGAAACGAGAAATCTCAGAAAGCAAAGAGTGGGTATGGTAGTTTCCGACAAGATGGACAAGACCATCGTCGTGGCTATCAGCGAACACGTCAAACATCCGCTTTATAAGAAAACCGTTATTCGCACCAAGAGATTGAAGGCGCACGACGAGAACAACGAGTGCGGCATCGGCGATAAGGTGCTTGTTGCGGAAACCAGACCTCTCTCCAAGGATAAGTGCTGGAGACTTGTCGAGATAATCGAGAAGGCGAAGTAAGGAGAGTGCAATGATACAACCACAAACAAGACTTAAAGTCGCGGACAACAGCGGCGCAAAGGAAATAATGTGCATCAGAGTGTTGGGCGGTTCTTTCAGAAGAAGCGGCAACATCGGCGACGTAATCGTGGCCTCCGTCAAGTCGGCTATCCCCGGCGGCAAGGTCAAGAAAGGCGACGTCGTCAAGGCGGTTATCGTGAGAACTACCTTCGGTCTGCAAAGAAACGACGGCAGCCACATCAAATTCGACGATAACGCGGCAGTCATCATCGACAACCAAAAGCAACCTCAGGGTACCCGTATCTTTGGGCCCATCGCAAGAGAGCTCCGCGATAAGGATTATATGAAGATAATCTCTCTCGCACCCGAAGTGTTGTAGGAGGAAATATGGCTAAACTCAGTGTTAAGAAGGGCGATAACGTGATGGTTATCGCAGGAAAAGATAAAGGCAAAGCCGGCAAAGTGCTTGCGGTAAAAGCCGACGACAACAGAGTGTACGTCGAAGGCGTCAATATCGTTTCCAAGAGCAAGAAGCCGAGAAACGCGCAGGACAAGGGCGGCATCCTCAAACAGGAAGGCGCAATCGACGTGTCCAACGTTATGCACATCTGTGCGGCGTGCGGCGAAGTGGTGAGAGTTAAACATAACCTCGTTGCCGACGAGAACGGCAAGACCAAGAGCCAACGCGTATGCGCCAAGTGCGGCGCGTCCCTCGACGAGAAGAAGACGTCCGCCAAGAAAGCGGCGAAAAAAGCCGCAAAGAAAAAAGCGGCAAAGTCTGACAAGAAAGACTAACCACCGGAGGTATTAAAGTGGCAGAGAAGAAAAATCAGGTTGCTAAGGCACCTGCAACCGATAATAATGCTGAAAGATACAGACTGAGAGCGCAATATAAGCAGGACGTCGTTCCCGCGCTCGTCAAGCGTTTCGGCTACACCAACATCAACCAGGTACCCCGTATCGAAAAAATCGTGCTCAATATGGGTCTTGGCGACTGCAAGGACAACAGCAAATCCTTGAACCTCGCAGTGGAAGAGTTGAAACTCATCGCAGGTCAGAAGCCCGTCATCACCAAAGCCAAGAAGAGCGTTGCTAACTTCAAGGTGAGAGAGGGTATGAACGTGGGCGCAAAGGTTACGCTGAGAGGGAACAGAATGTACGACTTCCTCGACAAATTCATTTCCATAGCGTTGCCCAGAGTCCGTGACTTCCGCGGCGTATCCGCAAAATCTTTCGACGGCAGAGGCAACTATGCGCTCGGCGTCAAGGAACAGCTGATATTCCCCGAAATTTCCTACGACCAAATCGAGAAAGTGCGCGGTTTCGATATTTGCATCGTCACCACCGCAAACACGGACGAGGAAGCTCGCGAGCTGCTCAAATTGATGGGTATGCCCTTTCAGAAGTAAGGAGAGATAACTATGGCCAAAACTTCGATGAAAATCAAACAACAAAGACCGCAAAAATTTTCCACACGCGAGTACACCCGTTGCCGCATCTGCGGACGTCCGCACTCCGTCTTGAAAAAATACGGCATCTGCCGCGTCTGCTTCCGCGAATTAGCCTATAAAGGTCAAATTCCCGGAGTTAAGAAGGCAAGCTGGTAAGGAGGCATTCAAATGACAGATCCAATTGCAGATATGCTTACAAGAATCAGAAACGCTTTGACCGCGAAGCACGAAACAGTTGAAATTCCCGCTTCCAAAGTCAAGGTTGCAATAGCAGAGATACTCGTGAGAGAAGGTTACATCAAGAGCTTCGACATCATCGAAAACGAGGTTCAGAACAGCATCCTCGTGACCTTGAAGTACGCTCCCAACAAAAATCAACACGTTATAACCGCGTTGAAGAGAGTATCCACCCCCGGACTGCGCATTTATGCCGGCGTCGACAATCTTCCCAAGGTACTGAACGGTATGGGCATTGCCATTCTGTCCACGTCCAAGGGCATTATGACCGACAAGGAAGCAAGAGCACAGCACATCGGCGGCGAAGTTCTCGCCTACATCTGGTAAGGAGGTTAATATGTCTCGTATAGGTAGAGCACCGATCGCGCTCCCCGCAGGAGTGACGTTTGAAAACAAAGACAACCTTATCACCGTAAGCGGACCTCTGGGCAAGCTTTCTCAGCAGGTGGACAAGTCCATAGACGTCGTACTCGAAGACGGTCACATTCTCGTGAAACGTCATTCCGACGACAAGGACCACCGCGCTCTTCACGGTCTTTACCGCGCGCTTATCAACAATATGGTAACGGGCGTAACGAAGGGCTTTGAGAAATCGCTCATCGTCAACGGCGTAGGTTATAAGCTTGCAGTCAACGGCAACAAGCTCACGATGAACATCGGTTTTTCCCACCCCGTAGAGGTCGAAGCTCCCGAAGGAATTTCCTTTGCGCTTCCTCAGCCCCTCGAAATAGTGGTCAAGGGTATCGACCGTCAAAAGGTCGGTCAGGTCGCGGCGTCCATAAAGGCAGTCAAGAAGATTGAGCCGTACCACGGCTACGGCATCCGCTATAAGGACGAGGCTGTCATCCACAAGGAAGGCAAGACCGCCGGTAAATAAGAGGTGAAGTATGATAAGCAAGAAAGATAAAAACGCAGATAGAGTTATTCGTCACGAGAGAGTGAGAAAAAAGGTTTCCGGCACTGCCGAAAGACCCCGTCTCTCCGTGTACAGAAGCACAAACCATATCTATGCCCAACTTATCGACGACGTGAACGGAGTTACTCTTACCGCGGCGTCCACGCTGGAAAAGGATATTGCCGCTGCCGTCAAGGAGCTCAGCAAGAGCGACGCGGCGAAGGCAGTAGGCAAGGCGGTTGCCGAGAAAGCTTTGAACATCGGTATCAAGGAAGTCGTGTTCGACCGCGGCGGATACCTTTACACCGGCAGAGTTGAAGCTCTTGCGGCAGGCGCGAGAGAAGGCGGATTGGAGTTTTAGGAGGAATTATGGCAGAGCGTGATAACAGAAGAAACGACAGAAACAGAGAGGAGTTTGACGGGCTCAATAAAAAGCTCATTGCCGTCAACCGCGTTACCAAGGTTGTCAAGGGCGGCAGAAATATGCGCTTCTCGGCACTTGTCGTGGTAGGCAACGAAAACGGCTCCGTCGGTTTGGGCATGGGCAAGGCGGCAGAGGTTCCCGAGGCAATCGAGAAAGCTACTCAGCTTGCTAAGCGCAATATGTGCGAAATAGCACTTAAAGACACCACCATTCCTCACCAGACCGTCGGCAAGTTCGGTCGCGGACAGGTTCTTCTCCTTCCCGCGGAAGCTGGTACCGGCGTTATAGCGGGCGGTCCCGTCCGTGCGGTATTGGAAGCGGCAGGCGTCAAGGACATCAGAACCAAGTCCCTCGGCTCCAACAACCCCATCAACTGCGCCAAAGCTACGCTCGAAGGTCTTTGCAGTCTGCGCAACGCAGAGGAAATCGCAAAGCTTCGCGGCGTTGACGTAACGGTTGACTAAGGAGGTCATTATGGCAAAGAAGGAAGACGTCAAAATGATAAAGGTAACTCTCGTAAAGAGCACAATCGGTTCGCTCAAAAACCAAAAGGCGACGGTGGAAGCTCTCGGACTGAAAAAAATCGGCAGTTTCAACACGTTTGAGGACAGCGCAGTCGTGAGAGGTATGATAAGAAAGGTTGCTCACCTTGTAAAGGTTGAGGAAATCTAATCGGAGGATGCTATGAATATTCAAAATCTCAAACCCGCAGAGGGCGCAAAGAGCGAAACAAAAAGAATAGGTCGCGGTATCGGCTCCGGCACCGGTAAGACTTCTACCCGCGGTCACAAAGGTCAATGGGCAAGAAGCGGCGGCGGCGTGCGTCCCAACTTCGAGGGCGGACAAATGCCGATGACGAGAAGACTCCCCAAGAGAGGCTTTAACAACAAGCGTTTCGCGCACGTTTACAATACCGTTAACGTCGCTGCGCTCAACGTGTTCGAGGACGGCGCGGTGGTTGGCATCGACGAACTCGTCGCAAACGGAATCGTAAAGGTAGTAGAGCCCTACGGTCTCAAGATAATGGGTGACGGCAATCTCGAAAAGAAAATTACCGTAAAAGCCCAGAAATTCACCGCTCAGGCTGTAGAAAAAATTGAAAAGGCAGGCGGAAAAGCTGAGGTGTTATAATGTTTGAAACACTGAAAAATGCTTTGAAGACGAAGGAAATCAGAGTTAAAATCTTTTTGACTTTGCTTTTTCTTTTCGTCTATCGCATAGGGTGCTATATTCCCGTCCCCGGTCTTGACCAGGCGGCGGTGGCAGATCTGATTGGCGGCACTGACAGCTTCCTTTCCATTCTCAGCACCATAACGGGTGGTTCACTTCAAAACGCTACGTTGTTTTCGTTGGGTATTTTACCCTTCATTAACGCGTTCATAATCATGCAGCTTCTGACGCTGGTCATACCCAAATTGGAAAGAATGTCCAAAGAGGGCGACGAAGGCAGAAGAAAGATAACTCAGATTACCAGATATTTCGCGCTTGTCCTTGCGGCGGTGCAGGCTATCGGTATAATCGTAGGCTGGAAATCCGCAATCAATCCCATTTTCGGTTTTGAAAGCGCGGAGGCTCCCATAATGACGATGATTTGCATAATAGTCATACTTATGGCGGGCAGCACTATGGTTATGTGGCTGGGTGAAAGAATTACCGAATACGGTATCGGCAACGGCACGTCGCTCATCATCTTCGTAGGTATCCTGTCCACGGCGGGCGTAACTATGGCGGCGGCGTTCAAGACCGTAGGCGAAGAATGGACTTATATCTGGAACATCATCGGATTTATACTGATTGTTGTGGCGATATTCGTGTTCATAGTGTTCTTCGACCTTGCGGAGAGAAGGGTTACCGTTCAGTATTCCAAACAAATCAAGGGCAACAAGATGTACGGCGGTCAGACCACCTACATTCCCATCAGAGTGAACGGCAGCGGCGTTATGCCCATAATCTTTGCTTCCTCTCTGATAATGTTCCCGCAGATGATTATGGCAATGTTCGCCCCCACGAGCGACGCCTATATATGGTATTCGCAAAATATGGGCTCGGGCACCTGGCCGTACTATCTGTTCCTCGCGCTGTTCATACTGTTCTTCTCGTATTTCTATGCGCAGATACAGTTCAACCCCGAGGACATATCCAAAAACATTCAGCAATACGGCGGCTTTATCCCGGGTATCCGCGCAGGTAAGCCGACCAGCGATTTCTTGAAGAAGATAAGCAACAGAATTACTCTGTTCGGAGCGTTCTTCCTTATGGTGCTCGCGCTTATCCCGACGTTTATCTTCGACGCGCTTTCCGCAAACGGCGCATTGCCCTTCAACTCCGCTTTCTCGGCAACGGGACTGCTGATTGTCGTGTCGGTCGCGCTCGAACTCAACAAGCAGCTGGAATCGCAGATTATGATGAAGCATTACAAGGGCTTCCTCAAATAAAACCGAAATGTATTTGCAAGCCGCGTGTGGCTCAAAAAGTTGCCAGCACGCGGTTTGTGTGGTACAATAGGAGAATATATGAAGAATATAGTCCTCTTGGGCGCACCCGGTGCCGGTAAAGGCACTCAGGCATTGATGATTGCTGCGGAATACGGTATTCCGCATATTTCCACGGGCGATATACTGAGGAAAAACATCAAGGACGGGACAGAGCTCGGCTTGAAGGTCAAGTCCGTCATCGACAGGGGCGAACTTGTGTCCGACGAGTTGATTATCGACATCGTCAAAGCAAGACTCAATGAAAGTGACGCCGCAAACGGATATATTCTCGACGGGTTTCCCCGCACCATTGCTCAGGCGGAAGCGTTGGATAAGGTTGCGAAAATCGACATTGCGATCAATATCGACTGTCCGTTTGAAACCATAATATCCAGACTTTCGGGCAGGAGAGTGTGCGAATGCGGAACGACGCTTCACATCAGCACTCTCAACGGCAGCGAAATCTGCCCCAAGTGCGGAAAGGCTTTGTACATAAGAGAGGACGATAAACCCGAAACCGTAAAGTCGAGACTCGCGGTTTATGAAGAACAGACTGCTCCGCTCATCAAGTACTATTCGGGAAAGGGAATTCTTGTCGACGTACCTGCCGCGCGTTCTGCGGAGGAAGTGTTCGGCAAAATCAAGGAACTGCTGAATGATTAAGCTGAAAAGCCCTTCCGAAATCGCAATAATGAAAAAGTCGGGCGAACTGCTCAGGGACGTTCTGCTCCTTTTGGAGGAGAAAGCGAAGCCCGGAGTGAGCACGAAAAAACTCGACGAGATTGCTTACGATTACATCAAAAAGCACGACAGCGTGCCTTCTTTCCTCGGATACGGAGGATTTCCCGCATCGATATGCGCTTCCGTAAACGAAACGGTGGTGCACGGCATACCTTCTTCTAAGCGATTGGATGAGGGCGACATAGTCGGCGTCGACGCAGGTCTGATATACAGAGGCTGGCAGTCCGACGCGGCGAGAACTTTCCTTATAGGAGAGGTCGACGAGGAAAAGAAAAGACTTGTCGAGGTGACAAGGCAAAGCTTTTTCGAGGGCGTCGAAAAATTTGTCGAAGGCGGCAGATTGGGAGATATTTCCCACGCGATACAGACGTATGCGGAAGACAGAGGTTTCTCGGTCGTACGCGCGCTTGTCGGACACGGAATAGGCAGAGAAATGCACGAAGATCCTTCTGTGCCGAATTACGGCAGAGCAGGTCACGGAGTAAGATTGGAGCGCGGATTGGTGCTCGCCATAGAGCCGATGATTAACGCAGGCACTTGGGACGTCGAAACTCTCGGCGACGGGTGGACGTGCGTGACTCGCGACAGACGTCCTTCCGCTCATTACGAAAACACGGTGGCACTCACCGAAAACGGTGCTGAAATATTGACCTTGTGATATGGAACTCGGACAGGTGGTTTTTTCAAAAGCCGGACGCGACAGCGGAAGATATTTCGCCGTTGTGGAAATAGTGAGTGTCGATTACGTCAAAATAGCCGACGGCGATTTAAGACGTATAAAACACGCTAAGCTGAAAAAAGTAAAGCATCTGCAATCGAAGGGCGACGTTCTGCTCAAAATTGCGGACAAGCTCAAAGGCGGGGCTACGGTCTACGACGCCGAGCTATACAGCGCGCTGCGCTTCTATAACGACAAATAAGGAGTTTTATGTCAAAAGAAGATGTAATCGAAACCGAGGGCAAAGTCATAGAGGTTTTACCCAAGACGCAGTTTAAGGTTCAGCTCAGCAACGGTCATATGATACTCGCTTACCTCGGCGGTAAACTGAGAATCAACAACATCAGGATATTAGAGGGCGATAAGGTCAAAATCGAAATGTCGCCTTACGACCTCACCAAGGGCAGAATTATTTACCGCAACAAGTAAATGGTTCGGGTGAAAAGATAAAATAAATGAGAAATCATAGGAGGCTAATATGAAAGTCAGACCCAGTGTCAAGCCGATGTGCGATAAGTGCAAGGTTATCAAGAGAAACGGTAGAGTAATGGTGATTTGTCCCAAATACCCGAACCACAAACAGCGTCAGGGTTAATAAGGCAAGGTTGCGCGGAGCGGCTGGCCGCTCATTCCGAATTTTAGCGGCTCTCCGTGCGTAGGCATATATTTATACACAATTTTGGAGGTAAAAAATGGCAAGAATAGCCGGCGTGGACCTTCCGCGCGAAAAGAGAGTTGAAATCGGGCTAACTTACATCTACGGCATCGGACTGCCCACGTCTAAGAAAATCCTCAGCGTGACCGGCATCAGTCCCGACGTCCGCGTTAAGGATTTGACAGAGGAGCAGGTCAGTCTTATCCGTGATTACATCGAGCAACACCTGCACGTCGAAGGCGACCTTAAAAGAGAAGTCGGTCTTAACATAAAAAGACTTATGGAAATCGGCTGCTACAGAGGCATTCGCCACAGAAAGGGACTGCCCGTCAGAGGTCAGAGCACCAAGCAGAACGCCCGTACGAGAAAGGGGCCCAAGCGCACCGTCGGTCGTAAGAAGAAGTAAGGAGGCGTCAAATGGCTGCAATTAAGAAAATCAAAAAGAGAAAGGATATCAAGCGCGTCGAGAAGGGACAAGCCCACATCCACGCGTCGTTTAATAACACCATCGTCACCATCACCGATATGAACGGCAACGCGATTTCTTGGTCGTCCGCAGGCAAGCTTAAACTGCGCGGTTCCAGAAAATCCACTCCGTTTGCGGCGCAGATGGTCAGCGAAGATGCCGCTAAGGTGGCGTACGACCAGGGTATGAGAACCGTGGAAGTTTACGTCAAAGGACCCGGCTCGGGCAGAGAGTCCGCAATCCGCGCTCTCGCAAACGTCGGTATGGAAGTCACGCTCATTCAGGACGTATCTCCCATTCCGCACAACGGCTGCCGTCCCCCCAAGCGCAGAAGATTATAGGAGGATTTGATTTATGGCTAAATATACAGGAGCAGATTGCCGTCTTTGCAGACGCGAAGGTTGCAAGCTCTATCTTAAAGGCGACAAGTGCAATTCCGAAAAGTGCACGCTTATGACAAAATACGCTCCTCCCGGACAACACGGCAAGGGCAGAAAGAAGGCGTCGGGTTACTCCGTTCAGCTTCGCGAAAAGCAAAAGACCAAGAGATATTACGGCGTCAGCGAAAAGCAGTTCAAGATGTATTACGACAAGGCGACGGAACTTCGCGGCGTAACGGGCGAAAATATGCTCGTGCTCATCGAAAGAAGACTCGACAACGTCGTTTACCGTATGGGACTCGGTTCTTCCAGAGCAATGGCAAGACAGATTGTCAACCACGGGCACATCACCGTCAACGGCAAGAGAGTGGACATTCCCTCCTATCTCGTGAAAGCCGGCGACGTAATCGCAGTCAAAGAAAACAAAAAGGATATGACGCTCTGGCAGGGTGTTAAGGAAGTCAAAAACCTCAGCATCGTCAAGTGGCTCGAATTCGATAACGCAAACCTTACGGGCAAAGTCCTCGCGCTTCCCGAAAGAGCGGATATCGACCTCGACATCAAGGAGCACCTTATCGTCGAGTTGTACTCTAAATAAGAGTTGAGGAGGATTGAGTTATGATGGAAATCAAAAGACCCAAGATAAACTTCGAAGAAAACGAAAGCAAAAACTACGCGAAGTTTGTAGTGGAACCCTTGGAACGCGGCTTTGGTATAACTCTCGGCAACAGCTTGCGCCGTATTCTCCTCTCCGCACTTCCCGGTGCCGCGGCGGTCGGTATTAAGATTGACGGAGTAGAACACGAATTTTCTACCATTAACGGAGTTAAAGAGGAGGTTACGGAGATTATCCTCAACCTCAAAACGGTGCGCTTCAAGATAAATTCCGCTCCCGAAGCTATCAAGAGAATCGAATGCAGACTGAGCGCGGATACCGTCGGCGAAGTTACCGCGGGCGACATCGAAGTCCCTTCCGACATCGAAGTTATGAACCCGGATCAGCTTATCTGCACTCTCGACGAGGGCGGCTCCGTAAATATGATTATCTACGTTGAGGCAGGCAGAGGTTACGTCCCCGCAAGCAAAAACAAGGATACGAATTCGCCCATCGGATTTATTCCCGTCGACTCCATCTATACTCCCGTCGTTAAGGCGAACTATACGGTTGAGAGCACTCGCGTCGAGCAACGCATCGATTTTGATAAACTCACCGTTGAAGTAACCACCGACGGTACCACCTCCGCAAAGGAAATCATCTCCCTCGCGGCGAAGATTATGAACGACCATATCAGATTGTTCGTCGATTTGGTCGATAATATGAACGAATACGAAATATTGGTGTCGCAGGACGACGATAAGGCTCAGAAAGTGCTTGAAACTTCCGTTGAGGACCTCGACCTTTCCGTGCGCTCGTACAACTGCTTGAAACGCGCCAATATTCATACAGTAGAAGATTTGACAAGAAGAACCGAGGACGATATGCTCAAAGTCAGAAACCTCGGCAGAAAATCCCTCGAAGAAGTGGTCAAAAAGTTGGAAGACTTGGGACTTGGACTTAAACAGCAAGAGGATTAGGAGGATAATATGCCCAATAAATTAGGTAAACGCACCGACCAGAGAATGGCGATGCTTAAAAATCAGGTTTCCGAGCTGCTTTGGTACGGCGAAATCGAAACGACCGTAGACCGCGCCAAGGAAGTAAGAAGATTAGCAGAAAAATATATCACCATCGCAATGCGCAGCTATCAGGACGAAGTCAAGGTGACTAAGACCGTTGCCAACGCAAAGGGCGAAAAGGTAGCTACCGAATTCGTAAACGACGGTCCCAAGAAGCTTGCGGCGCGCCGCAGACTTATGGCGGAACTTCGCGACATTCAGGAAGTCAGAGGCGAAAAGGAGTCCAAAGCCGCATTCCGTGCGAGAATTAAGGACGTCAAGCACCCCTTGATTGAAAAGATGTTCAAAGAGTATGCTCCCAAGTACGACCAGAGAGCAACCGAACTCGGACAGGGCGGCGGCTACACCCGCATCCTTAAAACGGGCGTGCGCAGAGGCGACGCGGCAAGCGTTTGCATTATCAGACTTATCTGATTTAAGGCGATAAACGCAGGCAAAGAGTTTGCCGTCATAGAACTAAACGGAAAACAACCGCACTTGCGGTTGTTTTTGCATATATACGATGCTCAATTAGGATTTATATGCCGAACAGTCGGCGATATGTTTACGGGTTGAAGCGTTAGGGTGATAGTGATATACGGTTCGTTTTATTCAATTAACTATTTATAATTATAACTTAAGGCTTTAATTCATAAATACTGTTTACAGAGATTGTTTTCTCCGTGCGGCTTATTTGAAACCGCTTTGCGCGCAGCTTCGCATTATTTGCTGCAACTTTGTTTTCGTCGACCGATTAAAGTTTTGATTTACGCTTGACAATCTGATTGCGATGTTATATTATGATAATAAGAACTATTACTGATAAGGAGCCGCTAAAAACAGGCGCGATGAAAAGGAATACTGCGCAAAAACACGTCATAGAAGAAATCGTCTGCGCCGCTTGCGATCACCCGAGCGCGGAAACGATATATTATCGCGCAAAAGAGGAAATCCCCAATATCAGTCTGGGTACGGTGTACAGGGTATTGACAGGATTTGTCAATGAGGGTAAAGTAAGAGAGGTGAGCGTGCCGGACGCTCCGTCGAGATATGACAAGACGCTGAGGACTCACGCGCATTTTATATGCGAGAAGTGTAAAGGAGTGTCCGACATAGACGTCAAATGCGACTTGCTCGGCATTGCGGATAACGTCGATTACACTATAAAAGACGCCGATATAGTTTTCAGGGGATTATGTCCCGAATGCAAGGAGGAAAAATGAACCTTTTATTCAAAATCAGTTATGGATTGTACGTCGCGGCGGCAGGCGCGGACGGCAGGGACAGCGGTTGTATAATCAATACGCTTATGCAGCAGACAGCGACGCCGGAGCGGTTTACGGTAACCATAAATAAGGCGAATTACACGACGGAACTCATAAAAAAAAGCGGCAAGCTGTCGGTTGCGCTGTTATCAAAAGATACTACGTTCGCGTTTATAAAAGCTCTCGGAATGCAGAGTGGCAGAGATGTGAATAAGTTTGAGGGCATGGCGTGCGAGAGGGGCGATAACGGCGTGTTGGTCCCCACGGAAAACGTCATCGGTTACTTTGAAATGCAAGTTGAAGACGCCGTCGATATGGGCACTCACATTCAGTTTTTGCTCAGCGTGACCGCAATCAAAAATATTGCGGACAGAGAACCTCTGACTTACGTGTACTATCAGTCCGACATCAAGCCCAAACCGCAGGTAAACGCGGAGGCAAACAAGGAAAAATGGGTTTGCAAGATATGCGGATACGTTCACGAAGGTCCTTTGCCGTCGGATTTTGTTTGTCCGCTGTGCAAGCACCCTGCAAGCGATTTCGAAAAGCTCGGTTGAAGAAAGACTGTTTGAAGAAATCGAGCAATAAATAAAGCGTATAGCAACAAATAAAGCAATAACAACAGAAAACAAAACTATAAAACATAAATAAGGAGATTTTATTATGGCAAAATTTATATGCAGCGTATGCGGT
>DBFJGL010000080.1:0-11643 GCA_048394785.1 Christensenellales bacterium | reverse complement strand
GTTAATAAGATCGCGGTCGGCGGTGGCGGCAAGGGTTTTCACGTCGAGAACGTCGCCCCGTCTTTTTGCAAAATCTTTGAGAATGAGCACTGCAATCAGCTTTTGCCTGTCGACGTTAAGGCTTTTTGCGAGCAAATCGAGTTTTTTAGGGCGCATATTCGATACGACTTTTTCTCCCGCTATTTCCGTTTCGTAAAAACGTATGATTTCGGGCGTCAGAAGCTTGTAAACGTCGGACGTTGAGTATGCGGTTTGCGAAAAGGTTGAAGATATATTCGTATTTTCGCATATGCAGCGGTCGGCGGACAGCGTGAAATCGGAGTCATATACACTCATTTCAACGTCTGCCGCATAATCGGCGCAGTCGCAGACGGCAGTGCAGTCCGTTGCGGCAATTCTGTGGTTTACGGCGTTTGAAATCGCGTCCTGCGCACCCTCTTTAACCGCGCTTCCGCAAGCGAGCAGGGCAAGGGCGGCGAGGGAGTTCAACATCAGTTTTTTCATTTTGCCTCCTTTTGCGTTTCGTCAGCGGTTAGTATGTCGCGGCGAGATGAAAAAATACCGGTTTTCGGTTTTTGAGCCGCCGACAAGCGAAAGCGCGCAAGCAAAGGACGGGCGCACGGGTTTTCTGCGGACGACTTGCGGCATAAATTCAGGCGGCCGCAATAGTAGCATATTCCGCATATTTTATTGAAAATATTATATATATCCCTATAGATTTATAGAATAGGGGCAAAAATGGCAAAAAGTTTCTGTATTAAAAATAGTTAATTCGTAAACATTTTTTTCGACAGGTCTTGAAATGGGCAAATTATGGTGTTATAATTCATAACCAAGGAGGATAATTATGGATGCTTCAAAACTTGAATTTTTGAAAGAAAAAGCGTTGAAGCTGCGTCACGACGCCATTGAAATCATCGGACATTTCGGTGTGGGACACATCGGCGGCGTGATGTCGGTTATGGACGCTTTGACCGTCATCTATTATGACAAAGCCAACATCAACCCCAAGGACCCCAAGATGGCGGACCGCGACAGGGTTATTATGTCCAAAGGACACGCAGGTCCCGCAATGTACGCGGTGCTTGCGGATTTAGGGTATTATCCCAAAGAGTGGACTAAGACTCTCAATCAGAACGGCACAAATCTGCCTTCTCACTGCGATATGAACAAAACCCCGGGCATCGATATGACCGCAGGTTCTCTCGGACAGGGTTTGTCCGCCGCGGTAGGCATGGCAATCGCCGCAAAAATCGACAACAACCCGGCGACGGTGTACTGCTTTATAGGCGACGGCGAAAGTCAGGAAGGTCAAATCTGGGAAGCGTCTATGCTTGCCGCGGCAAAGAAACTCGACAATCTCGTGGTTCTGCTCGACAATAACAAGATGCAGCTTGACGGACCGGTCTGCGAAATCAATCCTTTGGAGCCGGCGGCGCATAAATGGACGGCATTCGGGTTCTATACTCAATCCATCGACGGACATTGCTTGGAGAGCATTTCCGACGCGATAGATAACGCAAAAGCTCAAAAAGGCAAGCCCAATATGATAGTGCTCAACACCGTTAAAGGCAAGGGTGCGTCGTTTGCGGAGTGCGTGGCTAACTGCCACAGTATGCCCATTCCCGAGGAGCTTTGGAGAAAGGAAACGGGGAGGTACGAATAATGATTGACGAAAAAGAAGTAAGACAAGTTATGGCGGAAGGGCTTGTGGAAGCCGCAAAAAAGGATGACAGAATTGTCGTGCTCGACGCCGACCTTATGAGCTGTCACGCAACCAAGTGCTTCCTTAAAGAGTTCCCCGAGCGTTTCATCAACGTCGGTATTGCGGAAGCCAATATGATAGGCGTTGCCGCGGGTATGGCGGCGATGGGCAAGATACCCTTCGCGTTCAGCTTTGCACCGTTTGCGACAAGACGTTGCTACGACCAGATCTTCATCTCTGTGGCTTATGCAAAACTTCCCGTAAAAATCGTTGGTTCGGACCCCGGTGTAACCGCGGAAGCGAACGGCGGCACGCATATGCCCTTTGAGGATATGTCCATAATGAGAGCCATTCCCAAAATGGTGTGTTTCGAGCCCACCGACGCTACGATGATGGAAAAAGCACTGCCTCAGATTATCGATTATCCGGGAGCGGTGTACACACGTATGTTCAGAAAGAAGCCCGAAAAGATTTACGACGACAGCCTTGATTTCAAACTCGGCAAAGCCATTGAAA
Source organism: Christensenellales bacterium (assembly GCA_048394785.1). Classification (GTDB taxonomy): domain Bacteria; phylum Bacillota; class Clostridia; order Christensenellales; family CAG-917; genus DBFJGL01. Next base: position 9,422 of record DBFJGL010000080.1, on the reverse strand, counting down.
TAAAGGAAGGAAAGGACGTTACGCTCATTGCGTCGGGCATAATGGTGGACAGAGCAATCAAAGCGGCGGACGCGCTCAAAGCGGACGGCATAGACGCGGCGGTTCTCAATATCCATACTTGGAAGCCCATTGACGAAGAAGCAATTATCGCGGCGGCCGAGAAGACGGGTGCGTTCGTAACCTGTGAAAACCACAGCGTATTCGGCGGACTTAACAGCGCGGTCGCGGAAGTCGCGGCAGAGAAGTGCCCCGTGCCCATTGAAAGAATAGGCGTTGTAGACCAATTCGGCGAAGTGGGCAAAAACGCTTACCTCAGCGGCGTATTCCATCTTACCGTCGAGGACATAGTTGCCAAGGCAAAAGCCGCGGTAGCCAGAAAATAATATCACACGCTTATTGCAGCCTGCCGCAATACGGCAGGCTGTATCCGTTTGTCAGGTTTTGAAAAAAACTTGACTTAAAATTTGTCATAGTATATATTTAGAGAATAAAATAAATACTATAATAATTGTCGGGACGCATAAAGTTCCGCAAACCGCCCGAAAGGGCATAATTTTTAACGGAGGCGCGCTATGAAAAAGAATATGGAAAAGATTCTTGCCACCGCAAGCATCATCGTCGCGTTGGTGCTCATTATGATACTGCTCGTTACGGTATTCGGCGGCATAGAATTCAGCGAATTCGATAACAAAGTAGTCAGAGGACTTATGGTGACTTTGGGCGTAGTTTATTTTATACTCGCCGCGGCATCTCTCACTTTGATTTTCACGTCGAGCGATATAGCCAAGGAAATCGTAATCCGCAGTAAACAGGAAGGCTCCGTCCGCGCGTCGGTCGGCGTCGTCAGAAAGCTCGTAAAGAGCACCTGTGCGGACGTAGACGGCGTTCAATGCAGAAAAATAAACATCTATACCAACGATTTCGGCGTGCATTTGAAGGTTAATATCAAAATAACGGACAAAAACGTCGAGGAAACGGAAGCGTACGTGCGCACCGCAATAGAGGAACAGTTTATCGGCGCGCTCGGCTTTAAGTTCAATTCCATCGAAATCAAAGTCACGGAGCTCAAACCCAAATACGTTCTCGACAAGGCTGAGGTCGCCCGCAAGAGCGAGCAAAGACTCAGCGAAATGAAAAAAGAAAACGCCGCCGTCGATTCCGACAAGGAAGAAGCGGAAGCGGTCGAGCAGGAAAAAGCGCAGGATATAGCGGCTGACGAAGCTGTCGGCGAAGAACCTGCGGCGGAGGTTATCGTCGAGGACGAAATACCCGCGCAAATAAATTATGACGCTGCGGAAGAAACCGAGGAAGCGGAAATTACTAATGAAGCGGACGGCGATTCCGCTTTGGAGGAGAAATGAAGGAAGTTTTGGTAACAAAGGCAGGTCTTGAAGAGCTTAAACAAAAGCTGGACTACCTTATGTCAGAAAAGCGCAAAGAAGTTGCCGAAAAAATTAAAATCGCAAGAGAATTCGGCGATTTGAGTGAAAATGCGGAGTATGACGCGGCAAAAGAGGAGCAGAGTTTCGTCGAGTCGGAAATAAAGGAAATAGAAGATAAAATTCTGCACGCGGTCATCATCGACGAAAACGAGATTACCGCGCACGACGTTTCCGTCGGAAATACCGTCACGTTGCTGGACGTAGAGTTTGACGAAAAGCTGACTTACCGTATAGTCGGAACTACGGAAGCGGACGTGTCCGAAAACAAAATCAGCAACGAATCGCCTCTCGGAGTGGCACTTCTCGGCAAAAAGGTCGGTGACGTGGCAAAGGTTCCCACCCCCAACGGCGGATTTATCGAATATAAAATAATCACGATAGAGTAGGTACTTATGAGCGAGGATATCCGCGTAAACACACAGAACAGCGAACCCGAACAGGACGTAAGCGAAATCCGTAAAGTTAGACAGCAAAAACTCAAGGACCTTGTGGACAACGGCAAAAATCCGTTTGAAATCGTTTCTTTTGACAGAAGCGCGACGGCAGGCGGCATTGTTTCCGATTATGAAAAATTCGAAAACAAAAAGGTCAGCGTCGGCGGCAGACTTGTTTCCAAAAGAATTATGGGCAAGGCAAGCTTCGGACATCTGCTGGACAGCGACGGCAAAATACAATGTTATTTCAGCCGTGACGACCTCGGGCAGGAGGAGTACGCCGATTTCAAAAAGCTGGACGTCGGTGATATTGTCGGAGTCGAAGGTACCGTTTTCAAAACGCGCACGGGAGAAACGTCCATTCACGCCAAGCGGGTTACTTTGCTCGCAAAGTCAATGTTGCCGCTGCCCGAAAAGTTCCACGGGCTTAAAGACCCCGAACTTCGTTTCCGTCAGCGTTACGTCGATTTGATTGCGAACCCCGACGTCAAAGAAGTCTTTGTAAAGCGCAGTAAAATCGTTTCCGCAATACGCGAGTTCCTGGACGGCGAAGGTTTTGTGGAAGTGGAAACCCCCGTTCTCAATACGCTTGCGGGCGGCGCGAACGCGCGTCCGTTCATCACCCACCACAACACTCTCGACGTGGATATGTATATGAGAATAGCCACCGAGCTGTATCTCAAAAGACTTATAGTCGGCGGTTTTGACAAGGTGTACGAAATGGGCAGAATTTTCCGTAACGAAGGAATGGACCCCAAGCACAACCCCGAGTTCACCACCGTCGAACTTTATCAGGCGTACGTCGATTACAACGCAATGATGGACATCACCGAAAGGTTGATATGTCACTGCGCGGAAAAGGCGTGCGGTTCGCTCGAAATATCCTATCAGGGACAGACTATATCTTTGGCTCGTCCGTGGAAGCGGCTTACGATGGTCGAGGCTGTCAGGGAGTACATAGGCATTGATTTCGACACCGAAGAACTGCCCGCACTCATAGAGAAAGCAAACGCAATGGGGCTGGAATTGCCTGCGGATACGTCGTGGGGCAACGCTCTTTATAAAGTGTTCGATTGCTTCTGCGAGGAGCATCTGCAAGGGCCTGTGTTCATAACCGATTATCCCGTCGAAGTCAGTCCGCTTGCCAAGAAGAAGCCTACGGACAACAGACTTACCGAGAGGTTCGAGCTGTTCATCACCTGCCGTGAAATAGCAAACGCGTTTTCGGAGCTCAACGACCCCAACGACCAGCGCGAGCGTTTTGTCGCGCAGATGAAGGCGAAAGAGCAGGGCGACGACGAGGCTCAACCCTACGACGAAGATTTCTGCACCGCGCTCGAATACGGTATGCCCCCGACGGGCGGTATGGGTATGGGCGTCGACAGACTCGTTATGCTGCTCACCGACTGCTACTCTATAAGAGAAGTCCTGCTGTTCCCCACAATGAAACCAATAGGAAAATAGCGGATGTAAAAATTTATGAATACAATACAAGTAAAAGCCGACGCACTTGCGTCGGCTTTTACGATGGGTTTAGCATTAAAAGACATCATTATCGTTTATGAATTAAAATATATAATTTTCATATCGATATTAGTTTTGACCGAGCAATCGGCTGAACGGTCGGTTATGCTTTTCCCGTTAACAGTATCTGCAATCGTACTATTTACAGCGGCAGGAGGGGCAGAGGCAATCGTTGTTGCAGGTACATTGTTTTGTTCTTCCTACGTCGGTGTTATCCGAGGTTCTGTCCTGCAATTCGCGAATGGGGTTGGGGGACGTTTCAAAGCGATAATCTTTGCCGTTTTTCTCCGTATAAGCGCAAATGACTTCGTGGCTGGGCACGCATTTTTCTTTGCCGTTTATGATGTTTTGATAACCGAAGAAATTGCAGTTATCCGCAAGACAGCACACCTTTTCGTAGTCTTCGTTAACGGACGTTAAGTTGACGGAGCCGTCGAGAACCGCGCGCACGTATTCTATATTGCTGCCGAGTTCGAGCAAATCGGGAAATTCTCCGCCGGGGATAACTTCGCACCAATCTTTTTTCTCATATTTTTTGAGCATATTCGCGATCATATGAAGATGCGCGAGTTCCTGTTCGAGATGCAGCTCCCAAATCTTTTTGACGTTTGAATCGGTTTCCGTCTTATAACAGCTGTAATAGAGATAACACTCGGTATATTCGTGCATAAGACAGCTTTCGAGCATAGTGCATTCTGTGTCGATGAGCGAGCCGTATTGCGTGACGTGTTCTTCCTCTACCATACCGATTTCCATATAAAGCCTGCGTCCCAGATCGTTGGTATAGGTTGCGCCGAGGCTCATATAGTAGTTCATTGTCTGCTGTTCGGCGGCGGTAATGATGTTGGTGTGAAGCTTTGTGGCAATATCCGCCGTTTTTCCGTTTATGGCACGGCGGACGTTATCGGCAGGGTGGCGATGATGGGCAATCGTGGGGCGCGCGGGCATAATTTCGGTGTACTTGCCGACAAGCCGCTCGGCTTTTATGCCTGCGTCCATTTCCAGCAAATCCGAATAACGGTAAAGGTGGTCGAAGTCCTCCAAAAGCGCAAAATTCAAAGCTTCACGCACATACCTGTCTTTCTCTTTTTTTGCAAGCGCGGCGGTCAAATCGACTGCGAGCTGCTCGTATCCTATCGTGGTTTCGAGCACGGTTTCGTCAATCGGTTTGAGGTACGCGATGCGCTTTTGCTGCATCTGCTCGCTTGTGCGTATTACGGCAAGGTCGCGGCGGATATTGTTGTCGCAGCATGTGCGGCTTGCCTGGTGAGTATGCCACACCTGCTCGTATTCGGTGCCGTTCATAAGAATTATACGGCACTTTGTGTAAGGGTCTACCTCGTTTTTGTCGTAAGCCTTGGGGTATATCTCTTTCCAGGACGAGAAACATTTTTCAAGGCTCAACGGCTTTTCGCTGAAAGGGTTGAAAGTCATAATTACCTCCGTAATATATTTGTTTTAATTTTGGTCATAAAAACGCATATAAATACTCAAAATAAGATAAAGAAATTGCAAAAATTAGACTGCGGACTCCAATGAGGCGAAAATCGTTTTACGGATATTGTCTGCACGGATAAACTTCCGAAGACAGCAGCCGCAAACGATAATTCGATAGTGAGAAGCAATCGCGGCGGAAAGGAGGGCATATGGAGAGATACGAAGCGGGGACGAGAGTTAAGACAGGCGGAATGTATGAGATGTGTTATGCCGACGGCAGAGCCACAGGCTATAAAGTCAATCTCACGAGAGGAGAGATTTTGCCGCCCGTCGATTTGCTCGGACAGTTTTACAGAAAATGCGACTGACTCGGTTGTGCGGTTGTGCCAAAACAGATTATCGCATAAAACGGCGTTTATATTGCATAAATATGGCATTAAACCCTGTTTTATGCGAATTTATCGACAAAAGCATTGTTTATAGGATTGCCGCCATATGAAATAAAATCATAGTTGACACAACAAATAACGCGATATTCGCGGATAAACCAGTGCATAAAAACGGGTGCAAAACGTCGTGTGTATTTTTAATTTAATTTTTCTCCATCTTTCGCACTTACGATATTTACATCGCCCGTATCGCGTGTTATAATGCTTACCTGAGATAAGGAAACGGAGAAATTATGAAAAAGATTAAGAGAAACGTATTTTACGATTATTATAAGGACGGCGTAAACGTAAAACTTACGGACAGTCCCGAGATTAAGGCTGAAATCAGAAAACGCGAAAAAATCAAAAAGAGCATACTTTGGTCGGTGCTGGGCGCGCTGATTTTTGTTTTTGTGCTCAATATTCTCATTTTGCCGCTGACTTCGCCGTGCGCGAGAGTGGACAGAGTGCTGTCTTACGACGGCGATAATCCGTACATAGTTTTTGACGAACGCGCAATGATTTCGGCGCACAGAGCGGGCGGCGACCTCGCTCCCGAAGAAACTTTGGCGGCGTTCGAACTTTGTCTTGACGAAGAAATTAACGGCGGTTATCGCGTAGATATTCTCGAATTCGATTTGCATATGACAAAGGACGGTTATCTTGTGCTTCTGCACGACCACGAACTCGACCGTACTTCCGATTCCGTCAAGGTGTTCGGAAAAAAGGGAGTAAAAGTAAAGGATAAAACGCTGGCTGAGTTGAAAACCTTGAATATGGGCGCTAACTTCGTCGCTCCCGACGGAAGTATGCCTTATAAGGATAAGACGGGAAGCGAGCTTGATAAGGTCAGGATATTGGAGCTTAACGAGCTGTTGGCGTACGTCACGGAGATGCGCCCCGACAAAGATATAGAGTTTATCATAGAAATCAAGGACGGCGGCGAGCACGGCAAGCGCGCTATGGACGAACTTTACAGAATAATGAATATGGAAGAATACGGCAAAATTATCGAGCGTACCATAGTCGGAACCTTTCAGGGGGACATCACGAAACACATCGACAAGAATTATTCCGATGACGTGGTGCGTTCCGCGAGTATAGAGGAAGTTCTCAATTTCTATTACGCGTTTCTGTGGGGCATAGATCTTGGCAAACGCGACGTCAAATACGAGGTGCTGCAGATTCCTTATAAATTCGCTTGGTTCAATTTCGGCACGCAGGCTGTCATAGACTACGCGCACAGTTACGGACTTGCGGTGCAGTTCTGGACGATTAACGAGCCCGAGGACGTCAGACAGCTTATATTAAACGGCGCGGACGCGATAATGACCGACGACCCTAAGATGGCGTGCGAAATCAACGAAAGTATGCAAAAAGCGGCGTAAAGCGGAGAGCTGTTGCAAAAATATCGCCAACGGGAAACATAGAATATATATGTTGTCAATTCGAAAGGACGCCGTAGAGGCGTCCTTTTCGTACGGCGAAACAACCGTTTGTTTTGACGTAATCAAAAAACAGTTATGCCGCTATTACTTTTGAGACGGTATCAGCTTTAAGCCCGGCGTTTACGACGGCGTCGAGAATGCGAGGCAGAGCTTTAACTGTTTCGGGGGTGGGGTGCATAAGCACCAAATCGCCCGCGGCAAGACCTTTTACGGCGCGCGAATAAATGACGTCGGCGTCTTTGTCGCGCCAATCTACGGTATCTCGCGTCCACATAATTACTTTCATATTCAGCTTTTCGCACACGGCAAACATATTCTTGCCGTAACTGCCCGACGGAGGCGCAAACAGCATGGACGACGCATAACCACCGTTGTCGGAATACAAATGGTTGAGAGTGGCGGCAATCAGCCGCTCGGTGATTTCTATTTCGGCTCTGTTCTGTTCTTCGCTGAGCTTTGCGTGGTCGCGGTGGAGATAGCCGTGATTTCCGATTTCGAAGCCGTCGGCGGACAGTTTTATCAAAGCGTCCGCGTTGTTGTTTACCCAACTGCCTCCCACAAAAAACGTAGCGTTCATACCGTAATTCTTGAATATTTGCGCAATTTCGAGAACTTCGTCGGTATTTTGATAGACGTTAAACATAAAACTCACGCTTTCGCCTTGTTTATTGCCGCTGTCGATTACGTTAACCCAGACGCTTTCTTCTTCTTTCGGCAGGGTGAGAACGAGTGCCGCGGACAGCGCGAGAACGAGCACTGCGGCTATGACTATATTTGCGGTTACCAACCTGAAACCCTTCTCTTTCATAATATAAAATATGTTTACGATACCCCGAGTATGTGTTATAATAACGGTATGCAAAAAATCATTCGTTTTGATAACGGTATGAACCTTGTGCTTGTGCAAAACACCGCCGTGCGTTCGGTTGCGATAGGCGTGTTTGCAGGTGCGGGTTCCGTCACCGAGCCGCGCGAATTGTCCGGCATTTCCCACTTTATAGAGCATATGGCGTTCAAAGGCACTTCGACGAGGAGCGCGTTTGACATAGTCAACGAAATCGACAGTCTGGGCGCGCAGATAAACGCGTTTACCACAAAAAGCTATACTTGTTTTTATACCGTGTCTTTGGACGTAAACGCAGAAAAGTGCGCGGAAGTTCTGTCCGATATATATTTCAATCCGGCATTCGACGACAAAGAACTCGCACGGGAAAAAAAAGTTGTGGTTGAGGAAATCAACGAAAGCGAAGATACCCCCGACGATATATGTCTTGAAGAACTCGCTTCCGCGTTCTTCGAAGGACATCCTCTCGAAAAACCCATACTCGGAACAAAGGGAACGCTGCGCCGTTTCAATGCGGATACGCTGAGAGAGTATAAAGACAAGCACTATACCGCGGCGAATACCGTGCTTTCTGTTGCGGGAAACATTTCGGAAGCGGACGCCGTCGGGATTGCGGAAAAATATTTCGCATCCTGTTTCGGGCAAGACGAGCAAACGGCGAGAGAGGCTGTATCTCCCGCCGAAACGAGAAGTGCGTTCGCGTTCAGAAAGAAGGAGATTGAACAGGCGCACCTTGCCGTCGCTTTTCCGAGTTACGGCTACGGGCACAAAAAGAGTATGGCGGTGCAGCTGCTCGCCGCGATTTTCGGCATGGAGATGTCGTCAAGACTTTTTCAGGGCGTGCGCGAAAAGCTTGGACTCTGTTATACGATAGTGGGATACCCGTCCACCTATGAAAACAACGGAGCGTTTATAATTTATACCGCGACCTCTCCCGAGAACGCCGAGGAGGCGGTGAGGGCGATACGCGCGGAGATAGACACGGTTATCGATTGCGGCATAACCGAGGACGAGTTGAAAAAGGGGAAGGAACAGCTTAAAACGTCTATGGTTCTCGGGCAGGAAAGTACGTCATCTATGATGAGAGCGTTCGGCAGACACGCGGTTCAGACGGGCGGACTTTACGACATCGACGGACGCATAGAGGAGATAGACGCGCTGACGGTAGAGGACGTGTGCGATGTCGCGAAAGAAGTGTTCGACTGCGGCAGGGCGTCGTGCAGTATGGTGGCGAAGACGCGCGGCAAAGATATGCTCAAAGTGCTGAAAAAAGAGATTTAGTCACGGAAAAACATAGTTTTTGAGGTATAATATGGATACAAAAGACGGCGGAATAAAGACTGATTTTTTTGATGCGGACGAGTTCGGAGGACTTGATAAACTCGACGTAATTTTCCGTATGCAGGAGAAGTTCGACCAAGACGTAATCAAAAACAGAGGGTTGCAGGACGTCACTCCCGAGCAGTGGATACAAAAGCAGACGCTCGCAATGTTGAGCGAACTTGCCGAACTTATTGCCGAGGTCAATTTCAAGTGGTGGAAAAACCCCAAGGAAGTGTCTGTGGATAACGTCAGAGAGGAGCTTGTGGACATCTTGCATTTCTTTGTCGGAATGTGCAACCGTTTCGGAATGGACAGCGAAGAACTGTACCGTCGCTATCTTGCGAAAAACGAAGAAAATTTTAAGAGACAATACGGCACGTCCGAAAAAAAGGGTTACGAGTTGAGCGATATTGCTCCCAATCGTTAAATTTATCGGCAGTGTAACGGTAATTTTTATTTGCCCGCGCAAGTGCGCGAGCAATCTCCGCAACCCCGTAATTTATATTTCCGCTTGTATTTTAATAAGCTATATGGTAATATTC
>DBFJGL010000079.1:0-4232 GCA_048394785.1 Christensenellales bacterium | reverse complement strand
CCGTCAGCGCGGTTCGGGTACGCGCATTCTGCTTGACTACAAGCTGAAATCCGCGGGTATCTCCCCCGCCGATATTCTCGGCTACGAAAAAGAATACAACACCCATCTTGCCGTAGCGGTGGCGGTGGACAGCCACGCTGCGGACGCAGGGCTCGGAGTGTTGTCGGCGGCTCGCGCGATGAATATGGATTTCATTCCCGTGGCAAGCGAAAGTTATGATTTTCTGACCTCCGCCGACAGACTCGACGACGAGCGCGTACAGCGTTTCATTGCCCTTATCAAAAGCGATTTCTTCCGCGAGCGGCTTGACCAACTCGGAGGATACACCGACGACGGCATAGGCTCCGTGACGATTATAGGCGGCTGATATGCAGGACTCTTTCGGCAGAAACATAAATTATCTGAGATTGTCGCTCACCGATTTATGCGATTTGCGCTGCCGATACTGTATGCCCGAAAGCGGCGTGGACAAAGTCGGGCATTCCGACATATTGTCGCTTGAACAGCTGTTTATCATAGCAAAAACGGCGGTTAAACTCGGTATTGATAAAATTCGAGTGACGGGCGGCGAACCGTTTGCGCGGAAAAACGCCGACCTTATTTTTCAAAAACTCGGCACTCTTGACCTGAAATCGCTTGCCGTCACCACAAACGGCACGCGCCTTAAAGAGCACCTGTCCGTCTTAAAAGACGCAGGCGTCGCCGCAATAAACGTAAGCCTCGATACGCTTGACAAAGACAAATACGCATATATGAGCAGAACGGGCGATATAGAACCCGTCATACGCTCCGTACGCGCCGCCGCAGATATGGGGTTTTCACTCAAAATCAACGCGGTTTATATGCGCGGATTCAACGATAAGGACTTGCCGCGCTTTCTCCGATTTGCAAAGGAAGTCGGCGCGCAGTTCAGATATATCGAACTTATGCCCTTCCCCGTCTGCAAGGACTGCTACGACGAGTTCGGCGCAAGCACGGACAACATCTTCAAAGACTTCCCTTCGGCGCGCGTAACCGACAAGGCGGACGGCACGGCGCGGATATGCGAACTCGACGGCGTCGAGTTCGGCGTAATATCCTCGCTATCGCACGCGTTCTGTTCCTCCTGCAATCGCATTCGCGTAACCTGCCGCGGCGAACTTATGCCCTGTTTGCACTCCGACGAAAAAACGGCGTTAAAGCCCTACTTGGAAGATGAGTCCGCTCTTGAAAAAGCCATACTCGAAGCCGTACAAAACAAGCCTGCCTGCCATAGGCTAAAAGAAGGCAAATATCAACATAAATCTATGAACGGAATAGGAGGTTGAAATGAGCGATAATCTCACGCATATAGGAAGCGACGGTCTGCCCAAAATGGTGGACGTCGGCGAAAAACAAATCACGGCGAGAAAAGCCACGGCGCGCGGAGAAATAAGTATGAGCGCCGCTACCCTCTCGGCAATCGTAAACGGAGGAATAAAAAAGGGCGACGTTCTCGCAACCGCAAAAATTGCCGCGATATGCGCCGCAAAAAAGACGTACGAACTCATTCCGATGTGCCACAACGTTCCGCTCGACGGCTGCGACGTGTCGTTTGAAATCAAGGAGCGGTCGGTCGTAGTCAACGCAACGACTGCGGCAACCGCAAAGACGGGTGTGGAAATGGAGGCTATTACCGCCGTTTCCGCCGCTTTGATTACCATTTACGATATGGCGAAAGCAATGGACAGAGGTATGGTCATCGGCAACATAAGACTGCTTGAAAAATCGGGAGGGAAATCGGGGCTTTACCGCGCTCCGTCAAACGTATGAACAAAACTATTTGCGGCACGGTCAAAGCCGTGAACGTCAGCGAAAGGAAAGGTCAGATTAAGCACCCCGTCGCATTTGCCGAACTCAAAGAGGATTTCGGTATTCTCGGCGACGCGCACGCAGGTCCCGGCATACGGCAGATAAGTCTGCTTGCCGAGGAGAGCGTGGACAAAATGCGCAAAATGGGGGTTAAGGGACTGTGTGAAGGCAAATTTGCTGAAAACATCACAACAGAGGGCATAGAACTTTATACTCTGCCCGTCGGCACCCGTCTTATAATAGGCGAAACGCTGCACGAAGTCACTCAGATAGGCAAAAAATGCCACGCCGCAGACGGTTGCGAAATCGCGCGTACCGTGGGGATATGCGTAATGCCCAAAGAAGGCATCTTCACCAAAGTGTTAAAAGGCGGCATAATAAAAGCCGGCGATAAAATAGAAGTGATTGCTGAATAGATAAAAATACTAAATATGCAAATGCACTTAAATCATAGTTGAACACTTATTTATTGCGCAAAAAATCCAAGAATCTTTTTGCTTCTGCGGTTTTGGGATAATTGAGCAGTTCGGAGGCAATTCCTCGCTCTACAATCTTTCCCTCGTGCATAAAAATCACTTCGTCGGCAAGCCTCTGCACCTGCCCGAAAGAATGCGACGCAAATATCAACGTACTGTTTGTTCTCTCTGCATATTCCAAAATAACTTCCTCCGCCGCCATAGCCGAGTTTACGTCCATAGACGCCGTCGGTTCGTCGAGCAATAATAAATCACATTCCGAAACAAGGCTTCGCGCCAACGCTACCCTCTGTGTTTCGCCGCCCGACAGACGAGCCGCATTCTTGCGCATTAACGATTTAAGATTTAGCGCATTCGCGAGCGACACCGCGCGGCCTTTACATTGCTTTCGCTCCGTCGCCGAAAGCCCGAGCAGAATATTGTTTTTGACTGACATTGAAAAACCAATGCTGCTCTGAGGCATATAACACGCTCTCGTATGCTTTTGCAAATCATTTTTGAAAATGTCTGCTTTAACTATACCTCCTATAATTTGCAAAAGCGTGGTTTTTCCGCAACCGTTCGCACCGATAAGCGCATATCGCTTACCGCTTTCGAATATAAGCCTCTCAACATCGAGCACTATTTTGTCGCCGTAGATTTTTTTAACCGTAATTTCCATTTTAGTTTTCTTTTCGGAGATGTACTCATTTGCAAAATGCCTGCAACAATGTTTACGCTTAAAGCGATAAGCAACAATATAAAACCAAGTGCAACCGCCATAGAAAAATCGCCCGTATTGTAATTGAGTGCGATTGCGGTTGTCATAACCCTCGTCTTATATAGTATATTGCCGCCGACTATTTGTATTGCTCCGACTTCGGAAATCGCACGGGCAAACGCAAACAAATACACCGCGACAAGTTGATATTTGCTCTCGAATATTGTAATTCCCAAAGATTTTGCACCGCCTGCATGCATTCCTTTGAGAGTGGGGCGCACCCTTTCAATAACGGGTGTGACCGATGTTTCGGTCATACCTGCAACAATCGGCGTAATTAAAACAATCTGCGCGATAATCATAAGTTCAACCGAATATATCAACCCGAGTTTTCCGAAAGGTCCCGTTCCCGAAAATAAAATATAAATGACAATGCCTACAACAACGGGCGGCAAACCCATAAGCGCGCGTAGTACAACTACTACCGCGCGCTTAAAAGGGAATTCATTATATGCAATCACAAGTCCGATTGCTACTCCGAGCAACAAAGCAATAGCCGAACTTGTGAATGCCATATGTAGTGTCGTGTCCACTATGCTTGAGAGCATAGCGTTGTGCGACGACATCAATTCTAACGCCTTGTTCCAAGCTGTTTGCATTAAATTTTACGCGTTTGTTCCGTCACCGAGCGTAAAGAGCGATTCTCCGTATTGCGTCGTGCCGTAAAAATTGATTAACGCTTTAGCGTGTTCTCCCGTCATCCATTTGACGAATACGTCTGCCGCCGCAGTATCGATTTTAACAGTACCTTCGGGAAGCGGTGAACCGTCAATCGACGATACGAACGGAGCGTCGGCTTTAACCGCGAGCATAGAATATACATTCATCAAATCTTTGTCTTCTTCATATACGATTTTTAAGTTGGGAAGTTTATCTCCGTCCTTATCGTTCTTAAAAGACAGGAATGTCGCTTTATCCGTAAGCACGTATCCCCTCATTTCATTCGCCATGGTAAGGCATCCGCCCATACCTTGTCCTGCCGCAACATAAAAACCATTTGGATTGTCATCTTCATTGTAAGCAATGCTTGCGGGAATATCTTCCGGATTGGTTGTGATTTTATCTCCTTCCCATAAATCCGCCATAGTCTGCGGCCACAACTTTATTTCTGCTTTGTGTGTACCGGAATCACCGCCTCTGGATATAAACTTATAGTTATTTGTATA
>DBFJGL010000078.1:0-16413 GCA_048394785.1 Christensenellales bacterium | reverse complement strand
TAAATATAAAAATCGGTTATAGAAATATAACCGATTTTTAATTAAAACTGTGTTTATACGGCATTTTCGCCCGTTAAAGTCCTATTTTAGTGCATTTCGCATTGCCGTCGAGAATATCTTTTATGCTGTACCGGCTGCTCGATATTATAACTTCGGTCCCCTGTTTCAACGGCTCTTTTATATATTCGAGCTTTGCCCACGCTCCGTGCGCACCCGCTCTCGACGCTCCTTTGCAATGCTTTTGAAGTTCCTCGACGTTCTCGATCAGTTCATAAACATCTTTGCCCGATACTCTTTCGACAAGCGTTTTTTCGTCCTTCGGGTCGCTCAGAATGCCGTCGGTGGTAGAAAGGATAAGCAGTCTGCGGCTTTTTACGAGGCAGGCAATCTGGCTTGCGGTTTCGTCGTTATCCACGCACTCGATTGCCCTGCCGCCTCTCGCCTTTATGCGGCTTATTTCCGTCTTGCGGTTTTCCTCGTAGCTTACGGCATCGTTATAGTTGACGATGGGCACCGCGTTCTGTTTGGGACAGCGCACCAACATTTCAAAAAGATGTTTGCGCTTTTCTTCGTCGTTGAAATGGTGATGCTCAACCAATATCTGGCGCACGCTGTATCGGCTGTCGATAAACTGCCGATAAGTCTGCATAAGCACCGACTGCCCCTGCGCCGCGTAATCCGTCTTGTTTTCCTCGTCGGTACCGTCAAGTTCTCTGCCGTTTCGCTTCACGTAATCGAGCTTGCCTATTTCAACCGCTCCCGAAGTCACCCAAACGTAACCCGGGCGCAGTTCGCGCGAAAGACGCGCTATTATATTGTAATTCATATCGCGGTAAGCGTTGTCGATGAGAGCCATCGAACCTATCTTGCCGACGAGTTCTATATCGTATGCGGACATAATTCTCCTTGCATTTTTTTTGATTATACCACCGTTGAAGATAAAAGGCAAACGTATCGCTTCCGCCCTTTTACAATAAATTGGTGCTTGCCTTATTTGGTATACGATAATATAATAGTATATGTATAAATATATCGCGGTTAATTATAAATTAAGCAATTTTATGTAAACTAATTTATGATAATCGAAAAACGGTACTCAAAACAAAATTCATTCCGCGGCGCGGCGCGCCGTATAACAGTAACGGAGAACACCTATGAAAAACAAGCTGTCGCTCATACTTTTGATTGTGCTTGCCCTGACCCTGACGTTTGCGCTTGTCGCGTGCAACCCGGACAACCCCGGCACGGGCACGGACGATAAACCGAACACCGATTTCGACGGAGCGGAATATACGGTCAAATTCGACACTACGACGAGGTTGGAAATCCCTTCGCAAACAGTCAAACACAACGGCAAGGTTACCGCGCCCGATACGTCCAGATTGCATAAAACGGGCTATACGTTTCAATATTGGGCAAGAGCGGGCAAAGAATTTAACTTCGCAACGGATACAATCACCGGAAATACCACGCTGACAGCCGTATTCAAAGCCGACGAATATACTCACACACATTATCTGCACGACGATTTGCTGTGCGGTACAGCACACTCGCAAATTACCGCGTCGCTTCCCGAAAACACTGCGGTTAAGTCGACATACGACAGTTCGGAAGACTCCTTCCCCATTCCCGTCGTAACGGGTACGGAGGATAAGCCCGTGTTTATGTATTGGTATTACTATACCGATAAAGACGGCAACCCCGTAAACATTTACGATGAGGACGGCAACGCCGTCTACACGCAAGAAAAGTTTGATTCGGCAATGAAGGACGGCGACCTTGCGCCCGTTATGCTTAGCAAACAGGTGGCAAAAGACGACGAAAAGGCAACCGCGCTCGCAAAATATCAATATCTTCACGGCTTGCAGGTCTTCGCGATGTACGACGTCTGCCTGCCCGACGTCACCGTGGAATATCATACCGACGAAAATTCTTCTTCGCCTTTTGAAACTCAGAGCGTCAAACCCAACTCCACCCTTACCGCACCCTCCGCCGCGCCTGCAAAAGACGGTTATGCTTTCGCATATTGGTATTCGGTTGTGGAAAAAACCGATGAGGACGGCAACGTAACCGTTGAAAGAAAAGAATGGATTTTTGACGGCGAAAACGTAGAAAATCCCGATACGATCGATTCGGGCATATTCGTGGCGGCAACGGTGAAACTCTATGCGAAATGGTATAAATCGATAACTATAAGCAACGCTCAGGATTGGAATGACCTTCGCGACGAAATAGGCACCGTTTCAAAAGCACTCAACGACGCTTTGGCTGATTTGGAAGACGCGAAAGAAGAACTTGAAGCAAATCCCGACAGCGAAAAACTGAAAGCAAACTTAGCGGAAAAGCAAAAAGACTACGACGACGCGATGGCGAAAGCGGAAGAATTGCAGTACGCCCGTATAACGTTTGCCGTCGAACAAATAAATCTCAATTTCGGAACAACCGAGTTGAACCCCGCCTTCCACAGCGGCTTTGCTTTTAAGGGCATTTTGGACGGCAAAATCAACGACAAAAACTGCGTTGTGACGGCAAACATCTCCCCTGCCAACAACTATGCGGGAATTATCGGCGTAAACGAAGGCATCATTCGCAACGTCGACCTCAATATAACTTTCTCCGTACCCGAGTCGGCGCAGAGCACGCTGTATGCAGGCTGTGCGGCGGCAGTAAATAACGGCGAAATCGCAAACGTAAACGTAAAATCGGTTGCATTCAATCAAGGCATAACAGGCAACATCGTGTTCGGAGCCGTCGCCGCGAAAATGCAGGGCGGAACTATTACCGACTGCACCGTCGTTTACGGAAATCAGAGCACTGCTATGTCCGTAACGGTAAGCGCGAATAAGTGCGCGATAGGCGGCTTGGTCGGCGAACTCGTAAGCGGTTCGCTCAAAGGCTGCAAAGCGAGCGGCAATATGTCCGTCACCGTACAAGGCGGCGTCGGTTATGTCGGAGGAATTGTCGGACAGGCAACGGGCGGTTCGATTTCTGAGTGCGAGTTTGACACCGTCATTTCGTCGGATATAGAAAAATCCGCCGCAAAACTCTACGCAGGCGGTCTTGCGGGAGAATTGAACGGCACGCTTGTTGACAAATGCTTCGGCAATACGGCGATTACCGTCGGCAGTCAAGATAAATACGCGCAAGGTTACGCTTACGTCGGCGGCATTGCAGGCTCGCACAACGGCAAAATCAGCGACTCATACGCTATTGTAAACATAAATATGCTCGTAAACGGCGGATACGCCTATGCGGGCGGCATTGCGGGCGAAACCAAAAGCTACGGCGGCGGCAGAGGCAACACCGAGCACTCCTATGCGAAAGGCAGTATTAACGCAAAAATAACAAGCGGAAAACTTTACGCGGGCGGTCTGTTCGGCAGCGTTAATGCAAGCGCCACCCTGAAAAACTCCTTCTCGGCGGTTGCCGTAGCCATAACCGTCCCCGAAAATCTTACCGATAACGTAAATATGGGATATATAGCAGGCGGAACGGCAGAAATAGATAAAACCGTCTACTATCTCGACAGCGTAAAAATTACGCGTAACGGAGAGGCATACGCCGTAACGGGCGAAGGCGATGACGCAACGGCTAATTTCCCCGTAAACGACGGCGGCGCGGCGACAACTCGCGAAAACCTCTGCGATACCGCGTCGAACGGATTTTTGAAAGTAACCCTCGGCTTTGACGTAAAAACCGAAAAAGACGGCAAAGTGTCCGGTACCTGGACAAGCTCGGACGGATTGAACGACGGGTTCCCCGTACTGCTGTGGGCGCAAAACGAAGCGTAAAATAAACCGCGTACGAGTCGGCTTGTATCAAACTCACTGCGCCGACAAATACAATGAATATTCGATAAAAAACTCCGCGCGTTGCGCGGAGTTTTTAAGTTCATAAATAAGCCTATTGTTGTTTTGTTTTTTTGCGCCGCACACGGGCGAGTATAACCGCTTAGTCCGCGTCGCCCATACTGTCAAGTCTGATTTGACGCTTTTCTTCTTTGGTGAGTTTCTTGCCCTTGCCTACGGGCTTGCTGTCGCCGTGGCGGACGAACAACATAAACACTATCGCAAGCGCAATGAATATCGCGCTGTAAACGAACAGTCCCTTATAAGAGATGTAGTCCATAACAAGACCTGCAAACATAGGGGTGATTGCCTGTGCGGACATCGTCGCCACATAATAATAACCCGTGTATTGTCCTACCGTCTGCTCGGTGGAGAGCTCGACTACCATAGGCAGAGTGTTGACGTTTATTATGATGAGTCCGAAGCCTGCAATCAGATAGAATAACGTAAACAGCACTGTCGGAATGATAACCTGGTCGTCGGGCTTTACGAACGCAAAGATGAGCAGGAAGGACACAACAGCCATTGCAAGACCAATCATAACCGTCTTGCGTCTGCCGAGTTTTGCCGCCATATAGCCGACGGGAATAAACGCGATTGCGCTGATGCCCATACTTACGCCGGAAATTATGGACGCAATGCCTGCGCCTATATTGAGCGCCTTGGTGGTGTAAATGGACAAACTCGACGACACCGCGTTATAGCCCATAAACCACATAAATATCGACGCGAGAATGAGTACGAAACTGCGGAGTTTTGCCTTTTCTTCGACTGACTTTTCGCCCCACCACTCTTTGGGAGTACGGCGTTTTGCCGTCTTCGCTTTTGCAAACTCCAGCGTTTCGTCTGCGATAACGGGCGCTTCCGCTCCTCCGCCGACTATTTCCTCAACGCCTGCCGCCGCGTCGGCGAGCACGGTTTCGTTGAGTTCGCTCTCCGCCGCTTTTTCGTCTTCGTCCGTTATGCCGTATTCTTCGCAGATTTCGTGACAGCGCTTAACGAGTTTCTTCTCTTTTACAAGGGCAAGGAAGCCTGCAAGCAACAATAACATACCTGCCGCTACCGAGCCGAATATAATCACGTAGTTTTCCAATCTCTCGCCGAACAGCACCACGGTATATATGAGGAACGCTATGGCGCCGCCGATACCGCCGCACAGATTGATAACCGCGTTTGCCTGCGAGCGGAGAGGCTTGGGCGTAACGTCGGGCATAAGCGCGACCGCGGGAGAGCGGAACGTCGCCATTGCTATCAGCACAAGCAAGAGAATTACCATATACACGGCAAGACTCTTGTGTCCTTCCGACGTATTGGTGAAGCGGCTGTAAATCTGGTCGCTGATGTAGTTGCTCATTCCCGACGCAACGTATTTGTTATAATTTGAGTTGCCTTCCTTGATATCGGCATAGGTCAGCTTGCCGTCGTCATTCCAATCGTAAGCCGAAACTCCCTCGGGAAGAGAGGCGTCGAGCGATACCTCCTCGCCGTTATAGGTGTATGTTTCGGCGCCTATCATATTCAGGAACGCCTTTTTGGACACGAAATTTTTATCAAAACGAATTGAGATAAAGTCCGTTTTGTCAAGGCCGTTCATATTGAGATAAGCGATGTCGCAGAAATTCTTGCTTCCTTCAACTCCGCTTTCGGCATTCGTGTACCAACTTTCGAGAGTGCTCTGCATAAAGGCGTCGTCATTGAGCTGCGCCTGAATGCTCGCGGTATACTCGCTTGCCTTCTGCTGTTGTTTGAGCGTGGAAACGGGCACGAAAATCATAAGAACGACGGACGCTATCGTGCCAATGACGATAAACGGCGTTCTTCTGCCGAACTTTTTAACCAATTTTCCGTGCGCATTGTCCGACAGTTTTCCGAACAGCGGCAGCATAAACAACGACAGCAGGTTGTCAAGTCCCATTATCAGTCCGCGAACGGTGTTGGACAAACCGTAGACGTCCTCCAATAAAAGAGGCACTACAAAGTCGTAGGCTGTCCAGAAAATCATTACAATCGCAAACGCAAATCCGACCTTAAAGGTCTGTCCGTAATCGAGCTTCAACGGCTTTTGTCCGCCTTCATCGATGACGGGTGCCGCGGCGGCTTTTTTTCGCATAATCTTCTCCTCAACTATTTTGCGCTGTGTTTTATCGCAAAATTACATAAAGATTATATACTAACAGTGCCCGAGGTGTAAAGATGCAAACGCAAATTTGTACCTTATTAAATATTATTTTACATATATTTTACACAAGTACAAAAACCGAAAACTCAGACGGATTGACGTTTCGACTGCGGTCTTCTGCCGCTCCGAACACAAATTCCGCTCCTTTCGGAACAACGTCATAAGAAATAAAAACGTCTTTGTCGGAGGCGTTTACGACGGCGTACAGGCTGCCCTCCTCCGATTTTCTGATTACCGTGACCGCGCCGTCGACGGTTTTGATAAAGGTTTCGCCGTGCAACATCTCCTTATAACGCGCGCGAACATCTCCCAAAGCACGATAATGCTCCAAAATGTCCGAATCTTCACGCCCCCAAGGATAAGTAGCGCGGTTGAGAGGGTCTTCCCACCCCTGCGCGCCCGCCTCGTCGCCGTAATAAACCGCAGGCACGCCCGGCAGAGTATATTGAAGTACGGTCGCGATTTTAAGCCGCGCAGTCGCAACCCGCTTCTCCTCGTCGGACAATGAGAACGTGCGCCTTTTTACCTTTTCGGCAGGCGCAGACGCTCCGGACAGTGCGGTAAGCGCGCGGACGGTATCGTGCGAACCTATCAAATTCATACACACGGCAAGGCTCTGCATCGGATAATTTTCAAGTATGGGAATTACCGCCGCTTCAAAAGCCTTGTCGTCTCCGCTCGACGCATAGGACAAAACCGCCTCTTTGAAAGGATAATTCATAACCCCGTCAAGCTGTCTGCCCATAAAATACGGGCGCAGCTCGCCGTAACTCACTTTCGTAGACGCGTCCTCCCACACTTCGCCGATAATCAGCGCTTCGGGATTTATGCTTTTGATTTTACCGCATAGTTCCGTCGTAAAATCCACGGGTAATTCGTCTACGACGTCCAACCGCCAACCGGACACTCCCGTTCGCCCCCATTTTTCGAGCACTCCGTCCCGTCCCAAAATCAACTGCTTGTAGCCGTCGGCGTCTTTATTGACGGTGGGAACGACGGTAGAACCCCACCAACAGGCATAGCTGTCGGGAAATTCGTCAAAATAATACCAATCGTAATAAGGCGATTGCTTGCTTTGGTACGCGCCGAGAGACGGATAAGTGCCGAATTTGTTGAAATAAATGCTGTCCGCGCCCGTGTGGTTGAACACTCCGTCCAGAATGACTTTCATTCCTCTTTCCGCGGCGGACGATACGAGCCGAGCAAATTCTTCTTCCGTGCCGAACAGCCCGTCAATGCTCAGATAATCGCCTGTGTCGTAGCGATGATTTGAAAAGGACTGAAACACGGGCGAAAGATAAATTATGCTTACGTTAAGCGACGCGAGATAATCGAGTTTGGATATAATGCCCTTGATGTTGCCTCCGAAAAAGTCGTCGGCTCTGTAATCTTCTCCCTCGCGGGCTATATCGGGCAACTCCTCCCAATTTTCGTGAAAGCTGCCTTTAACGGGACGAACGCCGTCCTCAACCCTGCAAAATCTGTCTGCGAATATATGATAAATTATTCCGTCTTTTGCCCAATTCGGGGTTTTATAATCTGTTTCCGATACGGTTAACTGCCATTCGGGCAGCCAATCCTGTTTGACGGCGCAGCCGTCGTCGCCCCTTCCGAAAAAGCAAAGCGTTCCGTCGGCATACTCCCCTTCAAAACGATAATTCCATATCCCCGCCGTATCGGGAATGAACGAAATTTGAAAAACGTCCTCTTGTTTTCCGCAGACGCGTTCCAACTCCAACCGTCTGACGTCGCCGTCCTTGCGCAAAACAATATAAACGCGCTTGACACCCAATCGGGTGTCAAGCGGAAATTTTATATCGGTGCGCTTGCCGACGGCACTCGCTCCGTACGGTTTCTTGTGTTCGAGCGGATTATACATTTCAGATAATCGGCTTCAACGCCCATATCCTGTCGGCATATTCTTTTACCGCTCTGTCCGCGGCAAAGAACCCTGCCTTGGCAATGTTGACAAGCGACATTCTGTTCCATCTGTCCTTATCCATATAGGTCGCGTTCACTCTGTCCTGCGCCTCGGAATAGGACTTGAAATCGGCAAGAACCATATATCCGTCGGGAGTGCCGCCTCTGCCTATGGTAAGGCTGTCCGCAATTTCCGGGAACGTGACTCCGCCTATGCCCGAACGCAACGTGTCTATGAGCCGTTTTATTCTCGCGTCGGTCTGATAATAGTGAGTGGGATTGTAGCCGTTGCGCCACATATCCTCGACCTCGTTTGCGAGCAAGCCGAACAGGAAAATATTTTCGTCGCCGACTTCCTCGTGAATTTCCACGTTAGCGCCGTCCATAGTGCCTATCGTCAGCGCGCCGTTAATCATAAACTTCATATTGCCCGTGCCGCTCGCCTCTTTGCCCGCAAGCGAAATCTGTTCGCTGACCTCGGCGGCAGGCATAATCATTTCGGCAAGCGATACTCTGTAATTTTCAAGGAAAACAACTTTTATTCTGCCCTTGATGTCGGGGTCGTTGTTTACCAGCTTGCCGAGCGCGCATATGAAGCGGATAATCTGCTTTGCCATAAAATACGCGCTTGCCGCCTTTGCGCCGAAAATAAAGGTGCGCGGCTGAATGTCGATTGACGGGTTTTCCTTTATACGGAAATACATATCGAGGATATTGAGCGCGTTGAGCAGCTGACGCTTATACTCGTGCAAACGCTTGACCTGCACGTCGAAAATAGACTCTGCGTCTATTACGACGTTGTTTTCCTTGGCTATATACGCCGCGAGCGCGCGCTTGTTGTCGAGTTTGATTTGAGCAAGTCTGTCAAGCACGCTCTTGTCGCCCATATATCTTTGCAAGTCTTTGAGCGCGTCCGCGTCTTTAAGCCACTTATCGCCGATAAGCTCGGTGATAAGATTTGCAAGACCGGGGTTCGCCTCCGCAACCCAGCGGCGGTGAGTGATGCCGTTGGTGACGTTGGTAAACTTCTCGGGATGCATATTGCAGTAATCGCGGAAAACGTCTTTTTTGAGAATATCGGAGTGAAGCGCGCTTACGCCGTTGATTGTGTGGGACGTCGCAAGGCAGAGATTTGCCATACGCACCTGTCCGTCGCCGAGCACCGCGTTGTGAGTGACTGTGTCCCACCCGTTGGGATAGAAGTTCCAAAGCTCGTCGCAGAAACGCTGATTTATCTCGCGTACAATCTGGAATATGCGCGGCAGCAAGCTTGCAAAAAGGTCTTGCGGCCATTTTTCGAGAGCCTCCGCCATAACGGTGTGGTTGGTGTAGGAAATCACGTTTGTTGTAATATCCCACGCCTTGTCCCAACTCATACCGTATTCGTCGAGAAGCAGACGCATAAGCTCGGGAATGCACAGCGTCGGGTGTGTGTCGTTTATGTGAATTGCCACGCAATCGGCAAGATTATCAAGCGATTTGTTGGTCTTTAAGTGCCGTTTCAGTATGCTTTGAATGGAAGCGGACACAAAGAAATACTGCTGTTTGAGTCTTAGAGATTTGCCTTCCAAATGGTCGTCGGCAGGATAAAGCACCTTGCTGATTGACTCCGCCATTGCTTTCTGCGCCATAGCCTTAACGTATTCGCCGCGGCTGAACGCCGTCATATCGAAATCGACGGGAGCCTTGGACGACCACAATCTTATGCGGTTGACGGCGTCGGTGTCATAACCGGAGATGTTCATATCGTAAGGCACGGCAAGCACGCTCGTGTAATCGGTGTGATGAATTTTAAGACCGTCGTCCGTCCACTCCTGCCCGACCTTGCCGCCGAACTTTATCTCGTAGACTTCTTCCATTCTCGGAGAAAGCCACACTCCGCCCATTTTAAGCCAATCGTCGGGTTGTTCCAGCTGCCAGCCGTCAACGATTACCTGCTTGAAAATGCCGTAATCGTACATTATGGAAAAGCCGCTCGCCGCATATCCTTGCGAAGTGAGCGCGTCCATATACGCCGCCGCAAGTCTTCCGAGTCCGCCGTTGCCCAAACCAGCGTCAGGTTCGTACGAATAAATATCTTCGATGTCCGCGCCGAAACTCTTGACAGCCGAGGTGACTTTGTCGAGTATACCCATATTATACAGGTGGTTTCTGAGCGACCTGCCCAGCAAGAACTCCATCGACATATAATAGACTTGTTTTGCGTTGGTTTCGCGCACAATCTTCTTGAAGTGTATGCGTTTTTGAGTGAGCAAATCCCTCACGCACATGCAAGTCGCCTGATAAAGCTGAGCTTTGGAAGCGTCCTCGGGCTTGACGCCGAAAAACCCCGCGAGTTTGGAGGTCATCTGCGCCGCAAATTCCTTAGATGTTATTTCATATTTAGCCATATCAAATTCCTTTCTCCCCCGCTCCCCCGTACGGAGAAAGTTTTATTTACCTTAGTATTTTATTTTTTTGTCGCGAATTATGTTTATATTATTCCGCATTGCGCCTAAAACGTATTGAGGCGCTCATACCCGTCGGTTAAGACGGTACAAGACCCCCGATATATATTCGCATCGGTCGGTCGTCTTGATTATCGCCGCAGTCAGGCGATTTTCATACTTGTTTATATTATATACTCTATTAACTATCGTCAACCGTATATTATTTGCAATAACATATCAGTTTTCGGGACAATACGCAAGCGATAACAGCACATTGCCCCGATAAAACCGTCCTTACAACGCGGCGTATATATCGAGATAACGCTCCGCGCTTCTCGTCCAGCCGAAATCCGCTTTCATATCGTTGGACACGACCTTCTTCCAATTGTCTTTGTCGTAGAACGCGGCGTAGGCGCGCCAAACCGCGTCGAGCATATCATAGGCGTTGTATGACTTGAACGTAAAGCCTTTGCCCGTTTTCTCGACGGGATTATACGCTTCTACCGTATCTTTAAGTCCGCCCGTTTCGCGCACGATAGGCACCGTGCCGTATCTCATCGCAATGAGCTGGCTAAGCCCGCAAGGCTCGAACTTTGACGGCATAAGGAACATATCCGCGCCCGCATAAATCTTGGACGCCAAGTCGCCGGAGAACGCGAGTATCGCGCGGAATTTATTGGGGTATCTTCCCTCCGCTTCCTTTATCATATTTTCATACCGCCAATCGCCCGTGCCGAGCACGACCATTTGAACGTCCGCTTTCATAATCTCGTCCACTACCGCGGCGACCAAATCCATACCCTTTTGTTCGGTGAGTCTTGTCACCATTGCAATCATAGGACGGTTTTCGTCGTAATTGAGATTGACGAGTTCGCAAAGCGCCTTCTTGTTCTGCGTTTTTTTGGATATGCCTTTCAAATCATAGTTCTTGAACAGCGCGTCGTCGGTTTTCGGATTATACTTATCCATATCTATACCGTTGATCACGCCGTGAAGCTTGAATTTGCGCTCGGACAGTATCCCGTCGAGTCCGAAAGAATAATACGGGTCGAGAATTTCGTCCGCATACGTCCTGCTTACGGTGGTGACCGCGTGCGCCGACTCTATGCCGCCCTTCATAAAATTCACGCAGTCGTCGTTGAGCACAAGCGAGTGCGCCCACTCGGGCAGTCCGAGTATATCGGTAATGAGTTCCTTGCCGTATTTGCCCTGAAACTCGATGTTGTGAATGGTAAACACCGTCTTGACGTGCTGATAATCCTGAGAGAAACGGTAAAACACATCGAGGAACACGGGCGCAAGCGCAGTCTGCCAATCGTTGCAATGCAACACGTCGGGATAAAAATCTATGAGCGGCATTATTTCGAGAATGGCTTTTGCGAAAAACGCAAATCTTTCGCCGTCGTCGAAGTGCCCGTAAAGTCCGCGGCGTTTGAAATAATACTCGTTGTCAATGAAGTAGTACTTCACGCTGTTGTATGTCGCTTCATACACGCCGCAGTACTGTCTGCGCCAACTGAGGTCAACAAACGTGGAACCTATAAAACGCATTCCGTCGATATAAGCCGAGTTGATTTCTTCCTTATAAAAAGGCATAACAACGCGCGCGTCGTTTCCCAAGTCGTTAAGGGTCTTGGGCAATGCGCCCGCTACGTCGCCGAGTCCTCCCGACCGCGCGAACGGCGCGGCTTCTGATGTTGCGTACAATATTTTCATATTAACCTCCGAAACGGGTGCGGCTGTGCCGCGTGCGGCAATGTTATCAATGCCGCGTTTATCTTACATTTTATTAACTTAAAGGCGTGATTATGTCAAATTCAGGCTATATTACCTTGCCTTTAACCACGACCATAGGATATGTTTCATATCCGCTCAGTCTGCGCCCGGGCTGAATGATTACGTCTTTATCGGTAATTGCGTAGTTGAGCTCGGCACCTTCCATAATAATACCGTCCTCCATAATGATGGAGTTTCTGATGACCGCGCCCTTGCCCACTTTGACGCTTCTGAACAGCACCGAATTTTCCACCGTGCCGTCGATTACGCAACCGTCGGCTATAATTGAATTCTTGACGTTTGCGCCCTCCTTATACTTGGCAGGCACGCTGTCCTTGACTTTGGTGAGAATGGTCGAGTGTTTATAGAACAGTTCGTCGCGCACCTTGCTGTCAAGCAAGTTCATACTGTGCTTGAAATAAGTGGGTATTCTGTCTATAACCGCAACGTATTCGGTAACGCGGTAGCTCATTATATACAGCTCGTCGAGCTTCTTTTGCAGAATATCCTTTTCAAAGTCGTACGCGCCGTGCGCATAGGCGTTGTCCACCAACGAAATGAGCAAATCTTTCTTTATGAAGTAAATGTTCAGATTGCACAGCTGTTCTCCCGTGTCCGAAGCAACGGGGAAACGCATATCCGTAATGCGGTTGTTCTTATCGGTGCTGACAATGACTTTTCTGGGGTTGGTATCGTCCGTTTTGTACGTCAGCATCGTGATGTCCGCGCCGCGCTCGATGTGGAACTTCTCCACCTCGTCGAAATCGATGTTGAACGCGATATTAGTGTTGGCTATAACGACGTATTCCTCGCTTGCGTTCATCATAAAGCCGCGCAAGGTGTATAACGCCTCGATTTTGCCTTTATATACATCGTGAGCCGTGTTGAACACAAAGGGCGGATAAATGGATATGCCGCTGTTTTTTCTGTTCAAATCCCAATCGCGTCCCATACGAATGTGGTCCATAAGCGAATTGTAGTTATTGCGCGTAATTATGCCTATCGTCGTGATATTGGCGTGGACAAGGTTTGAAAGAGCAAAGTCGATAAGCCTATATCTGCCGCCGAAAGGCAACGACGCCGTTGTGCGATGCAACGTAAGGTCGTTAAGATGGCTGTCCTCGTCGGACGCAAAAAGCACGCTCATAGTGTGGTTTTTCATAGTCTTCCTCCTTATCCTATCATTTCGTTTGCGCCGACTACGCTGTTTTCGGGCAGAACGTATTTGGGAGCGATAACGCTGATTTTCCATTCGCCGGGCTTGCACTCGGGCAGGGTTTCGCCCACCATGGAGTTTTTACCGACAACCGCTTCCCAGCCTATTATGGAATATCTGATATCCGCGCCTTCCTCAATCACCGCGCCCGGCATTATAATCGAGCCTTCGATATAGGCGTCCTTGCCTATTGTGACGGAGTGCGAAATTATGCTGTCTTTGACCGTTCCCGCAACCACGGTACCCTCGGAGATAAGGCAGTTCTGAACCTTGCCCGTTTCCGCGATGTAGTGAGGCGGTTCCGCCATATTTCTCGCATATATTTTCCAGGTGTCGTCTTCGAGGTTAAGACCGCCTTCGCCGCCCTTCAATATGTCCATATTCGCTTCCCACAGCGAAGAAATGGTGCCTACGTCTTTCCAATATCCCTCAAACTGATACGCGTACATTCTCTGTCCGTCTTTTAACATTTTGGGGATTATGTTTTTGCCGAAGTCGTTGTCCGACGTCTTGTCCTTTTCGTCGTCAATAAGATACTTGCGCAGTTTACTCCAAGTGAAAATGTATATGCCCATCGACGCCTTGTTGCTCTTGGGGTTTTTGGGCTTTTCCTCGAACTCGTATATTTCGTAGTCCTCTCTGATGTTCATTATGCCGAAGCGGCTCGCCTCCTGAATGGGCACGTCGAGCACCGCGATGGTACAGTCTGCCCTGTTTTTCTTGTGAGCGCGCAGCATCTTGTGATAATCCATTTTGTAGATATGGTCGCCGGACAGCAGTACCACGTAATCGGGATTATAGTTATCGATAAAATCTATGTTCTGATAGATTGCGTTTGCCGTGCCCTTGTACCACTCGCCCGACTTTGCGCGCATAAAGGGCGGAAGTACGAAAATGCCTCCGCTCAGTCTGTCCAAGTCCCAGGGCTGACCGTTGCCTATGTATTGGTGCAGTTCGAACGGACGGTACTGAGTAAGCACCCCTATCGTGTCTATACCGCTGTTAATACAGTTACTCAGAGGAAAATCGATAATACGGTATTTCGCTCCGAAGGGCACCGCAGGTTTTGCGACGTCGTTGGTGAGCACTCCCAACCTCGTGCCCTGACCGCCTGCGAGCAGCATAGCAAGGCAATCTTTTTTGACATATTTGTTCATTATTTTTCCTCCTTAACCATATGTTTGAGAAACATTACGGAATTTTTGGGTATATTCAGTTTTACGGAATACGGATAACCGTGCGACGGCTTTGCCACGGCTCGGAAGGTATGCCTTCTTTCCTCGTCGCCGCCGTATTTTTTGAGCGCGGACGTAAGTTCCACCTTATAACTGCCGCTCTCGGGCACGCCCATAACGTATTTGAGCCTTTCCACGGGCGAGAAGTTTACCACGCAGATAACATATTCTCCGTCCGCCGCCTTTCTTATAAACGACACTATATTCTGCGCGCTGTCGTCCACAACAATCCATTTGAACCCGTCATAGGAGCAGTCAAGCTGCCACAACGCCTTGTTTTCGAGATAAAACGCGTTCAAATCCTTTATAAACTTGTGGAAAGTGCGATGCCGCGGATAATCCAACAGGAACCAGTCCAGCTCCTGCGCGTAATTCCACTCTATAAACTGCGCAAACTCGTTGCCCATAAAGGTGAGTTTTTTGCCGGGGTGCCCTGTCATAAACCCGTAAAACGCTTTGAGCCCCTCGAATTTCTGGTCGTAGTCGCCGGGCATTTTGTTTATCATAGAACATTTGCCGTGCACCACTTCGTCGTGAGAAATGGGCAAAACGTAATTCTCCGAATACGCGTAAGTTATTGCAAACGTCAGATTATTGTGATTGTCCTTTCTGAAAAACGGGTCGAGAGAAACGTAATGCAAACAGTCGTTCATCCAACCCATATTCCATTTGAAATTAAAGCCGAGCCCGCCGTCGTAGGCAGGTTTCGTAATCATCGGGAACGCCGTCGACTCCTCTGCGATGGTAATCGCTCCGTGATATTTGGACAGCACTGCCGTATTCATCTGTTTCAAGAAATCTTTTGCTTCGAGATTGTGGTTTCCGCCGTACTTATTCGCCGTCCACTCGCCGTCGCGCTTGCCGTAATCGAGATAAAGCATACTCGCCACCGCGTCGCAGCGTATCCCGTCGATGTGATACATATCGAACCAGAACATCGCCGCCGAAATCAAAAAGCTCTTGACCTCGTTTTTGCCGAAATCGTAAATCTTGGTACCCCACTCCTTGTGCTCGGCTTTGTTCTTGTCCTCGTATTCGTAAAGAGGAGTGCCGTCAAACAGACTGAGTCCGTGCTCGTCTTTGGGGAAGTGAGCGAGCACCCAATCGAGAATTACGCCTATACCTGCGCGGTGACAGCGGTCAATGAACTCCATAAGGTCTTTGGGAGTGCCGTACCGCGACGTGGGCGCGAACATACCCGTGACCTGATAACCCCAGGAACCTTCGAACGGGAACTCGGTGAGAGGCATAAGCTCAATGTGCGTGTACCCCATTTTCTTGACGTAGGGAATGAGTTCGTCCGCCATATCGCGGTAATTGTAACAGTTTCCGTCGGGATACCTGCGCCAGCTTCCGAAATGCAGTTCGTAAATATTCATAGGACTGCCGTACGGGTTGTAATTGGCGCGTTCCGTCATCCATTTTCTGTCCTTCCACCGATAACCCGAAATGTCGTAAAGCTTGGACGCGTTTGCAGGCGCGGTTTCGAAATGCAGACCGTAAGGATCGCACTTCAACACCGTCGCGCCCGTCGTAGACGTGACGGCGTATTTGTAATTGTCGTACTGCTTTACTCCGGGCACGAACGCGCTCCAAACGCCGTCCTCGCCCTTCTCCATAGCGTTTGCGCCGACAACCCAGCCGTTGAAATCGCCCACAACCGATACCGCGGCGGCATTGGGAGCCCACACGGCAAAACTCCAGCCTTCCGTCCCGTTCTCGAACGCAGGCGTGGGAGAAAACATCTTATGCGCCTGATAATTCGTCCCTTCGTGGAACAGATAGGAAGCGTAACTGTCTTTGGTTTTCG
>DBFJGL010000077.1:0-23829 GCA_048394785.1 Christensenellales bacterium | reverse complement strand
TTCTAATTGTATAAAGCGATTCTGCCGTTGAGCCGCAAACCGATGTGATTTGCGCTCATCGCTTAATGAGGATAAAATGAGAGTTAAAATAGCGAATTTACTTGATAAAACCCCGATTTGGTTGAAAAAGTTTTATTACAGCGACGCGTATCTTGCGGCGGCGGCACTCCTTTGTTTTGTGTCGTGGATTACGGAACTGCCTGCTATCGGATTTGTTCTCGGTTCGCTTTTGATTGCGGTTTCGCTTGTTATACTCGACGACATCACGCCGTTCGCGGTTGTGGTGTTGTTTGCGCCTGCAATAATTTCTCAGCCCGCCGTGGAGCCGTATGCGTACAGCGCGATCGGCGCAATTCCTTTGGTTGCCGCGCTGATATTCCATATATGTTGGTACCCTCCTAAAAAAGCGCGCACGCGTATGTTTTATCCGCAGCTCGCAATAGCCTTTGCAATGTTGCTCGGAGGTTTGGGAATTATTCCGACCGAACATTACACCTCCGCGCTCGGATATACGCTTATGCTCGGATTTTTCGTGCTCGTTATTTATCTTTTCTTCGCCTACTACGGAGGCAGAAACGAATATTGCAAACTTTCGGTATATGCGGCAAAACTGCTTACTTGGTACGGCATACTCATAGGGCTTGAAATAATAGGTTTTTATGCCGTCAACAAACCGCCGTTCTCCTCTTGGGGAAGCACGTCCGTGGTGGACGTGGGCTGGTCTATAGATAACAATCTTGCAACCGTATTGCTGTTTGCGTCGCCGATGGCGTTTTATCTTGCGGTCACTCAAAGGCACAAATGGTTTTACGCGCTACTCGGTGTACTGAATTTCGCGTTTACGGTTTTGACGTTCAGCCGCGGCGGAATACTTTTCGGCGTGATAATGGGCGTAATTACGATAATTTACGCGTTTGTAAAAGTAAAAGGCAAAGACAGATGGCAAATCGCAATTCCGACTATGATTGCCGTTATAGCGGTTGCGGCGGTATATTTTGCGAATATGGACGCAATCAACGGCATCATCGTCAAGCTGGTCAACAAGCAGGATGCGGGCATATCGGGCAGAGATAAGCTGTACGCCGAGGCTTTGCAGATGTTTTTGCAAAATCCTTTGTTCGGCGCGGGAATGGGCTTTCACGGCAATCACTACGTTATGCAGGACGTGCCGTTCTTCAAGTTTTATTGGTTCCATTCCACTCTGTTCCAGATTATCGGAAGCACGGGACTTGTCGGCATCGCCGCATTCCTTTATTTTTACATTGCCCGCTACGGCATCGTTTTCAAAAGAATACGTCGGAACACCTTTGCACAGGTTGCGCTGTTGTCTTTTTTGGGCTTCGAGGCGTACAGTATGATAGACACGGGCACGTTTATTCCTTATCCCGTTATGACGGTTGCAATGCTTTTGACTCTGTTTGTGGAGCGCAGTAACGAGGAACCCGACACGGCGTCGCTTGCAGATAACGGAATGAATTTGAGATATTCGAGAGAGATTAAATCGACATCAACCGCAGAGTAGGCTTACCGCCGACGGAACGACGGTTAAAGTTAAAGGTGTTTAACCGAATCGATTTTTCAGTCGCGGCAAAGCTTGCTTTTTGCAAACGGCAAGCCGAAAATTGCGACCATATGATAAAAGCCTCCGTCGGGAGGCTTTTTGCTTGGGCTTAATTTTGAAATACGCGAGAGGATATAATTCTGCAAGTTTGGAAAACGCGTATCGTTACTATAAACGCTAAGTTGAAAGTATGCCTTCCACCGTCATAACAAGCAGGTTTTCCTTCAATGCGGTGTCGATGGCTTTATCAATCCACTCCGCGACGGGTTTTGTTTTTTTGGCGTTGCCGAACAGGGTGATGACTTCTTTCACCGCGTCTTCTCTTGTCAGGTTTAGCTTGCTTTCCGCCGCGCAACGAACCGCCGCTATAATTTCGTACGGGTGAATTTTGGTTATATCGCGCACTATTTTGGAGTCGTTCGGACGATACGTTTCCACGGGTTTATCCTTATAGAACGTCTTGCCGTCGAATTCTTCCATAAACGTGGCGTAAGTGTGCATATATTCCGTAAGCTGCGCCACTGCGCGTTTGCTGTTCTTGGGCACATTGTACGCAATGAGCAGTTTGTCGAGAAGCGCGCGTTCCTCTATGGGGGACTCCGTTTCTATTATGTCGCGTATGCGCGCCACGATTTTATCCTCGTTTACGAAGTTCAGGACGTAATCCGCGCCCGCGCTCGCCATAGGTTTGACGTAGAAGGATTTGTACGTCTTGCGGTAGCGGTTTGAGATGTCCTTCAACGTCTTTTTACTGACGATTTTCTTTTCGGTCAGCGCGGCGATAGCCTCTTTTATCTTCTGAATTTCGCGTTTGGGATTGTTGAAGAAATTGACGCTCCACAGCTGATAGGTGTTCCAACCGAGTTTTTTGAGTATGCGCGTCTGCATTGCCACTCTGTCCTTGACGCCTTTCAGCTTGCAGGCGTTTTCGCTGTCGCAAAGAATGGCGAGGATATATTTATCCTTATTTCTCGGGTCTACCACGGCAACGTCGATTTTGAAATCGGATACGCCGACGTTGTATTCGCACAAAATACCGCGGTCTTTGAGTTCCTCTGCAATCAGCGCGCCGATGCCTTTATCCGACGCTCCCACGTCCGTACTGTTGAAAGCAAGCATATCCTTGCCGCGTTCGGCATATTCGAGGAAGGCTTTCAATCCTTCTACGCCTTTGCTGTTCGTGCGGCTCAAATCAATCATATTGCCCGTGATTGCGCTGAAAACCTTCATCTCGTTTCTTGCTCTCGTCACCGCGACGTTCAAGCGTTTGTAACCGCCGCTCTGATTGATAGGTCCGAAGTTGAGCGACAGTTTGCCGTTGGCGTCGGGACCGTAGCCTATGCTGAAAAGTATGACGTCGCGTTCGTCGCCCTGCACGTTTTCGAGATTTTTGACAAACAGAGGTTCGTCCGTTTCGTAAGCCGCGCTTTCGAGGTTATATTGGTGCAGAAGTTTGGAAAGACCGTTTTCGATATAGTTCTGCTGTGCGGTGTTGAAAGTAACGATACCTATGCTCTGCGAACGGGTGGACGCGTCTTTAAGACGGGCGATAACCTCCTGTATGAGCTCGTCCGCCTCTTTCTTGTTGCACTTGCTTCCGCCGCGCTCGTAAACGCCGTCCACATACTTGAACGTAACTTTGCTGTTGAGCTCGTTGGGTGAGGGGAAGGTGAGCAGAGTGTTGTCGTAATACATCGCGTTGGAGAACGCAATAAGACTCTCGTGATTGGAGCGGTAGTGCCACAGCAGGTGATTTTCGGGCATTCCGAGCGCAAGACAGTCGTCGAGAATGCTCTCCAAATCCTCCGACTCATAATGTTCGTCGTCCTTGAAATCGGAGCTGAAAAACGATGTAGGCGGCAACTGTTTCGGGTCGCCCACCACAATCAGATTTTTGCCGCGCGCGATACAGCCTACGGCTTTGCAGGTGGGCACCTGCGACGCTTCGTCGAATATGACAAGGTCGAACTTGTCCATATCGATATCGAGAAACTGCGATACCGTCGCGGGACTCATCAGCATACACGGACAGGTGGCTTTGAGTATGCTCGGAACCTGTGCGAACAGCTTGCGCAGAGTAGTGCCTTTCATATTGGTCTTTTCCGCGCGCATAAGCATAACTCTTTCGAGGTTGTGTTCTCCGGGGGAGTCCGCTCTCGGCAGAGAGTGCAGCATTCTTTCGTAAAGCTCCTGTCTTGTAAGCCGCTCGTATTCTTCCGTTAAAGCCTTGAACTTGCTGCCCGCCTCCTCTAAGGTGAGCCCGGAGAACTGACACAGTACGTCGTCAAGATAAAGCTCGCTTCTGATAAAGTTGTGGTACACGCACTTTTTGAAGCAACGCAGTATGTCGTCCGCGGTGATTTCACCCATACTGAGGGGCTCTAATATGAACTCGAAACCGTTGGTGCGGCACTTGTCCACAATCGCCTGATATTTGCACCAACTCGGGATAAGGTCAAGGTTTTTCTGTATGTTGGATATATAGTCTATCGCCGTATTGACGTCGTCGAGGTCGAAAGACGAGTCTATGTTGAAAAGCTGTTTGAAAGCCTTGCTTGCCTTGCGCGCGTTATCGTATGCCGCTTCGTAAAATTCGAGAAAAGTGTTCGGCTCGCCCTTGGTCAGCGTAATGCAGCATTCGTTGAACAGGCGGACGTTGGGCTCGGAGTAAAGTTTTTCGGCGTCGTCGTAAATCGCGCTTATCTTTTTCACGCACTCGTTTACCGCGGGCACAGACACAACTTCGAGCTCGAACAACGCGCCGAGTTCTTGCGCGCGGCGTATGGTGAGCAATCGGTTTTCTTCACATTTAATCAGATATTCGATAAAGGTCGCGCGCTCGACGCGGTCGACCGACGAGGGAATTATTTTCTTTATCGCACGCGGATAACTGTCGCGGTTAAGTGCGTCTTTCAGCTCGTCAAGCGGCAAATCCGACGGATAAACCCCGTATTTTGCGGAATACTCGCGCATAAGCACTTCGTTTTTGGACATGGCTTCGCGGAAGCTGTCCACAAGACCTTTTGAGTTTTCGTGCTGTTTGCAGTTCTTGAAATATTTGGCTATGTACTTGCTTTTAAGTCCCTTCGAGATGTTGTAAAGCGCGTCTGTTTTTGCCTCGGTTAATGACACGGTGCGCATATTGAACAGGGGCATAAGACAGCGCGCGTATTGACGGAAATGTTTGAGTTCAAGCAGACACACTTCCAAAGCGGCGTCCGCCGAAGCGCGCCATTCTTCGGTATATTCGAACCTGCCGATATGTTTGAAGGGCGACTTTTCCACGTCGCCGCATTCTTTTGCTCTCAGCGACAGCTCGGTGAGGACGTCAAGGTAGTTGTTGAAAGAAGTCTGAGTCAGCTTTTCATAAAACAGGCTGTCTATACGCAAACAGTCCGGCGCGTCCTGATTTTCGAAATAATTGAGTATGGCGTCGTAAAGCGAAAAACCGAGGTATCGCGTTTTGTGCAAAGCGTCGAGCTCGTTTTGGAGTTTTACTATTAAAGCCCGTATGTCCTCGGCCTTTTGCAGATGTTCCTCTGCGTCCTTGCCTTCCGCGAGCGCGAGCGTGTGGATAATTTGATTGAGTATCTGATTTTTATTTGTCTTGGTGGAGTGCAGTTCGAGGCAGAAATCTCCGAGTCCAATTGCCTGTAAACGCTTGTGCACCACAGATAACGCCGCCATTTTTTCGGCGACGAACAGCACCCGTCTGCCGCGGACGATGTTGTTTGCAATTATATTTGTTATAGTTTGAGATTTGCCCGTTCCGGGCGGTCCGTGCAGAACGAAACTCTTTGACAGGCTGTCATAAATCGCGGAGTATTGCGACGAGTCCGCGGATATGGGCAGATACATTGCGTCTGCGTTGCCCGAATACGCCTCGTCGCTGCTCTTGTCGGACAGGTTGAACGCGTCGCCGTCGAGTTCGAGGCGGTTGTTGATGAGCGAGCGTATTACGGGGTGCTCGCGGAAGCGGTCGCTTTTATAGCGCACGTCGCTCCAAAGCAGGTAGTTTGAAAAGGACAGACTTGCGAGGTATACGTTGTTCATTACCTCCCATTTTTTGAAGTCTACGGTTTCGCGGCGTATGCGCGACAGTACGGACAAAACGTCGTCGCTGCCGTTCAGTTCCACGTCGGCGAGTCCTCTCATATCGAGATTGAAACTCTGATAAAGATATTCCAAAAGAGTGCTGTTTACACGCGCTTCTTCGCTGTTGACTTCAAGCGTATAAGAAGTGTTCGCCGCGCCCTTTCTCGACAGTGTGGCGGGGTAGAGGAACAGCGGCGCGTATTTGTCGTCCGCGCCGTCGCTTTCGCACCATTTGAGAAATCCGACCGCGATATACAGCGTCGCGGTACCCGTTTCCTCTTGTGCCGAACGCTCTTTTCTGAACAGCTTTGTCAAAGTGCTCTCGTGCGTCTTTGCGTCAAAAACGGTTCTTAAACGCTTGTTTTTGTATTCGTAAAGTATGTAATCGACGAATGGCTTTAAGAAACTCGCCCGTTCGAAGCCGTCCGTGATTTTGGATATTGCTTCCTCGCCGTCCTTGGGGCGGCTGTCGAGAAGATAGCTTTTATTTTCGCCTATGCTTTTTACGAAATCCTCCAGGTTGGGTACCAACAGTTTAACCGCGCTCTGCGAAATTTTGAAATTGAGCAGGGCGTTGCGCATATCCATATCCAGCAATTTGCGTTCCCATTGCGTGACGCGGTTGATTTCCTTTTCTCCGCCTATGTCGCCCTTATATTCTCTTATCTGTTCGGGCGCGAGCGAGGTTGCAAACTCCTTGCTTTGCACAACGTCGTAACCGCCCTCTTTGCGAACGCGCTCGGGCAGAGGATAAATGTGCATTATGCGTGCGCGCATAATATCCACAAAAAATT
Source organism: Christensenellales bacterium (assembly GCA_048394785.1). Taxonomy (GTDB): domain Bacteria; phylum Bacillota; class Clostridia; order Christensenellales; family CAG-917; genus DBFJGL01. The sequence continues at coordinate 17,379 of DBFJGL010000077.1, read as the reverse complement.
CCGAGTCCTCGGTTTTTTTCAGCGTCTGAGCCGCGCTTTTTTCCGCGCGCTCGAACGCCACGCCGTTGAACAGTTCGTCTGCGCACACCACCGACATATCGTTCACGCCGCGTTCCACCCGTTTTCTGAGCAGGGAAACGTCGTCGCCCACCATATCGTTAAAGCATTCGTTGATTAAAAAACAGCCGACGTACCATTTGCCGGCAATTCGCGCGATTACGGGGTTGAGTCCGTTGGCTTCCACGACGGCGGCATAAAGCAGGCTGAGTTCGAGAGGAGTTGCCGCTTTCGTGATTAAAAGCTCGGAAAAATCGGTTATGTTTTCGCACCCGTCCTCGGCGTCGGTTTTTATGAACCTCTGGTCTGTGAGCACGGCAAACGCCGCCGCAAAAAAGTTGCGCACGCTGTTTCGTCCGCCTCGATAGCCCGCGCTTCTCGTATAATCCACACTCCAGCTTTCGAGCTTTTTGAAAGTCAGTCCGATAAGTTTGTTTACCTCTGCGGTGCGGCGCACAAATCCGGCAATGCTCTCTGCGTTTGCGGAGTAGTCGCATTCGTTGAACGGCGTCAGCGATACCTGCGCTTTCGCGCTTTGCACGACGGTATCTCCGCACAACAAGTCCACCATAACTTCCGCTTCCACGCGATTGTTCAGCGCGACCATAAATATCGGAGAAATTTTTACGTCCGGCTCGAATTTAGTGGTTGATTTTCTCGGAAGAACGGATAATTCCGTTTCCGTCGGAATCAGAAATGCCGGCGACGAACTTATTCTTATGCGCGCGTCGGCGACGTCCTCCTCGGAGCCGTTGCGGACGTAAAGACGTTTTATAGTATTGACGTCGTTTTGTACGTTAAAATAACCCACCGTGCGCGAGCAGGTCAGAGCAATGGACAACAACGATTTTACTTCGATTTCCTGTGTCATATAAACTCCTTTTCATATTGAATGATAACACATACAGCCGAATATTACAACACCGCGCCTGCGCGTTGATATATAATAAAGAATATTTTATAAATATAGGGTAATGGAATATCGCATTGCGGATAATGCGGAATCTTATAGCGGATAACCCGAAAAAAGAAAGGATATGCAATGCTGCTGTGTTATGTTACGAACGGATATTGAGCGTTAAAATCCGCGCGTTGCGCTCACCGGCACGCAGGGTTTAAGCCATATGCCGGAGGGGACAGGTTCGGATTATAATAACAAAACGCGGAGATTTTCTCCGCGTTTTGTTTTCGCCGTCGTTCAGGGAAGAGAGCGGCGAATATCAAATTTTACACAGCAGTCCGAAAGTTTTATCACGCGTTCGAAGCTTTGCGTTTGAGGCGCGTTTATCGAAGGGTTTTTCCCGTTTCGAGCAGGGCGTCCGCAAAAGAGGCTATTTCCGACAGATTGTCCGCCTTTACGGAGGAGCGTACGGTGAGCGCTTTATCGCTTACGGCAAAATTCTTTATATCAGACAGAGCGGTCCTCATCAGTTTTGCCGCCATAGGCGCCCATGAGCCGTTTTCCGCAAGCGCAACGGCGCGTCCTTTCAACGCAAGAGCTTTCATATCCTCTATGAAATAATTCATTTTCGGGTAAATTCCAGCGTTATAAGTCACGCTCGCGAGCACGATATGTTTATATTTGAAAGCGTATGCGATGAGTTCGGACACGTCGGACGACGACACGTCGCACACGACGGTTTCTATACCGCGCGCACCAAATTCTGCGGCTATGGCAAAAGCAAGTTCTTTTGTGTTGCCGTACATGCTCGCGTACGCAACCAGCACTCCGTCGCTTTCGGGGGTATAATTTGCCCAGGCGACGTGTTTTTGAATCGCGCGGTCTATATGTTTTTGCAAAATCTTACCGTGCAGCGGGCAGATAGTGTTTATAGTGTAATCTTTGAGTTTGTTTATCAGCTGATTTACCATCGTGCCGTATTTGCCGACGATGTTTGTGTAATAGCGGCGCATCTCGTTGACGTAGCAGTCAAAGTCGACGTCGCTGTCGGTCACGTTGCCGGCAACCGCGCCGAAAGAGCCGAACGCGTCCGCCGAAAACAGCAGTTTGTCTTCCTTGACGTAAGTGACCATAACTTCGGGCCAGTGTACCATCGGCGCGAATATAAAGCGCAAAGTTTTGCCGCCGAGGTCGATTTCGTCGCCTTCGTTTACGGTGACGAGGCGGTCGGATACGTCGACGTCGCAGAAGTTGCCGAATATCTGAACGCTTTTCGCGTTCATTACGACTTTGGCGGAGGGGAACAGAGCAAGCACGCGTTTAAGAGTCGCGCTGTGGTCGGGCTCCATATGCTGAACCACAATATAGTCGAGAGGATTTTCTCCGAGAGTGCGCGTGAGATTTGCAATAAATGCGTCCGCAACGGAAGCGTCCACGGTATCGATAAGAGCGCGGCAGTCGCCTTCGACAAGATATGAGTTGTACGCCACGCCGTGTTGCAGCGGGAAAAGGTTTTCGAAGTTTTTGATTCTGAAATCGCTTTCGCCGAGATAATATACGCCGTCGCTTATTGAAAAGTTGTGTTTCATAGTGACCTCATAATATGAATAATTCTTTATTATTCTATAATATTGCTTTAATATAATCAAGCTAAATTGTATTTGTAAGGAGATAAGAAGCTCGCGCCGGATAAATTGTCGATGGAAAAGAATTTTTTTAGGAAAATTGCAAAAACTATTGACAAACCCGTCGGAAGTGTTATTATATTAGCAGTCGGCAAGATAGAGTGCTAACAAACAGCAAGCACGATTGCCAACCGACAATAAACTTAAGGAGCTTCAAAATGAAAAACTATCTGTCTAAGACAAACGGCAGCAACCCAATGGACATCTTTTCGGATGCGTTCGACAGCTTCTTGAAACCTCTTTTCTACGATGAGAAATTCGACAGTATGAAGACGGATATAAAAGAAAGCGAAAGCGGTTACGAACTCGAGGTGGAAATGCCCGGATTCGAAAAGGAGGACATCAGTCTTTCCATCGAAAGCGGTTATCTCACAATCTCGGCGCAGAAGAAAGACAAAAAGGAAAGCGACGATAAACAGCGTTATCTGAGAAAGGAACGCAGCGTATCCTGCCAGAGAAGCTATTACATCGGCGATATAAAGGAAGACAGCGTAAAGGCGCGTTATTGCAACGGAGTTCTTGAAGTGACTCTGCCCAAGCAGGAGCCCGAGAAGCCGCAAAAAAGAACCATTTCAATAGAATAAGACTCGGACATTCGGTCCAAATGACATAATTTCTCTCTTTCAACTGAAAACTGCCGCCCTCGGGCGGCAGTTTTCTTTTAAGTCCTCATATAAAAGTTATTAACGGTTTTTACTGCGGTAAACTGCCGGCGCGACAGTGGACAGCCGCTCCGATTTAAGATAATATCCGAGAACAGCCCCGCGGCGGAGCCCGTCAATGTATGCTGAACAGCAAATCTCCGTAGGTTGGGAAGGGCCAATATTTTTTCGCAGTGAGCACCTCCGCTTCGTCCGCCGCCATTCTCAATTCATCCATTGCTTTTACGACGGAATAACGGTAATATTTCCCTGCCTCTGTACCGAAGCCCATTCCTTTGACTTTATTGAGGCAAACTTGCAGGGTTTTGAGTTTTTTGTCCACTTTGGCAATTGCCTTATCGAGTTTTTCGGCAAGTTCTTTTTCCACCGAGGACGCAATTCCCACTGCGTTGGAAGCAATAACCGTCTGTGCAAGGTCGCGCTTGAAGTCGGACACGCAGGGCAGAATGTGTTTGCCTGCGAGATATACCATAGTCGACGCTTCTATGTTTATCAGCTTGCAATAGTTTTCTATGAGTATGTCGCGGCGCGAAACCAACTCCGTGCGGCTGAGCACGCGTCTGCGCTCGAACAGCTCCACGTTTTTGACGTCGGTGTAAAGCGGCAGGCAATCGATTGCGGAGGGGAGGTTTAGCAGCCCTCTGGATTTTGCCTCGCGCACCCATTCTGCGGAATAGTTGTCGCCGTTGAAAATTATGCGCCCGTGCTCTTTCATTACGCGGCGGATTACATCTTCTATGCCGCTGTTTATATCGGCGGAATTTTCAAGTTCGTCGGCAATGAGTTCGAACTCGTCGGCAAGAATTGTGTTGAGTACCATATTGATGCCGGCAACCGATATTGCCGAGCCCGGCATACGGAACTCGAACTTGTTGCCTGTAAAAGCGAACGGTGAAGTGCGGTTTCTGTCAACGCTGTCCATAGCAAGCTTGGGCAGAACGTGAACGCCTATCTCAACTTCGCACCCTGCGCGCTTGGAATATTTTCTTCCGTCCGCAACCGCCTGCATTATGCCCGTAAGCTCCTCGCCGAGGTATATGGACACGATTGCGGGAGGGGCTTCGTTTGCGCCCAAGCGGTGGTCGTTGCCCGCGCTTGCCACGCTTATGCGCAGCAAATCCTGATGCTTGTCGACAGCCGCTATTACCGCCGCGAGCACAAGCAGGAAATGCGCGTTGTCTTCGGGACTCTTGCCGGGGTCGAACAAATTGTCGCCCGCGTCGGTGGACAGCGACCAATTGTTGTGTTTGCCGCTTCCGTTCACTCCCGCAAAAGGTTTCTCGTGCAAAAGGCAGGTCATACCGTGTTTTGCCGCTACCTTTTTCATCATTTCCATAGTCAGCTGGTTCTGGTCGGACGCGACGTTTACCGTCGTGTATATCGCCGCAAGTTCGTGCTGAGCGGGCGCGGCTTCGTTGTGTTTCGTTTTTGCGAGAATACCGAGTTTCCACAGTTCCTCGTCAAGTTCTTTCATATACGCGACGATACGGGGCTTTATCGCTCCGTAATAATGGTCGTCGAGTTCCTGCCCTTTGGGAGGCAACGCTCCGAACAGTGTTCTGCCCGTGTATTGCAAATCCTTGCGTTTTTCAAAGACTTCGGTATCTATCAGGAAATACTCCTGTTCGGGACCTACGGTTACGTTGACGCGGCTGATTTCTCTGCCGAGAATGCCGAGCAAGCGTTTGCTCGCGTTGTTTATCGCCTCCATACTGCGCAGCAGGGGGGTTTTTTTATCCAGCGCGTGCCCGTTGTAGCTGCAAAAGGCGGTGGGAATGCACAAAATGCCGTCTTTTATGAACGCATTCGAAGTCGGGTCCCAGGCGGTATATCCTCTCGCCTCGAAAGTGGCGCGCAAACCTCCGGAGGGGAAAGAACTCGCGTCGGGCTCGCCTTTAATCAGCTCTTTGCCGCTGAATTCCATAATGACTCCGCCGTCGGGCGCAGGGTTTATAAAGCTGTCGTGCTTTTCCGCGGTTATGCCCGTCATAGGCTGGAACCAATGCGTAAAGTGAGTTACGCCTTTTTCGACAGCCCAATCTTTCATTGCGTTGGCAATGACGTCGGCGGTGTCGGGGGACAGAGGCTTGTCCTCTTTGCAACAGCGTTTAAGTTCGTTGTAAGTGTCTTCGGGCAGGCGTTCGCGCATACGTCTGTCGTCAAAAACCATACTCCCGAAAAGCTCCGACATTACCATAATAACTCCTTTTCCGCCCTATGGACCGAAAGTCCGCGATGCGGCGCGTCGTGCGCGCTGTCGCGCGCAAAGATATTTACATATTATATTCTAATTATCGGATATTGCAAGATTTACACATTAAAGTGCGATAGTTTTTAATGAAATAAGGCAGGCAAGCGGCAGAAATACGCAAAACAGTATAAATTCTGCGGTGTGCGCGAGGTGTTTTATGAGCGATATACGGAAGGCGATGCGGACGGGCGTTATACGGGAATAAATCCGTAACACAGTATGCCTGATACGGCGGCGGCAACGACAATAACGATAGGCTGCATTTTTTTGCCTTTGATTTTGATAAACGAAAATGCCAACAGAGCGATAAATAGTCCCGCGCCGATATAGTCGGGAGCGGTTTTTGCAGGTGCCCAAACCGAGCTCATTCCGAAAATCATTGTCAGGAACAGATTTATGAATACTGCAAGCAGCAGTCCCGTGACGGCAGAACGTACTCCCACGAAAATTTCTGCGACGGCAGGCTTTTTCATAAACGCCGAGAACAGTTTTACGATGAGCATTATGATTATCAGCGAGGGCAGAACCACTCCGAGCGTTGAGCAAATCGCGCCGACGACGCCTGCCGTTTCCACGCCTGCGTAGGTGGCGATATTGATTGCAAACGGACCGGGCGTACTTTCGGAAATGGCGATGAAATCGATGAGCTGTTCTTCGCTGAGCCAGCCTTTGGCGACGACGTCGCGCATAATGAGCGGTATCATAGCCTGTCCGCCGCCAATCGTAAAAAGACCGATTTTGAAAAACGTCCACAGCAAGTCGAGGTAAATGCTCACAGTTCACCTCCTGCTATATCCTTATCCGAGATGCGTACGGGGCGCGGGTTGCGGACGTATTCGTCTGCAAACTTTTCGGGGTGCGCCGCTCTGAATGCCGTAGAATAATAGGGCGGAGTACCCGTCATATGCAGACGTTTACGTTTGAAAGAGGCAAGCGCAACCGCCGCGGAACTTATGACCACCGTACCTAATATGATGTATATTACGCTTACGTTTGTGAGCAAAGTCAGCAGAAAGGCCGTGAGCGCTATGAGGAAATTGAATATGTTTTTTCTCATATCCTTATAGAACGTCATTACGGCTTTCGTTATCAGTACAAGCACTCCTATGCGAATGCCCTTAAAAAGGTAATTTACCCAAATATTATCTTTTACGAGTGCGATTATATACGATAAACCTAAGATTATGAGAAAAGATGGAAGGACGACGCCCAGCGTGGTAAATATTCCCCCTATAATTCCGTGGCGTTTGGTACCTATGAAAGTGGCTATATTCACGGCTATTGCGCCGGGGGTGCTTTCGGCGATTGTGAACATATCGAGCAGTTCGCTCCTCGTAAGCCAGGCGCGTTTGTCGACCACCTCATTCTCTATGAGGGTAAGCATAGCGTAGCCGCCTCCGAAAGAAAACAATCCTATTTTGAAAAAGATTGCGAACAGCATAAGGCTGTCTTTCAGTTTTTGTCCAAAGGTTTGCTTCATATTTTTATTATATCAATTAAGGATAAAAACATCAAACGGAATTGCGAAATTGAGCGGTCGGGAAAATCGAGGAAACACCGACGGCTTTTAAGCGGCAGAGGTGATTTAAGGTTAATACTTATAATGATGCGTAAAGTGCCGCCGCAGAGAAAGCGAAGCATACGGGTTGACGCAAACAGGCGGACGAAAGGGATAAACTAAAAGGCGTCCGTCGGGACGCCTTTCAGAAAGTTGTGCCTTACGCTTCGCTTATCGCGCCGGTGGGGCAATCGCCTTCGCACGCGCCGCAATCGATGCACTCGTCGGCGTTGATGATATATTTATCATCGCCTTCGGAAATTGCGCTGACGGGGCATTGGTCCGCACACGCGCCGCATTTGATGCACTCATCGCTTATTACTCTTGCCATAAACAAATCTCCTTTTTGTTTTTGTGTTTAGATTTTAACATAACTCGCCGCATTTGTACAGCATAAAAATGCTTAACCGCAACTTGGGCGAAATTTGTTTTTTATTATTCGCAACTAATTCCGCAGGCTGATTTATTCCTCGCTGTCGGGCATTGCGTCGATGTCTGCCGCGGACTGACGTTCTCCGATGTTCATTTCTTCGAGCTTATATACTTTTACGTCGTAGCTTCCGTCTTTGAGCAGTACTTTTACCCGAGCCGTCTGTTTTATGAGGTCGTTGCTTTCCACAACGCCTTCGCCGTCGGGAGTTTTGACTTTCGAGCCGACTTTGGGCATCAGCTTGAACACCTCGCTGTAATAGGCGTTTTCGTATTTAAGGCAGCACATCAGTCTGCCGCATACGCCGCTTATCTTCTGAGGATTGAGCGAAAGTCCCTGCACTTTTGCCATTTTGATGGACACTTTTTCAAAGTCGGGCAGGTGAGTGGTGCAGCAGCAGGGGCGGCCGCACGCAGCGAGGGCTCCGCGCATTTTGGTGTCGTCGCGCTCGTAAATCTGCCTTAACTCTATTCTTACTTTGAACACGGACGCGAGCGCGCGCACGAGTTCTCTGAAATCGACGCGTCCTTCGGCGGTGAAGTAGAATATCAGCTTTGTGCGGTCGAATGTGTACTCCGCGCCCACGAGTTTCATATTAAGACCGAGCTCGGCGACTTTTTCGCGTATGGTTTTAAGTGCCGGTTCGCGGTCGGCGAGATTGCGTTCGACGCGCTTCAAGTCCTCCTCCGTCGCCTTGCGGACAACGGGTTTTAAGGGCTGCACTATTTCGCTGTCGGGGACGTCTTTGTTGGCGATCATAACGGAGCCGTATTCCAGCCCTCTCGCCGTTTCTACGATTGCGCCGTCGCCTTCGTTAAAAGCGATTTCGCCCGGTGCGAAATAATATACCTTATTCGTGTTTGCAAATTTTATTCCGACGATTGTCGCCATTTATATCTTACCTCCAATACGGAAAAGAGCAAATCGTCAGTCGTCGCAAGCCTGTTTACGTTCAGCGACAGTTTGACGCGCTCCTTGTTTATTATCTGCAATATTTCGGCAGCTGCGCGTTGCGAATATCTTTCGGTAAGCGCGCTTATGCGGTCTTTTAAGTGGGCGGACGTTATGAGCTCGGGGTTAGAGTGCACCGTCATTACGTCACGCAGAAGCACGGACAACACGTTCAGAAAGTCGTTTGCATCCTTTTGCGCCTGCAACATAGCCGAGAATTTAATGACGTCCGCGCTCTTGTTCATATTTTCCAACACGTTCAGCGCAAGCGCGTATGTGTCGGCATACTCTTCGGACGCGGCGATTTTTTTTGCTTTTCCGAGCAACCCTTCGCAGCAAGCCGCCGCAACTTCGGCTTTGTCTTTCTGCACTCCGTCCGACAGCAGGGCGTCGAATATATCCGTTGCCGCAAATCTGTCTATGAAAATTTCCCGACAGCGCGAGCGGACAGTGTCCAACAATCCCGTTTCGTTTGCCGCGCCGAGGAAGAAATGCACTCCTGCGGGCGGTTCTTCGAGAGTTTTCAGCAGTTTGTTCTGCGCGTCCGCGCCCATAAGGTCGGCGCGCTCGACAAAATAAAGTTTTTTTCCGCTCAACGCTTTTATGTTTGCCGACGACAGCATTTCCTTGACGTCCGCGACTTTGATTTTGACTCTTTCGCGATTGACGTAAAAGACGTCGGGGTGGTTGCCGTTTTCGATTTTACGGCACTCCTGACACTCTCCGCACGCGTCGTCCTTCATGCAAAAAGTTTTTTTTGCGATAAGACGGAATAACGCCGTCACGGCGTCGTCGTCGGGGGATATGACGGCGTAGGCGTGGTTCAGCCCGTGCGAGTGGTCCGCGCATATTTTACCGTAAGCTGCGGACGCCCTCAAAAGCGTGTCAAAGGACGTTTCGCTCACTTCAAAGCACCTCTTTCTTTAAGAGCGTTTATGATGGCTTTTCCCGTTTTATTTCTGTCCAAATCGGGTTTTATCATTATAAAACGTTCGGGTGAAGCCTGCGCTTCCGCAATAAACCCCTCGTAGACCTTTTCGTGAAACAGTGCCGTTTCGTGCTCGAAACGGTCGTCGAGCTTGATGGTTCTGAACGATTGTGAGGGGTGCAGATTTATGAACACCGTATAGTCGGGCATACAGTTTCCGACGGCGGGAGCGTTGATGTCTTTTACGAGCTTGGCTCCGAGTCCTCTCGCGTATCCCTGATACGCAACGGAGCTGTCTATATATCTGTCGCAGATAACGGTCAGTCCCTTGTCGAGAGCGGGGCGTATGACTTCGTTTACGAGCTGAGCGCGCGCCGCGGCGTAAAGCAGAGCTTCGCACACGGGAGTCATTGCCGTGTTTGCCGTGGAAAGAATGATTTTTCTTATCTGCTCGGAAATTTCCGTACCGCCGGGTTCGCGCACGAATACTATGCGTTGCCCCGTCTGTTCGGCGTAATCTTTTATCATTTTGAGCTGAGTGGATTTTCCCACGCCCTCGCAGCCCTCGAACGTAATAAACATAAATACCTCTTTTACTTTGCGATTATAGCACATATTTTCGCGTCTAACAACGCTAATTATTGACTTTATGCCTTTTTAGTATTAAAATATCTCATATCTTTTTAAGTATATATCTAAGGAGAATGCTATGAATCTCAATCAAATAGAGAGCAAATGGCGTAAAATCTGGGAAGAAACCGGACTTTACAAATTCGACGCGTCGAAAACCGACAAGAAATATTATGTTCTTGAAATGTTTTCGTATCCGTCCGGCGCGAAACTGCACGCGGGGCATTGGTATAATTACGGACCTTCCGACACTTTTGCGCGTTACAAGCGTATGAAAGGGTTTGAAGTATTTCAGCCTATGGGGTTCGACGCCTTCGGATTGCCTGCCGAGAATTATGCGATAAAGACGGGCATTCACCCTCAGGACAGCACGCTTAAAAACATCGCCACTATGGAAGAACAGCTCAAAAAAATAGGCGCGACGTACGATTGGGATTATGAAATCAAAACCTGCACTCCCGATTATTACAAGTGGACGCAATGGATGTTTTTGCAGCTGTACAAACGCGGGCTTGCCTACCGCAAGGAAGCGCCCGTAAACTGGTGCCCATCCTGCAACACCGTGCTCGCCAACGAGCAGGCTCAGGGCGGCGTGTGCGAGCGTTGCGGCTCCGCTATCGTGCGCAAAAATCTCACGCAATGGTTTTTCAAAATCACGGAGTATGCCGACGAACTTTTGAACGACCTCGATAAATTGGATTGGCCCGAGAAGACCAAGCTGATGCAGAAAAATTGGATTGGCAAGAGCTTCGGCGGCGAGATAGAGTTCAAAGTCAAAGACAAAGACGTTTCCTTCCGCGTGTTTACCACAAGAGCGGATACGGCGTTCGGCGTGACTTACGTCGTGCTCGCTCCCGAAAGTCCGCTTACCGACGAAGTGGTGACTGAGGAGCAGAGAGCGGCGGTCGAAGAATATAAACTGCAAAGCGCGAAGACTTCGGAAATAGACAGAATGTCCTCCACCCGCGAAAAGACGGGCGTGTTCACGGGCTCATACGCAATCAATCCGCTGAACGGCAGAGAAGTGCCTATACTCGTTGCCGATTACGTAATCGCAAGCTACGGCACGGGCGCGGTAATGGGCGTTGCGGCGCACGACGAACGCGACTATGATTTTGCGAAAAAACTCGGATTGCCCATCGAAAGAGTGGTATATAATCCCGACGGCAACGACGAATTGCCTTATTGCGGCTACGGCGTTATGGTCAACAGCGGCGAATTTGACGGAATGACGTCCGAGGACGGCAAGATTGCCGTAATAAAGAAGTTGGAGGAGCAGGGCAAGGGAAGTCTGAAAACAAATTACAGACTGCGCGATTGGCTTGTGTCCCGTCAGCGTTATTGGGGCGCGCCCATACCCGTCATACATTGCGAACATTGCGGAGCCGTGCCCGTCCCCGAAAAGGATTTGCCCGTAGAGCTTCCGTATAACGTGGATTTTGCGCCCGACGGAGAATCTCCTCTCAAAAAGTGCGACGAATTCATCAACACGGTATGTCCGATATGCGGACGTCCCGCGCGCCGCGACCCCGATACGCTCGATACTTTCGTGTGTTCGAGTTGGTATTTTTTGCGTTATCCCGACAGCAAGAACAGCGACGAACCCTTTAACCGCGAGCTTATAAACAAGATGCTGCCCGTTGACAAGTACATCGGCGGCGCGGAACACGCGTGTATGCATCTTCTTTACGCTCGTTTCTTTACAAAGGCGTTGCGGGATATGGGTTATCTCGATTTTGACGAACCGTTCCTGTCGCTCGTGCATCAAGGCACCATACTCGGCGCGGACGGCAACAAGATGTCCAAGTCCAAGGGCAACGTCGTGTCGCCCGACGAACTCATTCAGGTGTACGGCGCGGACGCGTTCAGAGTATATCTGATGTTCGGCTTCAACTATATTGAGGGCGGTCCTTGGAACGATAAGGGCTTGGAGAGTATTTCCCGTTTCTTTGACAGAATAGAACGTATCGTCAAAAAGTGCTATGAGATAGATTTCTCCGACGCTCCGTTCGAAAAGGCGGAAAAGGAACTTAATTTCGTAAGAAATAACACCATAAAACAAGTTAGCGCGGATATAGAAGTTTTCAGTTTCAATACGGCGATAGCAAGACTTATGGAATACGTAAACGCCATTTACGCGTACGAGAACGCAACCGAGCGCAAAAACGTCTTCTATAAAGACTGCGCGCGCGACTTGGTGCTTCTGCTCGCGCCCTTTGCGCCCCACTTTGCGGAGGAACTTTGGGAGATGCTCGGCGAAAAGTATTCGGTTTTCAACCGCGACTATCCCGTCTGCGACGAAAAAGCGCTTGTAAAAGACGAGGTCGAACTTGCGGTGCAGGTCAACTCCAAACTCAAAACGCGCATACTCGTGCCGAGCGGCGCGGATAAAGCGCAAATAGAAGAAGCCGCGCTTGCGGCGCTGAAGGATACCGTCTGCGGTACTCCCAAGAAAATAATAGTCGTTCCCGGAAGATTGGTGAACGTAATATTGTAAGAGGTCGAAAATGTTAGATTTGAACAGAATCAGAAGCAACCCCGACGAGGTAGCCGCATTGCTCGCGAAAAAGGGCTTTGAAGCCGATTTTTCGGGCATATTGCAGAAGGACGCGCGCCGTCGCGCCATAATTGCGGAGGTCGAAGCGGCAAAAGCGGAGAGAAATAAGGTTTCCGCGCAAATCCCCAAACTCAAAAAAGAGGGAAAACCCGTAGAGGAAATTTTCGCGCAGATGCGCGCGCTCGGCGATAAGATTGCCGACGACGACGCGGAGCTCGGCGTATTGCAGGAGGAAATCAACGACGAACTCTCCCGTATGCCCAACCTGCCCGACAACGACCTTGTCGGCGGCGGCAAAGAGAACAACGAAGTCGTGAGAATGTGCGGTGAAAAACCCGAATTCGATTTTGAAATCAAAAATCACGTCGACCTTTGCACTTCGCTAAATTTAATCGATTACGAGCGCGGAGTCAAACTCGGCGGCAACGGTTTTTGGATTTACAGAGGAGTGGGCGCGAGATTGGAGTGGGCGTTGCTCAACTACTTCATAGACGAGCATTTGAAGGACGGCTATGAGTTTATCCTTCCTCCTCATCAGCTCAATTACGCCTGCGGTTTCGGCGCAGGTCAGTTTCCCAAGTTCAGCGACGAGGTATATTGGCTCGACGTCGACGAGGACAGAAAGCGCAATCGTTTTATGCTGCCCACCGCAGAAACCGCGCTTGTCAATATGTACGCCGGCGAAATCATTGACGAGAGCAAACTGCCTATGAAGTTCTTCGCATATACTCCTTGCTACCGCAAAGAGGCGGGCAGCGCGAGGACGGAGGAGCGCGGAATGATTCGCGGTCACCAGTTCAACAAGGTGGAAATGGTGCAATACGCTCACCCCGAGCATAGTATGGAGGCGTTCGAGGAGCTTGTTGACAAGGCGGCGGCTTTGGTGGAAGGCTTGGGACTTCATTTCAGAGTGTCCAAGCTTGCGGCGGAGGACTGTTCCGCGTCTATGGCGAGAACGTACGACGTGGAGCTGTGGATACCCTCTATGGGCATATACAAGGAATGCAGTTCGGTAAGCAACGCAAACGATTATCAGGCGCGCAGAAACAATACCCGCTACCGCGACTCCAAGACGGGCAAGCCGCAATACGTCCACACGCTCAACGGCAGCGGACTTGCGACGTCGCGCCTTATCCCGGCAATCGTCGAGCAGTTCCAGAATGCGGACGGCAGTGTTACCGTTCCCGAGGTTTTGAGAAAATATATGGGCGGTCTCGAAGTTATTCGCTGACTGTATTAAGGAGGAAATATGAGAGAGGACATTAAAAAGTATTCCGACAACGCTTACGCTTTCGTCGGCGAAATTTCCGAGGGTATCGGTTCGAGATTGCCCGGTTCCGATGAGGAAAAACAGCTTGCGGGCATTATGGCGGATAAGCTGTCGGAGATAGGCGTTGCGCCGAAAACCGAGAAGTTTATCGTTGCGCCGCGAGCAAGCATTGGCGGCATTCCTTACATCGGCTGGGCGGGACTTGTTGCCTGTCTGCTGCTGTTTTTCGAACAGACGAGTTTTCTCGCGTTTGCCATATGTATGGCGTGCTGGGTGTTCCTTGCGGTGCAGGTCGTCTTTTACAAAGGCTGGTTCGACTTTATGTTCCATCAGGAGATTTCGCGCAACGTGTACGGCGAAATTCTGCCTGCCGACGGGAAATACGATTATACGGTAATGCTGTCCGCGCATATGGATACGAGTTGGAATTGGAAGCACAGCGCAAAGAACCCGAAGACAATGGTCATAAAGATGGTTTACGGCGTCGTGTCTATGCTGTTTCTGACCGCGGCGTCGCTTGCGGTGTTCATCATCTGGGTTAAGACGATGAACGGCGACTATATTTTCCCCACCGACATCGCCAACAACGCGAACTTTATTATCGCAATGAAAGTAATGCCCGTGTTCTGCGCTCCCGGCTGCTATTTCGTGACTATGTGGTGCGCAAAGAACAAGAGCGTGGCTTCCCCCGGCGCAATGGATAATATGACGGGCATCGCCATCAATTACGAGGTGATGAGATATTTTACGGAAAATCCCGATAAAGTACCCGCAAATTGCCGTATTATCGATATGAATTTCGGCAGCGAAGAAGCAGGACTTAAAGGTTCTACGGCGTTTATTGCGGCTCATAAAGAGGACGGTACGCTCGATAATATGTACAACATAAACGTGGATTCCATAGCGGATAAGGATTATTTCCAGGTCATAAACGGCGACGCGTGGCAGTTCACCAAGTTCGATAAGGGACTTGAAGATATGATGTTGGACGCAATGAAAGAAGCGGGCATAGAAAAGCCCCGTTGCATCAAAAACCCCGTCGGTGGCTGCGATTCCACACCGCTTATCAGAGCAGGCGTCAGGACCATAACTTTTGCCGCACAAAATCCCATCGCCACCGAATATTATCATACTTATAAAGACGTTGCGGCGCGGTTTGACGCCGACACCGTCAATACTGGTATGGAAGTTGTTCTTAAAACAATCGACAAAATCGCGGAATCGAGAAAATAAGCGGTTTTCGACGGCACTTGCGGAGTTGCGCAACGTTGTACCGTATAGTAAGAATATATAATTAGCTAACTATACAATAAATTGTAACGATATAGATGTACGTATAAACGACGGACGCAATGGAGGCAATGTCCGTTCAGGGTATTCCGAATACGGCAGGCGCAGCATAAACGCATAATGTGGCGGATATACTCGGTCAAAACATTCGAGATACACGCGCGGCGCGGCGTAACGTGCTTTGAAAGAGAGTGTGTATAAATAAAATTCGGGACGTTTGACGTCCCGAATTTTACTTTTAATCTTCGTCTTTTACTTGCAATCAGAGCAGTCGCTTGTGCCCTTGGTCGCCTTTGCACGGGCGTTCGCGGACGGAGCCTTGCTTTTTGCGGCGTTGTTGGTCTGAGCTGCATTCTTGGTTGCTTTGTTCTGAGATTTGGATTTTTCCATACATTACTCCTTTTTATCGGCATAGCCGTTTGAATTTAGTATTAACCGTCGGCGGCAAAATATACATTGCCAAGCGTAAATTTCGTGTTATAATTCTTGTATGGTACACATAGGAAACAGTTGGGACGAAATACTGAAAGAAGATTTTGCAAGCGACAATTATCTTAAACTGCGCGAATTTCTCAAATCGGAGTATTCGAGCTGTCGCATATATCCCGATATGCACGACATCTTCAACGCATTGAAATATACTTCGTACGAAGACGTGAAAGTAGTGCTTTTGGGGCAGGACCCTTATCACGGCAGGGGTCAGGCGCACGGACTTTGTTTTTCCGTCAAGCCCGATATGCCTGCGCCGCCGTCGCTTGTCAACATCTTCAAAGAAATCAAGGACGACGTCGGAATAGACAATTCCAGTCCTTGTTTGACGCATTGGGCGGAGCAGGGCGTTCTGCTTCTCAACACCGCGCTTACCGTGCGCGAGGGGGTTGCAAACTCCCATCGCGGCAGAGGCTGGGAGGAGTTGACCGACAGCATAATACGCAAAATAAACGACAAACAAACGCCCGTGGTTTTTCTGCTTTGGGGCGGCAATGCTCGCGCCAAAAAATCACTTATCACCAATAAAAATCATCTTGTGCTCGAATGTCCCCACCCGTCGCCTCTTTCGGCGTACGCAGGATTTTTCGGGTGCAGACACTTTTCCAAAACGAATGCGTTTTTAACCGAAAACGGGCTTAAACCCATAGATTGGTCGACAAAAGGTGCGTTATGAGCTTAAATATAGAAAGAATCAACGAACTTTACCGCAAATCGAAGACGGAGGGGCTGACGCCCGATGAGGCAGCGGAACAGAAAAGGTTGCGGCGAGAATATATTGACAGCGTCGTGGGCAACCTTAAATCCCAACTTGACAATACATATATCGTAGACGAGAATAATACAGAAATAAAACTCACCGCAAAAGAGTCCGACGAAAAATGATTATTATCGGCAAAGCAAAGTTTTTTCAAATAAGGTAAGCGGTTTGCCGAGAGGAAACAAACGCGGGCGCAAATAAAGCCACAACACATAATATAGTTTATCATTAAAGAAAAAAGCAAGACGCAGGTCTTGCTTTTTTGTGTTGAGTTGGTAGGGAGATTATTTTCTGATTTCGAAGTATGCTTGCGGGTGTGCGCAAACGGGGCACAGTTCGGGGGCTTCCTCTCCGAAGTGAATGTGTCCGCAGTTGCGGCATTTCCAGAAGACGCCCGATTCAGCCTTGAATACGCGTCCTTCTTTTACCGCTGCGGCGAGGGCAAGGTATCTTTCTTCGTGTTCCTTCTCTATTGCCGCGACTCCGCGCATTTTGGCCGCTATCTCGGTAAAGCCTTCTTTGTCGGCTTCGTCTGCCATAAGGTTGTACATATTTGTCCATTCCTCGTGTTCGCCTGCCGCCGCGTCAATCAGGTTTTCAAACGTGCCGCCTATGCCTTGAAATTCCTTAAACCAAAGTTTTGCGTGTTCTTTTTCGTTTTCAGCGGTTTCTGTGAAGATTGCGGCAATCTGCTCATAACCGTCTTTTTTTGCTTTGCTCGCGTAGTATGTATACTTGTTTCTCGCTTGACTTTCTCCGGCAAATGCCGCCATAAGGTTTTTTTCGGTGTTGGAACCTTTCAAATTCATATCGATGTCCTCCAAAGTGTAATTTATAAAAGTATAAAATAAAAAATCTGCGAAATCAAGATGCAAAGCAAGATATTTGGCAGAAATTTGCGCAAAATAATTGACAAAGCATTGCATAAATGATATTATCTTCAAGCATCACTTGGGGGTG
>DBFJGL010000076.1:0-11330 GCA_048394785.1 Christensenellales bacterium | reverse complement strand
CTATAATATCCCCTTCATAGAGCGGATAATTTTTGCACAATTCGCCCACTCTCTTGCCCACTTCGGCAATCGCCTCTTCCTTGCCGAAAATAATATCCGCTATGCAATCGGCAATTATCTTCATCTCACCCTCTTTCATACCTCTCGTCGTGACTGCGGGAGTGCCTATTCTGACGCCGCTTGTCACAAAAGGCTTCTCGGGGTCGTTTGGAACGGCGTTCTTATTTACGGTGATGTGCGCCTCGTCGAGCCATGTTTCCAGCTGTTTGCCGGTGACGCCCGTACCCACGAGATTTAAGAGCATAAGGTGATTATCGGTGCCGCCCGACACCAGCTTAACTCCGCGCGCAAGCAAACCTTCCGCAAGTGCTTTCGCATTCTTTACCACCTGCTTCTGATATTCGACAAACTCCTCGGACAACGCCTCTTTGAGCGCGATTGCCTTAGCCGCAATGATGTGCATAAGCGGACCGCCCTGACTTCCCGGGAAAATCGCCTTATCTATGAGTTTGGCATTCTCCTCGGTATTAGTGAGGATAAGACCTCCTCTCGGTCCTCTCAAAGTTTTGTGGGTAGTGGTGGTCACGAAATCCGCATAAGGCACGGGAGAGGGGTGCACGCCTGCCGCGACAAGACCTGCGATATGCGCCATATCCACCATAAGATACGCCCCTACCTCGTCTGCGATTTTTCTGAAAGCGGCAAAATCTATTGTACGCGCATACGCGCTCGCGCCGGCGACGATAAGACGGGGCTTGAACTCCTCCGCCTTTTGTCTGACGTCGTCGTAATCTATATATCCCGTTTCGACGTCCACGCCGTACGACGCAAACTTATACAGCTTGCCGCTGAGGTTGACGGGCGAGCCGTGAGTGAGGTGACCGCCGTCGGCAAGCGACATACCGAGCACCGTATCTCCGGGGTTCAGCACCGCGTTGTAAACGGCGAAATTCGCGTTGGAACCGCTGTGCGGTTGCACGTTGGCATACCCCGCGCCGAACAGTTTTTTTGCTCTTTCGATAGCCAGCGTTTCCGCCTTATCCACAAACTGACAACCGCCGTAATAGCGTTTGCCGGGATAACCCTCTGCGTACTTATTCGTATAATAGCTTCCCGCCGCCGCCATAACCGCAGGCGACACGATGTTTTCGCTCGCAATCAGTTCGAGGTTACCGCGCTGACGACCGAGTTCTTCCTGCATAGAAGCATAGAGTTCTTTATCGACTTCGCCGATACACTTCAAATCAACCATAATCACACCTCTTTCGGACGTTTGCGTCCTCTTATTGTTTTAATTTTTATCGCTGTGCGACGTTCTTTTTTGTCTAAGTATTATAAATTCTCGCAATTTCTATAATACTTTTTACGCTTATCGCTCAATAGCAACCGCAAAACACGTCTTATTCGCATTCGGCGGCGCATTACGTTTCAACCGATATAATACGCCCTCTTTTATTCTCCGTCCGCGGTTTCTTCCTCGCCCGCAAGACGCGCGCACCCTTCATTCTTACCGCGGCTGTCGCAGTCCGCGCGCTTGCAATCCGCGCAGGAATGACCGTTCTCCTCTGCGGCAGGCGGCGCGTACACCGTCAAATCGGGAGCGCAAACGGCAGTCATAACGGGAGCAAACTGTTTCTTTTTTCTTATGACGAACCTGTCGAGCAAAAAGGCAATCACAAAACCGAGCACCAATCCCCCGACCGCAAGCAGAATCTGCGCAAGTTCTCCGAGCAGCGTCCCGACTCCTATGCCGATTGCGGTAAGCAAAAGCGGAATGACATAAACAATCAAAGCCGCCGTCACCACAAACTTATCGCCCATCTGCACTTCGACAAAATCGCCTACGTTTGCGTCGAGCGTATTGTCGATTACTATTTGCACCTTCATTCCGTCGCGGGTAACCGCGCACATATGACAGGAGTCGCACGCGCTTTTTCTGTCAAACTGCACGGTGGCTTTTTTGCCTTTGATTTTGGTAACAACGCCGCGTTCAGTCATTGAAACAACCTGCAATCTTATCCGAGCTCACTTCAAAAGAAGTGCCGTCCTTCATATTTTTGACGGTAAACGTGCCCTTTTCAAGCTCGTCGTCGCCTATAAACACGGCGTACTTTGCGTTTGAACGGTCGGCATATTTCATCTGAGCCTTCACGCCGCGCCCCATAACGTCGAATTCCGCGCTTATGCCCTGTTCTCTGAGCGATGCCGCAAGCCTTTGGGCTTCCTTATGCGCGGCTTCGCCGAGCGAACCTATATAAACGGTAACGCTTTCCTTTTCGGCGTTCAGCCTGTTTGTGTTTTCAAGCACGAGAAGCAACCTTTCAAGCCCCAGTCCGAACCCGATTGCAGGCGTCGGTTTGCCGCCTACTTCCTCTACGAGGTGGTTGTATCTTCCGCCTCCGCAAACCGTTCCCTGCGCGCCTATATCGCGCGACACAAACTCGAACACCGTACGCGTATAATAATCAAGACCGCGCACAATGGAGGGATTTACCACGTATGCTATGCCGTTTTCGTCAAGTCCTCTGAGCACTCCCTTGAAATGCTCAACGCACTCGTCGCACAGATAATCGGTGATTTTGGGCGCGTTTGCGGTGATGCGCTTGCACCCTTCCTCCTTGCAATCGAGAATTCTGAGCGGATTTTTATCGAAACGCGCCTTGCACTGAGCGCACATACCCGACAGATTTTCGCCGATATACTCTTTAAGCGCGGCGTTATATTTCGCCCTGCACTCGCGGCAGCCTATGGAATTGAGGTTTAATTCGAGGTTGTCGAGCCCCGCGCTTTTAAGAAAAGTATGCGCGAGCGTAATGACCTCTACGTCGGCAAAAGGCAACTCGCTGCCGAACATTTCCACACCGAACTGATGATGTTCGCGCAGTCTGCCGTTTTGCGGACGCTCATAGCGGAAAACGGACGCGATATAGTATGCGCGCATAGGTATAACGCCCTGTTGCAGACCGTTTTCGATAAAGGCGCGCGCAACGCCTGCCGTCCCTTCGGGGCGCAGAGTAATGCTCCTGCCTCCCTTATCGAGGAAGGTGTACATCTCCTTATTGACTATATCGGTGGTTTCGCCCACGCCCCTCAAAAACAATTCGGTATGCTCGAAAACGGGGGTTCTGATTTCCTTGAAGCCGAACAAACCTGCCGTCTTTCTCGCAAGACCTTCGACGTAATGCCACTTGTAAGCGTCCTCGGGAAGGACGTCTTTTGTACCCTTGGGTATGTTTATCATATCAACTCCGCAACGGGCATGCGATAGCCTATGCCCTCGTTATTTTCAACACGGTGCGTCATTCCGTTTGGAATGCCGTCCGTTTCGATTCAACGTATTGTCTTACAGAATGTATCTTCTGAGATTTGCCTCTTTGAGCGTGCTTGCAAGATGCTCCTCGACGTACGCCTTATCGATTTTAATTTCTTTGGTTACATTATCGTCCGCCTCGAACAGAATGTCTTTGAGCAAGGCTTCCAAGACCGCGTGCAGACGTCTTGCGCCGAGGTTTTCGCTGTTTTCGTTTTCGTAGAACGACGCTTCCGCAATCTTCGCGATAGCTTCGTCGTCGAAATTCAACGACACTCCGTCCACTCCGAGCAATTCCTTGTACTGTTTAAGCACGGCGTTGTCGGGCTCGGTGAGAATGCGCACGAAATCGGCTTGCGTGAGATTGTCCAGCTCCACTCGAATGGGGAACCTGCCCTGCAATTCGGGAATTAAATCCTCCATTTTGGACATATGGAACGCGCCTGCCGCGATAAACAGAATGAAATCCGTGCGGATAGAACCGTGTTTAGTCTGCACAGTGCTGCCTTCGACGATAGGAAGAATATCGCGTTGCACGCCCTCTCTCGACACGTCGTGTCCTTGGTCGCGGCCGCTTCTTGCGGCAACTTTATCTATTTCGTCAAGAAAAACGACTCCGTCCTGTTCTGCGCGCTGCAATGCCTCCGCAACGATACCGTCCTGGTCAATCATTTTCTCGGACTCCTGATTGACGATAAAATCCATCGCCTGTTTTACGGTAAGTCTTCTCTTCTTTTTCTTGCCGGGCATAGCGTTTCCGAAAATGCTTCCGAGGTCTATTTCGCTGCCTGCGCCGTTGCCGGGACCGATTTGAATGGGTTTTGGCTGCTGGCGGATTTCCATTTCGATGTTTATGCCGTCAAGATGTCCAGCGCGTATTTCGGACAGCAGCTCCTCTTTGAGCTGAGCGTCCGACTTATCCTCCGTGGCGGCTTTTTTGCGAATGGGAAGAAGAATGTCCACGAGGTTGTTCTCCGCGATTTCCGTCGCTTTGGGCAGAACTTCCTTTACTTTTTCTTCTTTTACCATTCTGATTGCCACCTCGACGAGGTCGCGGATAATGCTTTCGACGTCGCGCCCGACGTAGCCCACCTCGGTGAACTTGGTCGCCTCCACCTTGACAAAAGGTGCCTTGACGATTTTGGCAAGACGTCTTGCGATTTCCGTTTTACCCACGCCCGTAGGTCCCTTCATAATGATGTTTTTGGGCGTGATTTCCTCTCTCATTTCCTCGGACAGCTTACTTCTGCGATAGCGGTTTCTGAGCGCGATTGCCACGGCTTTTTTAGCCTCGGTCTGTCCGATAATATATCTGTCGAGTTCGTTTACGATTTGTTTGGGAGTAAGTTCCATAAATCCTCCTATACCGTTTCAATGGTAATGTGGTCGTTGGTGAACACACAAAGTTCGCTTGCGATTTTAAGCGCGCGTCCCGCGATTTCGGCTGCGCCGAGGTCGGTTGCTCCGGCAAGCGCGCGCGCCGCGGCAAGCGCGTAATTTCCGCCGCTTCCTATTGCGCATATACCGCTTTCGGGTTCGATAACCTCGCCGCTTCCCGACACGATGTAAAGCGACGTTTTATCCGCCACTATGAGCAGAGCTTCGAGCTTTCTGTACATTTTATCGCTTCTCCAAAGCTCGGCGAGTTCCACCGCCGAACGCATAAGGTTGCCGCTGTACTTTTGCAGCATTTCCTCAAACTTTTCGGACAGCGCGAAAGCGTCGGACACCGAGCCCGCAAAACCGATGACGACTCTGTCGTTGTAAATGCGCTTCACCTTAACGGCATTGCCTTTCATTATCACGCTTTCGCCCATCGTGACCTGACCGTCGCCTGCAACGGCGGTTACGCCGTCCTTTTTGACGGCGCAGATTGTAGTACCTCTGAATTCCATATATCAGCCTCCTTCGACCATAGGTCGATTATCTGTATTTTAAGTCCGAAAATTCGGACGTATTTCAATTGTATCGAGGACAAAACCCCGTTCTTTCCACGTATTCGGCAATAGATTTCAACGCCCTTTCGCAATACGCCGCCTTACGCCCCTTTTTATCGCGGACGTCCGTCTGAGGCAGCAGTCCGAAGTTTGCGTTCATAGGCTGAAACTCTCCGGGACAGGACGAAACGTACCTCATAAGCGCGCCGATAATCGTATCCGACGGCAGTTCGCAAAGCCTGTCGCCGTCAAGCAGTTTTGCCATTGCGACGCCTGCGACCAGTCCCGCCGCTATACTCTCCATATACCCTTCCACGCC
Source organism: Christensenellales bacterium (assembly GCA_048394785.1). Lineage (GTDB taxonomy): Bacteria > Bacillota > Clostridia > Christensenellales > CAG-917 > DBFJGL01. The sequence goes on along the minus strand of DBFJGL010000076.1, from coordinate 5,764 downwards.
CGAAAGCTGACCGGCTATATAGAGGGGCGCGCCGCTTTTCGCTTGAAGGGTGCCGTCGAGAATATCAGGCGAGTGCAGATACGTATTCCTGTGCATCACGCCGTAGCGCAGATACACGGCTTCTTTGAGCGCGGGTATCATACCGAACACCCGCTTCTGTTCGCCGAACGTGAGATTTGTCTGAAACCCCACCATATTATAGCAATCGCCGCCGACGTTTTCCTTTCTGAGCTGCACCACGGCATACGCCTTTTCGCCCGTAACGGGATGGGACAGCCCCACGGGACGGAGGGGACCGAAACGTATCGTGTCGCTGCCGCGCTTCGCCATTTCCTCTATGGGCATACACCCCTCGAACAGTTCTTTCTTTTCAAACTCTTTGAGAGTGACGGTTTTTGCGTTTATCAGTTCGTTATAAAACGCCTCGTACTCCTGCCTGTTCATAGGCAGATTGAGATAATCGTCGCCGCCCTTGCCGTATCTTCCGCCGAAATACGCGCTGTTCATATCCACGGACTCGAAGTCGACAATAGGCGCGACCGCGTCGTAAAAATACAATCTTCCGCCGCCGAGCGCGCTCAATTCGTCGCTGAGCGGCTGAGAGGTAAGCGGTCCCGTAGCCACGATAACGGGAACTCCCTCGGGAATTTTCGTTATCTCCTCTCTTACCAACGTAAAATTTTCGTACCTGCCGAGCATCTCCCCGACTTCGTTTGAAAACCTTGCTCTGTCCACCGCAAGCGCGCTTCCCGAAGGCACTCTCGCCCTATACGCCGCCTGCAACAGCGCGCAGCCGAGAGTTTTGAGTTCGGCTTTGAGCAGTCCCGAAGCCGTGCCCGTATCGTCCGATTTCAAGGAATTGGAACACACAAGCTCGGCAATATCGCCGCTCTTATGCGCGCCCGTACTCTTTTGGGGGCGCATTTCGTACATAGTGACGGATACGCCGCGAGCAAGCAGCTGCAACGCCGCCTCCGCGCCCGCAAGACCGCCGCCTATTACTACGACGTCACTCCGACTTTTCGTCCTGCACATATTCGGTGTGCTTGCACTCTCTGTTGGTGCAAACGTACTTGGTTTTATCGTCGCGCTTTACCACTCTCATCGTACCGCCGCAATCGGGGCAGAACTTGGGCGCTGGAATGTCCCAGCTGATAAAGTCGCACTTGGGATAATTGGAGCAGCCGTAAAAAGTTTTGCCGGCTTTGGAAACTCTCTTTTCCACGTCGCCGCCGCACTTGGGGCACTTGCCCACCACTTCCGCGATTTTCTTTATATTTTTGCAGTTCGGATAATTGGGACAGGCGAGGAATTTCCCGTACCTTCCGTCCTTAATCACCATTTTCGCGCCGCACTTTTCGCACACAACGTCGCTTTCCTCGTCGGGCAAACGGTTGTTGCCGCCCGTCTTCTGCGCGCGTTCTATGAACTTTTTAAGGCGCGGATAATATGCCCCGACAAGTTCCTGCCACTTCTGATTGCCGTCCGCAACCCTGTCCAACGCATTTTCGAGCCGCGCCGTAAACTGCAAGTTCATTACGTCGGGGAAATTCTTTTCCATATACTCGCACACCGCCTCGCCGAGCTGAGTGGGCGCGATTGCTTTTTGCACCTTTTCGGTGTACTCGCGTTTGGCAATGACTGAAATTATGGACGCGTACGTACTCGGACGTCCAATCCCGTTCTCCTCCATAGCCTTGACGAGAGTCGCGTCGGTATAACGCGCCGGGGGTTTTGTGAACTTCTGTTCGCTGACCACGTCGTCGAGGTTGAGTTTTTCGCCCTCGTTGAGGTCGGGCATCACGTCCACCTCCGCGCTGTCCTCCTCTTTATCGGAAGTCGCGGTATAAACGGCGGTGAACCCCTTGAATTTAACGCTTTTGCCCTTCACTACAAACCCGAGTTTTTCCGCGCCGTTATCGCCCTCGATGTGCACGCGCATCGTGTTATACTGCGCGTTGGTCATCTGCGACGCGAGGTATCTCTCGTAAATGAGCTTATACAGCCTGAACTGGTCGCGGTCGATTTTACCTTCCAGCGACTGCGGCGTGCGGTCGAGAGAAATGGGACGGATAGCTTCGTGCGCGTCCTGCGCGTTATCGCTCGTCTTGTACACGTTGGGCTTTTGGGGCGCAAACTCTTTGCCGTAATTCGCCTTTATATAACCCAGAGTCGCCGCCGCGAAATCGGGAGAAACTCTCACGCTGTCCGTTCTGATATAAGTGATGAGCGCGTTAAGACCTTCGCCCTGAATATCCACGCCCTCGTAGAGCTGCTGCGCCACTCTGATGGAGCGGTCGGCCGTCATATTGAGCTTATGACTTGCCTCCTGTTGCATCGTGCTCGTGGTAAACGGAGGGGCGGGACGGGACGTGGACACGCTTTTTTTGACCTCGTCCACGACGTAATTCGCGCCGCGCATAATCTCTGTGATTTTACTCGCGGTATCGGCGTCGCCCACCTTGATTTTATCTCCGTTGTAATCGTTGAGAGCCGCTTTGAACAAATTTGCCTTAGTCTTTCTCGCGCCGTCTTTCAGCAGCATCGCAAAGATATTCCAATACTCCTCGGGCACGAACGCGCGGATTTCCTTTTCTCTGTCCACAATCATTTTGAGTGCCGCGCTCTGCACTCTGCCCGCCGACGAACCCTGCTTGATACGGCGGGAAAGAATGGGCGAAATCTTATATCCGACCAATCTGTCCAGCACTCTGCGCGCCTGCTGAGAATCGACGAGATCCATATTTATTTTTCTCGGGTTTTCCATCGCGCTTTTGACGGCTTTGGGAGAAATTTCGTGAAACTCTATTCTCACGTTCTCGTCCGTAATGTTAAGACGGTTTTTAAGGTGCCAGCTGATTGCCTCTCCTTCGCGGTCCGGGTCGGTTGCGAGATAAACTTTGTCGTACTTGCCGACAGCCGCCGACAGACGTTTGATGGTTTCTTCCTTGTCGGGAGTAACGATATACTGCGGAACGTAACCGCCTTCTATGTCTATGCCGAGCGTACGTTGCGGCAAATCGCAGACGTGCCCTTTGGAAGCGAGCACAGCCACTTCGCCCCCGAGATATTTCTGAATTGTCTTAGCTTTCGACGGTGACTCGACGATGATGAGTTGCTTCATTTCTTCTCCTTGTCAGCTTAGAATATAATAGTTGCCGCCCGTATCTTCCGCTATACCGTACAGCTGAAGATTTACGAGCGCGATATTCAGTTCGTTGCTCGATAGTCCTGTTTTTCTTATCAGTTCCTCGAAATGCAGTTCACCCTCCCTGAGGGCGTCCGCGACGAGGGTTTCCGCCAAATCGAGCTCAACGGTTTCCTCTTTGTTTTCCGACTGCGGCAGGGTGAAATTCATTGCGCGTAGCACGTCTTCGGGAGAGAGCACCAAGGCGTGCGGCATCTCCATAAGAAGTTTATTCGTGCCCTCGCTTTCGGGTGAAGTGACGTTGCCGGGAATTGCAAACAAGTCCCTGCCCTGCTCCACCGCGAGACGCGCCGTAATCAGCGAACCGCTTTTGGTTGCGGCTTCGGGTATAAACACCGCCTCGGACAATCCGCTTATTATGCGGTTGCGTTCGGGAAAATGATATTGCAGCGGACGGACTCCCGGCGGATATTCGCTTATCAGCAGACCGCCGCCTTCGAGAATTTTCTCATAAAGTCCTCTGTGCTCGGCGGGATAGCAAATATCCAATCCGCACGCAAACACCGCTATCGTGGGAAAACCGCCTTCCGTACACGCCTCGTGAGCGGCGCGGTCTATTCCCCTTGCAAATCCCGACACTACGGTAAGCCCCGCTTTTGCGAACTCGCGCGCAAAAAGATTTGCCATTTTCAGTCCGTAACGCGTGGGACGGCGGGTGCCCACCACCGCAATGCAGTCCGAATTTATAAGAGCCTCGTTGCCCTTGACGTACAGTATAAACGGCGCGTCTTGAATTTCCCTTAAAAAATCGGGAAAATCATCGTCGAGCGTCGTTACCCAGCCTATACCCTTTGCGGCAAGTCTGTCAATAATCAAATCGACGTCCGCGAGGTTTTCCGCAAGTTTTTTAACCGCCGCGTCGCCGATAAGCGCGGCAACGTCCGAGTCGCAGCACCGCTTAAACAACTCGTCGGGGCTTTTGAGCATACCGAGAAGCGCGGAGCTCTTGCGATAGGAAATATCCTCCGTCGCGCTCAGCGCGATAATCGCCTTGCTTGCCGAATCTCTGCCTCTCATATTCCCAGCCTTCTCTCCGCGCCGCGGTATTGCACCGCCTCCGCGATATGTTGCGGGCGTATGTTTTCGCACCCTTCCAAATCCGCAATGGTACGCGCTACTTTGAGAATGCGCGTCGTACCTCTTGCGCTGAGGTTCATTTTTTCAAACGCCTTTTTGAGCAGTCTTTCGCAAGCTTCGTCCGTCTTGCAATACCTGTTCACTTCGCGTGTGCCCATTTCGGAGTTGAGCAGAATACCGTCGTCCTCAAACCGTTTGCGCTGAATTTCGCGCGCGGCGGTTATGCGTTTCTTGATGTCCTCGGAGCACTCCGCCTCCTCTCCTCTGAACTCGTCGTAAGATACGCCGTCCACCTCGATTTGCAAATCTATTCTGTCAAGAAGCGGACCGCTCAATCGCGACGCGTACGAGTTAATCTGCTGCGCCGTGCAAGTGCATTTCTGAGTTTTTGAACCGAAATTGCCGCAAGGACAGGGGTTCATACTCGCAATCAGCATAAAATTGGCGGGATACTCCGCGGTTTTTGCTATTCTCGACACGCACACCCGTCTGTCTTCCAAGGGCTGTCTGAGCGTTTCGAGAGCGCGGCGGCTGTACTCGGGCACTTCGTCCAAAAACAGTACTCCGTGATTTGCAAGGCTCACCTCTCCCGGACGCGCGTTGCTTCCTCCGCCTATCAAAGACGGCACCGTAACGGTATGGTGCGGCGCGCGGAAAGGCCTCTCCGTCACAATTCCCACTTCGCTGTCGAGCAATCCAGCCACGCTGTGTATTTTGGTGACTTCGATTGCCTCTTTGAAACTCATTTCGGGCATAATGGACGGCACGCACCGCGCAAGCATCGTCTTGCCCGCTCCGGGAGGTCCCGACATCAGCACGTTATGACCGCCGGCAACGGCAATTTCCACCGCGCGTTTTGCCGCGCTCTGTCCTTTTACGTCCTTGAAATCGACGCTTTTCACCGCTTTCGACAACGCCGCCTCGTATGACGAAATCTCTACGGGTTCACGCTCCTCGCCGCTCAAAAAGTCCGCGACTTCCTTAAGCGAACTCAGCGCGTAAACCTCTGCGCCCTCTATAAACGAAGCCTCTTTCTTGTTTGCTTCGGGTATAATGAATTTACTCTCCCCTCTCTGCACCGCGGAAATCAGAAGGGGCATAATGCCGTTGACGTGATTGAGCCTGCCGTCCAGCGACAGCTCGCCTATAATATTGAACTGCTTGTATTTTTCGCCGCAAATCTGTTCGGACGCGGCAAGAATGCCCACCGCCACGGGCAAATCGAGAGTCGCTCCCTCTTTTTTGGTATCTGCCGGCGCAAGATTGACGGTAATTCTTCGCGTGGGATATTTGAAACCGCTGTTCTTTACAGCCGACCGCACCCTCTCCTTGGCTTCCTTGGTCGCGGTAGACGCAAGTCCCACCATTTCGATGCCGGGCAAGCCGGAGTTTATATCCACCTCGACGGTGACGGCATACCCGTTAAGCCCGTCAAGCGCGCGACTTTTTATCTTGGCAAGCATTCCAACCTCCCTTATA
>DBFJGL010000075.1:0-7346 GCA_048394785.1 Christensenellales bacterium | reverse complement strand
TAAATATATTCAACGGAAATATGCAAAATTACAAAGACGACGAATTCAACAGATTTCTTGAAGAACTGAAATATAAATGCGACATCGTGAGCATTGTGTCGCAATACGTTCCGCTTACCAAAAAGAGCGGAAAATATTTCGGCTGCTGTCCTTTCCACAACGAAAAGACGGGTTCGTTCTGCGTGAATACCGACGGGCAGTACTACCATTGTTTCGGGTGCGGCGCAAGCGGCAACGTAATCAATTTTATAATGGAAATGGAGTCGCTGTCTTTTATGGACGCGGTGAGGTTTCTTGCGGAGCGCGCAAGCATACCGATGCCCGAGTTCAGGCGCGACGCGTCCTTTGAAAAGAAAAAGGAAAATCGCGATATTCTGAAACAGCTTATGAAAGACGCCGCCGTCTATTACCGAAATAATCTGCTCAAAGATGAGGACGGCAAAGCCGCGCGCGAATATCTTGCGGCGCGCGGAATAGACGACGAAGCGTCGCGCCGCTACGGGTTGGGGCTCAGCCTCGGTTACGACGGTTTGCAGGCGTATATGCGCCGTAAAGGTTATTCCGTTCAAAACCTCAAGGATTGCGGACTCGTATCCGGAGAGAGATTGGGCGACGCTTTTGCCAACAGAATTATCGTGCCCATACTCAATAATATGAGCGAAGTCATAGCGTTCGGCGGCAGGATTTACAGAGGCGAGGAAGGCGTCGCAAAATATAAAAACTCCACCAACACGGTGCTTTTCGACAAGAGCCGTTCCATATACGGCATAAATTTCGTAAAGCGCGAAAAGAGGGCGGGGCTGCTCAAAGACATAATACTCGTCGAAGGGTATATGGACGTCATATCGTTGGGCGCGGCAGGCATCAGAAACGCCGTTGCCGGTATGGGAACCGCGCTTACGGACGGACAGGCGCAGGAGCTTAAACGGCTTGTGCCTGCCGTATATGTGTGCTATGACGGCGACACGGCGGGAAGAAAGGCGGCGATAAAAAACGTAGAGCCGCTTGTAAAGTGCGGACTCGACGTAAAAGTGGTGTCGCTTGCAGACGGCTGCGATCCCGACGATACGGTTAGAGGAGAGGGCGCGGCAGGTTTTATGAAGCGCATATCCGAGGCGTTGCCCGTCATCGATTATAAACTGAAACTTGCGGCGGAAGCTTATGACCTCGGTTCGGTAAACGGCAGGGCTAAGTACGTTGCCGCGGCTATGAGGGTGCTGAAAGACATAAGCGGCGAAGCCGAACGGGAAGTGTATATGCGGGCGGTCGCGGAAAAGAGCGGAGTGTCCATTGATACTTTGCGCCGCGACGCGGCGGCGGGAAAGAGCGCGGCGGCGGAGCAGGAACCGGAAGCGGCGGCAGTCGAGCGCGCGGCAAAGAACACGAGGGCGGCGCGGTTTGTGTTAAGCCGTATGCTCTCGGGTGCGGAGTACGCGAAGGAGTGCAGTACGCGGCGCGAATGGTTCGAAGTCAAAGAACACGCCGACATTTACGACTACATAACAGGCGGCGGAAGCGTTACGGACATTTTTCAGGCGTTGGAGGAAAATAAAGAAATCAACGCCGTGCTCGACGTAAATCTCGGTTTTCAGAGCGAGTTGAGAGAGAGAGGATATTTTATCGATTGTCTTAATTCGCTTGCCAACGAGTTTCTGACCAAGCGGCTCAACGAAGTCAGGGAAAGTTATAAGGATATGTCGTCGCCCGAAGAAAAGCGCGCCGCGATTATGGATATGCAGACATTGCAGCGCAAGCTTAAATCGGACGATATTAACGATAAACTTTGATTCACACAGGAGGAGATACAGTGGACAGAGCGCAATTATTGCAGCAGGAGATTGACAAAATCGTAGCAATCGGCAAGGAAACGGGCGTTGTCACGCAAGACGACATAATGTCGAAGCTGGAACATTTGAACGCCACCGCCGAGGATATGGAATTTGTGTTCAACGCGCTCGCAAAAGAGGGCATTCAGCTTGAAGAACCCAAGGAGGAGGAGAGCGTCGAGATTGACAAAATCATAGACGGAAGCGTCGACGACTCCGTAAAGATGTATCTGAAAGACATAGGCAAGGTGCCTCTTTTGTCGGCGGAACGCGAGGTTGAGCTCGCAAAGCGTATGGAAAACGGCGACGAGGAGGCAAAACAGATTTTGTCCGAAGCAAACCTGCGCCTCGTGGTGTCCATCGCAAAGCGTTATGTAGGCAGAGGAATGCAGTTCCTCGACCTCATTCAGGAGGGCAATCTCGGTCTTATGAAAGCGGTGGAGAAGTTCGATTACACCAAAGGTTTCAAATTCTCCACATACGCGACTTGGTGGATACGTCAGGCAATCACGCGAGCAATCGCGGACCAGGCAAGGACGATACGTATTCCCGTGCATATGGTCGAAACCATCAATAAACAGGTGCGCGCCACCCGTCAGCTGTTGCAGAAGCTGGGCAGAGAACCCTCTCCCGAGGAGATTGCAGAATACCTCGGGTGCAGTGAAGAAAGAGTGCGCGAAATTCAGAAAATAGCGCAGGACCCCGTTTCTCTCGAAACGCCGATAGGCGAGGAAGAGGACAGCCATCTCGGCGATTTCATCGAGGATAACACCGCGCTGTCGCCGTCGGACGTCGCAGAGAGCAATATGTTAAAAGAACAGCTCGTGCAGGTGCTCAATACGCTTACGCCGCGAGAGGAAAAGGTGCTGAGATTGCGTTACGGTCTTGACGACAGCCATCCGAGGACTTTGGAGGAAGTGGGCAGAGAGTTTAACGTCACGCGTGAGCGTATCCGTCAGATTGAGGCGAAAGCGTTGAGAAAACTCCGTCACCCCAATCGTCTTAAAAAGCTCAAAGACTTTGACTGATGGCGCTTGACAGACGGCTTTCTTTGATAATGAAGCGTTGCTCGGGCAGAGTTGCGGACATAGGCTGCGACCACGGCAAACTGAGCTGTGCGCTTGCCAAATCCGGCACGGAGAAGGTTATTGCCGCTGACATCAGTGCGAAATGCCTGAAAAAAGCGGAAGAACTTGCCGTGAGTGCGGGGGTTGACGAAGTGATGGAATGCCGACTCGGCGACGGTTTGAACCCGATTTGTTCGGGAGAGGTCGACACGGTTGTCATCGCGGGTATGGGCGGCGACGTTATCGAGGGTATACTCGACGCGGCGGAGAAAGACGGTAAAAAGTTTTTTGCCTACGTGCTTTCGCCCAACACTCACGCCGAAAAGGCGCGGGCAAAAATAACGTTGATGGGCTATACCGTGGTTAACGACGAAATGGTTGAATGCGGCGGAAAATACTATCCCGTGATAAGAGCGGAGGCGACGGGCGGAGAAAAATTGGATGAAATTCAGCTTGAATTCGGAAAGTTCTGCTGTGCCGACGAAGTGTTCAAGGAATACGCCGCTCAAGAAATTGCAAAAATAAACGAGATAGAAAACGCGGGCGGTGGCTCGGAAAAGCTATACGCAAGACGGTTGAAGCTTGCGACTGCGGCTGACCTCGCGCCTGCGCACGCGAAATAAAAAAGATAAAATGAATGCGGACAGAGATGTCCATTGGGAATTCGGAGGATATATGAAATTCGATAAAATTTTGGAGTATCAAAAGGCGGATTCGCAGCTTGTAAGTCTTGAAAACGACGTTACCAAGAGCCGTGAGTTTGCTCAGCTCGCAGCCGCGAAAGCCAAGCTTGACGCGGCAACCGAAAGCATAAACAAGCTTGCTCAGGAGGCGGCGGAACTGCTTAAAGGTTATGATAAAATGAAGGGTAAAACGGACGAACTCAAAGCGAAACTCGACGAGTTCGACGGTATTATCGAGGGAATCGAAGATTCCACGGAAGCCGATTATTATCTCAAACAAGTGGCGGGAATAGACGCCGAAATACAGTCGCTCGAAAAGAACGCGCTCGGCGACGCCAACAAAACCGACGCCATAAACGCAGAGTACAAGCGCACTTGGGAGTCGGGCATAAAGGCGTCGGACGCTTACAAGACCGCAAGATTAACGTACGAAAAGTATTTGAGCGAAATTCAGCCCAAAGCAAATGAAATCAAAGCCGTGTTATCCGCCTTGAAAAAAGAGATACCGGATGATATAATGGAGTTATACAAAAGCCACAGACAGCCTAAGAAAATGCCTGTATTCGTAGAATGCGACTCATCTAAGGATTTTTGCGGCGGTTGTCATATGGAGCTTGCCAACGATACTAAGGGCAAGCTGTGCAATTCCGGCGATTATGCCGTATGTCCGAATTGCAACAGGGTGCTTTTTGTCCCCTGAGCGCACTACCGAAGGAGTGAATTATGAATTATTTTAATAATGCTGACATTTATCAGGTCAACAACCTGAAAAAGCACGGAGCGGGTTTCCCGATCGATGCAAACGGTAAAAAGAAAACCGTGCTGCTGAACGGCGAATGGGATTTCAAATATTTCATTTCCGCCACGTTGCTTACGCAGAACCCCGACGATTGGGATAAAATCGAGGTTCCGTCCAACTGGCAGTTGAAAGGTTACGGAAAACCCATTTACACCAACGTTAAATATCCGTACGCGATTTCCACAAATCCTTTCAAATTGCCCTATATCAACGAACAGGAAAACAGTTGCGCGGTTTATCGCCGTACTTTTACGGTTGACAGCCTTAAAGACCGCGTACATATCAATTTCCGCGCCGACTCGGGTGCGGAGGTATATGTAAACTCCAAGTTCGCAGGCTATTCCGAGAGCAGTTTCGATTATCAGGAATACGATATAACAGACCTCGTCGCGGAGGGCGAAAACGAACTTAAAATTATCGTTTACCGTTACACCACCGGCAGTTACCTCGAAGACCAGGATATGTGGAGAATATCGGGTATTTTCAGCGATGTTACGCTGATTTACGTTCCCGTATGCCGCATTTCCGACGTCTATGCGCGCGCCGAATTCAACGAAGATTTTTCCGAAGCCAAACTTCTCGTCGACGTTGACGCGGAATGCAAAGGCGGCAGAATGAACGGAGGAAAAATTCAAGCGGTGCTCGGCGACGGAGACAAAACCGTTGCAACGCTCGAATTTCCCGTGACGTCCATTAACGACGGCGAAAAAGTCAGCTGCACTTTGCACGAGAGCATAGCCGCGCCTCAACTTTGGAGTGCTGAAAATCCCTATCTCTATAAACTCACCGTTCGTCTTGTCGGCGATGACGGCGTCAAAGACACGAGGGCAATGGATTTCGGTTTCAGAAAAATCGAAATAGTGCCTTGCGTTAACGGCGTTCAGCCTCACATTCTGCTCAACGGCAAAAAACTGAAAATCAGAGGCGTCAACCGCCACGAGTTCCATCCCGATTACGGCAGAGCGCTGCCAAGGGAAGTTATCGAAGCCGACATCAAGCTTCTGAAGCGCAATAACGTCGACAGCATAAGAACCTGCCATTATCCCAACAGCCGCGATTTTTATGAACTTTGCGACAAATACGGCATTATGGTAATGAGCGAAAACAATCTTGAAACGCACGGGCTCGCCAATCGTATTCCGCGCAGCAACAAGCGTTGGACGGAGCAGGTGTGCTGGCGTATGGGAAATATGGTGAACAGCTATAAAAACCACGCCTGCGTACTGTTCTGGTCGGTGGGCAACGAGTCGGGCAACGGCAAAGCTTTTGCGGCGATGAAAAAGACTGCGCTTGCAATTGACGCAACACGTCCCGTGCACTATGAATGCGACGCTTACGTCCGCACAACCGACATAATGAGCGAGATGTACACCAAGCTTGAATTTATGGACGAGATAGGAAAGAATCGAGCTCACGTACACTCTCAGGCTCTGTGGGCGCCGCTCGGACATTTGCTTATGCCGTATCACTATCGCAACAAACCGTTTATCGAATGCGAGTATGCGCACTGTATGGGCAACAGCCTCGGTAACTTTGCCGATTATTGGGCAAAATTCAAGCAATACGACAGACTTTGCGGCGGTTACATATGGGATTTCGCCGATCAGTCCATAAAAAGGACCAACGCCGACGGCACGGTTGAGTGGACTTACGGCGGCGATTGGGGCGATGAACCCAACGACGGAAACTTTGCTTTCAACGGAATTGTGCGCGCGGACAGAAGCCCGAATCCTGCGTTTTTCGAAGTCAAAAAGGTACATCAGCAAATACAGTTCGAACTTAGCGACGGCTTCATAAAAATCAAAAACGAGTATTTGTTTACCGATATAGAAAAATACGGATTGTGTTTTGAACTTGTGCGCGACGGCATAGTCGTCAAGCAAAGCGAAGCGGTTATGCCTTCCGTAAAACCCGGCGAAGACGCGCTTTTGGAAATACCTTTCGAAGTGCCCGCGACGGGCGAAGTATGCATAAACTGCCGCGCATTCGTAAAAGAGGACGACGACGTGTTTGCAAAGGGTGACGTCATTGCGGAGGAACAGCTCGATTTGAGCGGATATATAGCGCGCCCGTCTGTCGCCGCAAAGGGCAAGACCGTGTTCCGCGAAGACGGCAAAATCATTTGCGAATGCGGCGGTTTCACTGCGGAAATAGGCAAGTCGAGCGGTAACATCGTTTCAATCAAATCGGGCGACAGAGAATTGCTCAAAGATTCAATCAGATTAAACTTCTGGCGCGCGCCCATCGACAACGACTTGTCGCCGCAGGTACCCGCTTTCGTCAACAGACTGATTTTCGGCAAATTCTACTTCAAGCACGGTCAAAGCGAGTTGGTTAAACGCAATATGACGTTTACCGATAAAACCGTTGATATAGATTGGTATATGCCGCACCTCGGTCTGTGCAAGACGGTGTACGAAGCGACGGACGAAGGTCTTAAAGTCACTCTGCGCTGCAAGAGCCGCTTCTTCGGACTGCCGAGATTCGGTTTCCGTTTTGAAACCGCGTTGCCGGACGAAATCGAGTTTTACGCGCGCGGACCGCACGAGAATTATTGCGACCGCAAAGCTTCGGCAAGGCTCGGCGTGTTCAAGGGCAAAACAGAAGACTTCCAGCACGATTATCTGTTCCCGCAGGAGAACGGAAATCACACCGACGCAAGGTATCTCGCGATAGGCGGCGAAGGCGGTTTGGTAATCGAAGCAGCGGACAAGCCCTTCGAGTTTTCCGTGCATAATTATTCTATGGAATCTCTCGAAGACGCAAGACACGCGCACGAGTTAAAACGCACGGACACGTTGAGTGTATTTATTGACGGTGCCCAGAGGGGCGTCGGCGGCGACGTTCCCGCGCTTGCGTGCGTCAAAAAGCAATATAAGATACCTGCTTGGAAGACTCACGAGTTCAGTTTTGTTATAAAGACAAAATAGAATTTTAACTTATGAAATCGTCTGAAACGGCACTCTGAACC
>DBFJGL010000074.1:0-2690 GCA_048394785.1 Christensenellales bacterium | reverse complement strand
AATATCGCCCGCGAAAGCCAAACGCGGCAACATTATGCAGATCACACCCGTGCTCAAAATCGATAACGGGGGCGAAATTGATATTTTTACCAAACAAAACGGCTCGAAAAAAGCTATGTCTTTTGTGCTCAACGAAGTCGAAAAGCATTACTCGCCGTTTGACGACGCTCCGATAGTGGTTGTAGACGCCACCGCGCCCGAAGCCGCAAAGGAAATTGTCGCAAAGCTAAAAGAAAAACTTCCCGACGCAAAAATTTGGACTCAACCCGTCGGTCCCGTAATCGGAGCGCATTGCGGTCCCGGGACGTACGGAGTGATTTTCCCTGCCGATTGCAGATAGGTTTGCCGCGTGAAAAAACTGCGTTTTATTATTGTCGTCGCGATACTTGCCGTATCGGTTTTTACGCTTGCCGCGTGTAATACGGACGAGTATTATTTTGTATTCGGCGTAACCCTCGAAATCAGGACGGAGGGCAGCGGCGGCAAAAATTATACCGATTACGTTTACGATTATATGCTTAAACTCGAAGCGTTGGCATCTCCCACCGCCGAGGGCAGCGAAATAAAGAAAATCAACGACGCAAAGGCGGGCGAAACGGTGACGGTATCCGACGATACCGCAGCGCTTTTGCGCATAGCAAGTGAAGTTTATGCCGAAACAGACGGCGCATACGACCCGAGCGTATATCCGCTTGTCAGACTGTGGGGGTTCGGCGGCGACCAATTTTCGCTGTCCGGCGTTAAAAAGGAGCCTCCCTCAGACGCCGACGTGCAGAAAACGCTTGAACTTGTCGGGTTGGACGAAGCGTTCGACTTTTCGGATGATTATAAAAGCGTAACTAAGCTAAAAGACGGGGCAATGCTCGATTTGGGAGGCATAGCAAAGGGCTATGCCGTAGAAAAAGCAGTGAGCTTTGCCGGAGATAAGCTGAATGCGCTAATAAATCTCGGCGGCACGATTGCGTGCGTAAACAAGCAATTTATCATAGGCGTTGCAAATCCGCGCCCTGCCGACGCCGCTTATTTCGGCAGTTTTACGGCGCAGGACGGCGAGTGCGTATCCACAAGCGGCGACTACGAACGTTATTATAAATACGAATCGGGGGAAGGCGACGACAGGCAGGTTGTGAGATACCACCATATTATAAATCCGAAAACGGGTTATCCTGTCGATACTTCGGACGGCGGAGCGGTTATTTCGGCAACGGTAATATGCGCGGACGGAGCGCGTGCCGACGCGCTTTCAACGGCGTTTGTCGTTATGGGCAAAGATAAAGCGATGACGTATGCAAATGAGAAAAACCTGAAAGTCGTGCTCATTACGGGCGACTTGCAGCATTACGTCACCGATAACCTCGATTTTGCAAAAAAATAATATTGCGTACGAGGATACAGGCTCGCGTAAAGCAATCGTAATGAAAATGCGTGCTCGGTCGGTCGGCGAAAAGCGAGATGATAAATGTATTATTCATTGAAGTCTGCTGTTTTTGAAACAGCCAGAATTTGCGACGTTAAACGGAGAGCAGCCGAGAGGGAAAAGTGAGAGGGGACGAAAAGAAAATAACGAAAGGTTTTTTCAAAAAGGGGGATATAATCATTCTCCTCGTGCTTATCGTCGCCATTGTGCTTACGGTGGTTTTTTCGCTTGATAACAATGCAAAATATATAGAAATATACGTTGACGGCACACTCACGCATAGAGCGTCGCTGTCGTCCGATACGGTTATCAGTCTGCTCGACGGCAGAATGACAATCACCGTTTCGGGAGGCAGAGCAAGGGTGAGCCATTCCGATTGCCCCGAAAAACTCTGCATCGATTCCTCGTCGATAGGCGCGGAGGGCGGTATGATCGTGTGTTTGCCAAACAGAGTGGTTATAAAAGCCGCGGGAGGGGAGGTGGACGCCGTAACGTGAAAAAGACAACCACAAAAAAAATCGCGCTGACGGGGTTGTATCTCGCGCTTGCGCTTATAGTATCTCTGATTGAAAACCTCATTCCGCCCATTGTTCCTATGCTGCCTTATGCCAAAATAGGGTTGGGCAACGTGGTTCTGCTGCTTTGTTTTCTTACTCTCGGCGTTTGGGAGGGGTACGTCGTGCTCGCGCTCAGGTGCCTGCTAATGGGAGTGTTTTCCGCAAATATGGCGTCGCTGATATGGTCGGTGCCGTCCGCGTTTGTCGCATATACGCTTATGGTTTTGCTTGTAAAGTCGCGCATTTTCAGCGTTGCGGCGGTTTCCGTCGCGGGCGGTATGACGCACAACCTTGTGCAGATTATAGTCGCGGGTTTTGCAGTGGGCAACGCGGTTTACGCATATCTGCCGTATATGTTGCTTGCAGGAGGCATTGCAGGGTTGGTGACGGGCGTTTTATGTCAGCTGCTAAGCTCCGCTCTCGATAAAATATTCAAAAAGCAGAAGGCGGAATGCGTTTATAAGAGAGAAATCGCAGGCGTTTCAGACGGCGCGAAATTTTCGGCGGAAGACGACATTTTGTCGAACGACGATAATTAAACCGCTTGTCAGGTTTTTAGGCGTTCGATTAGTATCTTGCAAGTTCAAATTTGTTTTGCAAACGTAACGCTTTGCATATGAAAATGCTTGCCGCAAGCTGTCCGAATGCGTATACGCCTTTAAAAAACGCCCGTTTAGCAGGCGTTTTGCGTTTATATCGTAAGGTTTATTTATAAA
>DBFJGL010000073.1:0-6704 GCA_048394785.1 Christensenellales bacterium | reverse complement strand
ATATAATATAGTTTAATGTTGACTTATTTTCGCGCGCGTGTTAAATTTTATTAAGGAGGATTTTATGAGATTCGGAAAAATTGGGCACGTCGGCATCGTCGTCAAAGATATTCAGGCGGCAAAGGAGCATTATTCCCGCCTGCTCGGCATCGAAAAGTGGTACGAACTTGTGTATGACGACGCAATCGACCTTTATTACGGCGGCGTAAAAAAAGACTGTTCCGTCACTCTTTATTTCGGAGGCAAGGGACACACCGTCATCGAACTTATTCAGACCGAAGGCGAAGAAAACACCTACACCACGTTCTATAAAAACCACGGCGAAGGAATACACCATATTCAGTACGACGTAAAAAACCTCGACGAGGCTGTCAAACACGTTGAGGCGGAAGGCTTGCACGTCATTCAGAATGCTGAGTTTTCGTCCGGCGGCGCGAAAGTGCGCTACGCCTACGTCGGAAAAAGCGAAAACGACGTGATATACGAGCTTATTGAAACGTCGGTTATGCCGGGCGTTAAGAAAATGGATATGCCGCTCGAATTCAAGATGGGTTGTATTACGGGCAGCTATAAAAGAGTTAAATGAAGCAACGATATTTCAAAAATATCGGCGCAATCACCGAAGAAGACCAACGTCTTCTTCTTACTAAAAAGGTTCTTATAGTAGGTTTGGGGGGACTTGGCGGTTATACTGCCGAATATCTTGCGAGATTGGGCGTCGGAGAACTCAGGCTCTGCGACTGCGATTCCTTTGTCGCAAGCAACTTAAACCGACAGATAAATTCAAGCGAGAGCAATCTCGGCAGACGAAAAGCGGAAGTTGCGGCGGAGAGAATAAGAGATATAAACGGCGAAGTCAAAGTTGTCGTTTACGACGAAAAATTCTCAAAATCCACAGCCGCCCGAATGCTCGACGGAGTGGACGCGGCAGTCGACGCCCTTGACAATATTAAGACGCGTTTCGTGTTGGAAGCGGAGTCGTCGATGGCAGGCGTCCCGATGATTTTCGGAGGCATTTCGGGATGGGACGGTCAGGTGAGCACCATTATGCCAAACCGCCCCCTGCTCGGCAAAATCTATAAAAATATAGATTACACGCCCTCCCCCGTACTGCCCTTTACACCTGCCGCCGTAGCCGCGTGTCAGGTTGCCGAAACCGTCAAATTACTGCTCGGAAGACCTGAGCTCTGCGGCAAACTGCTTATGCTCGACCTTGACAGTTACGAAATGAATACAATTACGGTATGGTGACATACCCGCGCTATGCGCAAGAGGAGATTATGGAATATAAAATGCTGTTTTCGCCTATGAAAATAGGCACTTGCGAAATCAAAAACCGCATTGTTATGCCGCCTATGCATATGGGCTTTGCAAACATCGACGGGACTCCGTCGGAAAGATTGATGGACTATTACGAGGAACGCGCCAAGGGCGGCACGGGACTCATTATGACCGAAATCACACGCGTCAACGACGGGCACGGCGCGGCAACTTTCAACCAGCTTGCAATGTCGCACGACTATAACATAGAGCCGATGCGCGTTTTTGCGGATAGAATACACCGCCACGGCGCAAAACTGTTTGTACAGCTTCACCACCCCGGCAGACAGAATATGGGCATTATGGTGAATATGGTGCCTATAAGCATCGCTTGTACGAGAGTCTGCAAATCCTTCCCCAAGCTGTTGTTCAAGATTGCCCCCGGACTTGGCAGAAAGCTCGACCAAAAGCATTTGACTTTCCGCTCCGTCGCACCCTCTAAGTGCGAAATGAGTTACGTCGCAAACAGCAAAGTCCGCGCGCTCAGACACGGCGAAATCAAAAAATTGGTGCGCCAGTTCATAGACGCCGCTGTAAGATGTAAAAAAGCGGGCGTCGACGGCGTGGAACTTCACGGCACGCACGGCTATCTCATTCACCAGTTCCTTTCCGAAAACACCAACAAGCGCACGGACGAGTACGGCGGAAGCTTTGAAAACCGTCTGCGCTTCTTGCGCGAAATCGTGGAAGGCATAAGACGCGAATGCGGCAGCGATTATCCGCTTGTCGTAAGAGTCACTGCGGACGAGTGCTATGATATGATAGGCAAACCCGGCAAAGGCTACTCCCTCGACGAAGGCGTCAAAATCGCAAAAGCCGTCGCCGAAATGGGCGTGGACGCAATAGACGTCAGTTCTGCGGCGTACGATACGTTCAACTATTGGCTGGAACCCACTTCCTTCGACTGCGGCTGGCGCGCGTATATGGCGGAAGCGGTTAAGAAAGAAGTCAATATCCCCGTCCTCGCCGCCAACCTCATCAGAAGCCCCGAACAAGCCGAAAAACAGCTTGAAGACGGCATTCAGGACTTCGTGTGCCTGGGCAGACCGCATATTGCCGACCCCCATTGGGCAAACAAAGTCGCAAGCGGCAGAGAAAAAGAAATAAAACGCTGTATCTGCTGTCTGCACTGTATGGAAACAATGCTCGAAAACGCCTATATCGGTCAAAACGGACATTGCGCGGTCAACCCCGCGGTGGGCAGAGAACGCGAGTTTTACAATTTGCCGCAAGACGGCAACGGCAGACGCGTCGTCATCATAGGCGCGGGCGTCGCAGGACTTACCGCGGCGGAAATTCTCGGCAGACGCGGTTTCAAACCCGTCGTGCTCGAAAAAGCCGATGAAATAGGCGGTCAGATTCAGCTTGCAAACAAACCGCCCAAAAAGGAAAAGTTGAGTTGGAGCTATCAGAATATGAAGACAAACGCCAAGAAATACGGCGCGGAAATCATACTCAGCACCAACGCTACGTATGAAATAGTTGCGGCGTACAAGCCTTATGCCGTCATTATAGCGACAGGCGCGGAAGCCGTCAGACCGAAGTCAATTAAGGGCGCGGACGGCAAAAACGTGTACACTACCACAGACATTCTCTCCGGCGCGGTGCAGCTCGACGGCAAAAAAGTCGCCGTAGTCGGCAGCGGTCTTACGGGACTCGAAACCGCGGAATTGCTCGTCGAACATAAAAACGCCGTTACTATGATTGAAATGGCGGATACAATCGCTCCCACCGCTTGGTTCCAGCACCGCGACGACATCCTGCCCAAGCTTGAAAAGGCAGGCACGAAGTTTATTACATCCGCAAAACTCTGCTCTATTTCCGAAGACGGTGTTTCGCTTGAAAACGTTAAGACGAAAGCCTGCGAAAAACTCCCCTTTGACGCTGTCGTGCTGTCCTTGGGTTCGCGTCCCGTCAACGCGCTTTACGAAAGCTTCAAAGATAAATTCGACAATCTGTTCATTATCGGCGACGCTAAGAAAATAGGCAACATCGGCGCGGCAACCGCGGAAGCTTATAAAGTAGCGGTCAAAAAAATCAAATAACGCGCATCTGACGGCATAAAGCACATCGGATTTGATTTTATTTAACACTGCAATATAAAACAAAACAGACCTTTAAGGTCTGTTTTGTTTTATATCTATGCCGAATAATCTTTCGCAAAAGGCATATAAAAATTTTTTACAAAAACCGAATTAACCGCTTCGTTAAATTCAGCATACGACTCAACTTATCCCGTTACGCTATTTCAGATGAGCCGCGACGTCGTAACCTGCGCGCGTAGCGTCTGCAATTCTGCCCGTCTTAGCCGCGTCGCCTATTACAAACAACCTTTCGTATTTTTCTTCGAGCTGTTGTTTCAATGCGTTTACGGGACGTACGCCCAGCGACAGCACGACGGCGTCGCACTCTATGCGCTCCTCATCTCCGCAGTCGACAAACTTACCGTGTCTGTCCGCTTTTACGGGCATTGCTATAACTCCCTTTTCGTCTATCGTCACAAGCTTTCTTCCGAGCTTGTACTGTACTCCGAACTCGTCGAGCTTGGGCACCACGTCGTCGCGATGCTGAAACCAAGTGCCGGAAGCGATTTCGGGAGCCATCTCCAAAATGGTAAGTTTATTGTTTTTTGCAAGCAGCTCTGCGGTTTCCAATCCCGTCATACCGGAACCTGCGAGCACGATACGTTTATTTGACAATTCAACCGTACCCGACAAAATTTCCGTGGCAGTATATACGTTATTACCGTCAATTCCCTTTATGGACTTGGGTTTTACCGCTTCCGCGCCAGTTGCTATTATAACGGCATAAGGATTGTACCCTGCAATCACTTCGGGAGTGGCTTCGGTATTAAACACAATTCGTGCTCCGCCTGCAAGCGCGGCGCGTTCGAGGTCGCGACAGCACCAGCCCGTCTTGCTCTTTCCCGGAGGCATTGCCGCCAAATTCAGCTGTCCGCCGACCTTATCGGATTTTTCTATTACTATCGGCTTGAACCCTCTGTCTGCGAGTATTTCCGCGGCGGTAAGACCTGCCGCGCCTGCGCCTACTACAACTACGGTCCTGCCGTTGCCGTCCTTTTTGAGACCTTCCGTATAAAACTCGCGTTCTCTGCCCACCGTCGGGTTTACGGAGCAACCGCCGTGACTGCCTATAAAGGCGTTCTCCTGCATACTTTCAATGCAGTAAAGACAGCTTATGCAATGTTTTATATCTTCCGCGCGACCTTCCTTAGCCTTATTTGCCCAATGCGGGTCGGCAATCTGAGGTCTGCCGAGAGATACGAAATCCTGAACGCCCTCGTCAAGCAACTGCTCCGCGAACTCGGGAGTACGAATGACGTCCGCCGCAAGAACAGGCACTTTGACTGCTTTTTTTACTGCCGCCGCCATATATTTTCGCCAGCCGCACTCGTAAGATACCGGTTCAAGCCAAGAGTTGAACGCGTCGTAAGAGGCGGAACTGACGTCTATTGCGTCCACGCCCATATCCGCTATCGCTTTTGCGTATGCGACGCCCGTTTGCAGTCCGTATCCCTTGCCCGGTTTGCCTACTCTGTCGTAGCACTCGTCCACAGACAGCCTGACGATGATGGGATAATCGCCGCAACGCTCGCGGATATTTTGTATGATTTCGCGCAAAAAGCGCAGGCGGTTATCAAAGCTTCCGCCATATTCGTCCTTTCTGAAATTGGTGTTTGGCGATAAGAACTGCTGAATTAGATAGCCGTGCGTACCGTGAAGTTCCACACCGTCGACGCCCGCTTTTTTACATCTCGCCGCGGCGTCTGCGAATTGATTGATAAGCTGTTTGATTTCGCTTTTTCTGAGCGCTCTTACTCTCCCTCGTGCGAAATAACTCGGCTCGGCTTTGCTCGGGCATACCGACGCTGGCACCCTGTCCTTTTCGAGCAACAGTTTTTTTGCAAGCGGCACGCATTTATAAAGCATATTCGTATAGCCCTTCCACACCCTCTGAGCCGCGATGGAAACAGGCACGGTATTCACCAAAAGTCCGACGTTCTGTCTGCCGGGGTGATGAAGCTGTACGAAAAGCTTTGCGCCGTGACGGTGTATTCTCTCCGCAAACTCGCGCATAGGCTCTATATGATAGTCGTGCGACATTGCAAGCTGCGCGAATGCCGCCGCGCCGTGTTTGTCGTTCACTCTTGTGATTTCGGTGATAATCAAACCCGTACCGCCCTTTGCGCGTTCTTCGTAATAGTCCATAAGCTGCTCCGTGGGCTTGCCGTCAAGCTGACCGAACCCCATGAGCATCGGCGACATCACAATTCTGTTTTTAATTTCGCAACCGCCTATTTTCATAGGCGAAAACAGTTTGTCGTACATAATTTCCTCTTATATTTACCTTATTTTATACGTGTTCTATGTTTATATTTTATACGTTTATCTATACGCTCGTTTGGCTTATCCGCATGCTTTATTGTGCGTAAAGCCAACAATCAGCCTGTGCCGCCGCATCATTTCAATGTGCGCAACCAAGCAAACGACATTAGCTTGCCGTTTATTTTTTGATATTCTCGCGCTCGCAATAGCGTTCGAATTTAGCGCCCTCCATCCACCAATCTATGTTTCTGACGAAAGGCATAAATTTAATCGTCTGCTCCACCACCGCAAACAATTTCGAAGGCGTGCAGGACTTCTTTTTGCGAGCGACCGCCTTATACATACATTTTGCGACGTGTTCCGCCGACTGCACGGGGAACGGTCTGTCCTTATCCTGACTGCGTCCTTCGCTGCCGACGTTGAAGAAATTCGTGGCGGTGGCTACGGGATAAAGACAGGTAAGCGCGACGTTTTTTTGCTTTTCGAGTCTTACTCCCTGCTGAAAACCCTGCATACAGAACTTCGACGCGCTGTATAAGGTGTATCCCGGCATTGCCATTTTACCTATTGCCGAAACCGTTATGCAGAAATGTCCTTCTCTGCCGTTGAGATATTTCAGATATTTTGCATAAGAATACATCGGCGAATAACAGTTACAGCGCATAATCGCGTCAATGCGTTCCCAATCTGCATAATTGTAGCGTTCGTAATAAGGGAAACCCGCGTTGGCATAGAAAATATCTATAAATTCAAATTGTTTTTGAGCCTCGTCGAATACGGCGTCAACGCCTTCTTTATTCGAAATGTCACATTGAAAAACGATTGCGTTTGGACTTTTCAAAGAAATAGGTTCAAGCTTATCGGTATTGACGTCCACGCAAAGCACGCGATTGTCATCTGCCAAAAGCAGTTTTATAAATTCAAGACCGATACCGCTGTTGCAGCCTGTCACGACGATGTTTTTTCCGCTGATTTTCTTCATAATTCCTCCGAAACGCGAATATATCTTACATCGCGCTGTTTAATGTTATTTTAATA
>DBFJGL010000072.1:0-2494 GCA_048394785.1 Christensenellales bacterium | reverse complement strand
GGCATATATTACAACATTAAAATTGCTTTGTCAAAAATTTGAACCCCATATTTTGTAATTTGTAAAAATCATTATACTTTAATTTGTGCTTTGCGCGAAAATATGAATTTTTGCATAAATCCGACTACTCGCACTCTCGCGGCGTCTGCGTTCAAAATGCAGTTATTGTTAAAAATAAACCCCGCTTCGAGCGCCCGACTAAAAGTGCGGGCAATGCATACGACGCGGGGTTTTCAATTTATCTGAGATTTAGTCCGATTTTTCAGCGGCTCGGCTGAATTATCTCAGCCGTCTGCCGCAATACTGACAAAACTTTTCGTTGTCGCCGACCGGCGCGCCGCAATCGGGACATTTGACAATCACGGGTTTTTCCGCCGCCGCGGTAAAAGCCGATGGCATTGCCGCAAAACCGAAAGCAGGCGTCTTTGACGACACATACTCGTCAAACATCTCCTCCGCCTCGCTTTCCGTCAGCGTGCCGCACTTGGCAACAACCTTATCGGCAACCACCTCGTAACCTTCGAGATTGCCCGTTTCAATCAGCTTTTTTACGATAAGCAGTTTCTGGGGATCAACGTAACCAGACGTGCCGTATACGTTATTCACAACGACTCGGCTTGCCGCTTCGGGTACTACTGCGTCGATTATGCTTCTGTCGCTCATCTTGATAAGCTCTACAATCGAAGCAAGCGTATTATATCCGTTCAACTTCGCGGACGAAAACGCCGCAAAAAACACTCCGAACGGCACCGCAAAAAAAGGTATGAATATAAATCCGAATTGTCCGAACCCTTTTCCGCCGCCTCGCATTCCGAGCATCGCGCCCGTAACCGCAAAGCCCACAAAGCCGCCTGCCACAATTAAAATACCGAGCACCATAAGCGCCTTCGCCACGGTTTTTCTCCGCATTATATTGGGTTTAATCAACTTTACGGCGTCTATGGACGACCGTCTTACGTTAACCGTTGCCATATTTCCTCTTAGTCGGCAATGCCGCTCGTAAACCGTTATGGAACAATTCTGCATATTGCGTTTTTACGCAACGAAAATCGTTCGCAACGGATAACGCGATTTGCGCGCGCCAAATATAGCCGCGTCGTGTAAATCCGCCTCGTCTTTGATTTAATTACTGCGCGTCGGCTTATTCCTCTGCAAACTCGTCCTTGCCCACTCCGCAAAGAGGACATACGAAATCCTCGGGGACGTCGTCCCATTTGGTGCCTGCGTCGACTCCGCTATCGGGGCAACCGACTTCCTCGTCGTAAACGTAACCGCATATGGCGCAAACGTATTTCATAGTAATGTACTCCTTATATTATATTTACAATATACTCGGTTAAGCTTCCGCATAGGACTGCTTCTCGCAGAACTCGGCAGCCGCCCGATATTGCTTAATCATTATACCACGTATTCGCGAAAACGCAATAATTACGTTAAATCTGTTCTCCGTATCGGAGCGGAAGACGGCGCTTATGCTCGCTTCTGCGTTTTGCGCGTTCGATTACGGCTTTTGCGCCGTCTGATACTTCCTGCCCTTTCAGATACGCGTCGACTTCTCCGTAAGTGACTCCCAATTCCGCCTCGTCGGTCTGTCCCGGATATAGCCCTGCCGACGGAGCTTTTTTAATTATGGATTGCGGCGCGCCGAGTTCTTCGAGCAATTCGTACACCTCCGCCACGGTCAAATCGGCAATGGGATTGAAATCATAACCGCCGTCGCCCCACTTTGTAAAATAGCCCATAGTAAGCTCGTCAAGATTACCGGTGCCTGCCACAAGACAGCCTCGTGTCTGCGCAATCGCATACAACGCAGTCATACGAAGCCTCGGATTTATGTTTATCGCCGCGTCGCGTTCCCTGCCGCCGCTTGCAACGTCAAGAGGATAGCCGCCCTTGCTCAACGCGTCGACAATTTCATTCTTTGTCTGCGTCAAATCGATTTCCGCCTGTTCTATGCCGAAATGCCTCCCCGCCGCTATGGCGTCGTCGCGGTCGGAGCCGTAATTCTGCGCGGACTGACAAGGCATTATAACACCTATGACGTTGTCGCACGCAAGCTTGCAAAGCGCGCCGACCAACGTACAGTCTTTACCGCCGCTGTTGCCGTAAACCACGCCCTGCGCACCGCTGTCGGCAAGCACTTTTTTTATCCATTCCACTCTGTTTTCGATTTCGGTTTTGCAGTCCATTTCGCATTAACTCCTATATTTACTACGCGCAATCGCCATATGCGCTGCGTACTCGTTATTCTTGTTTCGCCGCTCTCGATGCTATGCCGTAAAACGAAAGCGCGGCTTTTGCAATAACAGCCCGTCTTGATGTCGGCAACAGCCGTTATTCCCGACTTCTTATCCTCCGCTTGAACAGTACGTTACAGCCGAAAAACCCGAAACGGGATAAGCCGTAAAGCCTTATATCGAGATTGCATAAATTATAAAACTTATTGCAGTCGGTGTCAACGAAAGCGATAAATTGCGGCTCACCGACTGCGTTC
>DBFJGL010000071.1:0-12613 GCA_048394785.1 Christensenellales bacterium | reverse complement strand
GACATTGGCGGTGCTATTTAATTTTACTTGTGAATTTATTCTCTCAAGTAATACTTATTTTTTAGTCAATAATGATATGTTGTTGACATCAAACAAAACAGGATATGGAATCCATATCCTGTTTTGCATTGACTTGCCCAGTTACGGTGTATTCATAATTTTTTAATGCTTTTCCAAACTCCCTATAGAATACACCGTAACAGGAGAGGTTTTTATTATGAGTTATTCACTCGTCAGACTTTAATCGCTTTATAGCCACGCTTCAATCGGCTTTACCACGCACATCTAATTCGTCCATATTTTTCGTACGACGGCATTATGCCCTGCATATATATCCGTTTACTGCCGTTCCATAAGCTCGTCCACGTTTACGGCTATCGCGCACTCCATACGTTTTTTGAACATATCGCAGCCGTCCGAATAAACGCCGTTGACATCGCCCGTAGCGTGGTACGCATTGGCGGCGCACCCTCCCGAGCAGAACAGCCGCGCCCAACACTCGGCGCATTCCGACTTGGAATATACATTGCATTTCTTGAACTTGTCTCTGACCGCCTCGTTTGTTATGCCATTATACACGTCGCCGACGCAATATTCCTTTTCGCCGACAAACTGATGGCAGGGATAAAGTTCGCCCGTAGGCGTAACCGCAAGATATTCCGTGCCCGAACCGCACCCCGACAGCCGCTTGTATATGCACGGACCGCCTTCCAAATCGAGCATATAATGATAAAACGTAAACGGTCTGCCCTCGCGCCTGCGTTCAATCAGTCTGTCTGCGAGCAGCTCGTATTGTCTGTACACTGTGCGTTTGTCCTCCTCCGTAAGCGCGTACGGGGACGACGGCGGACACACGACGGGCTCCATACTTAGTCTGTCGAAGCCCAAAGCAAGCATTTCGTCTATATCCGCCATAAAATCCGGATTATTGTGCGTAAAAGTGCCGCGGATATAATAGTCCTTATCTCCGCGTTCTTTTGCGAATTTTTGGAATTTGGGTACAATTATGTCGTAGCTACCAACGCCGCCTACAGTATGCCGGAAGTGGTCGTTGACGCGCTTTCTGCCGTCCAGACTCATAACGACGTTATCCATCTCTCTGTTCGCAAATTCGATTACCTCGTCGTCGACGAGCATTCCGTTGGTCGTTAAGGTAAAGCGGAAGTTTTTGTTATACCGCTTTTCTACGCTTCGCGCATAAGCGACCAACTCTTTTACGACGTTCCAATTCATAAGAGGTTCGCCGCCGAAAAAGTCAACTTCGAGATTGTGTCTGTCCCCCGAATTTTCAATCAAAAAATCCAACGCTCGCTTGCCCACTTCAACGCTCATAAGAGCACGCTCGCCGTGATATTTGCCCTGGCTTGCAAAGCAGTATTCGCAGTCGAGATTGCAGGTGTGGGCGACGTGCAGGCACAACGCCTTTATCAGAGTCGAACGCTTTGCGAGTTTATCTACGTCGGGACGGAATTTGTCTTCGGAAAACAGCTTGTTTTGAGCAATCAACTCGTCTATGTCCGAAAACAAGTCTTTTATATCCTCAACCGAAAGTCCGAAACCGCCGACAAGTTCTTTAGCAATTTCGGCTCTGTCGCAGCCGTCCGACAGCATACGCACAGCCGCCGCGCTCGCGTCATCCAAAACGTGCACGCTTCCGCTTGCCGCGTCAACCGCAATGTTATATCCGTTTTGTGCAAATAAATGTACCATAAATAAAATGCCCGACTCGCGGGCGAATGCCGCTTACTGCGGCGTCTTTGATTGTTTTAGAATTTTGTTTGAGGCGCAGACGCGCCTCGCATCGCTCAAAATAAAACTTATTTCGCCTTATTTTCGCACTTCTGGTTTGCAACTCCGCAGGAAGTCTTGCACGCGGATTGGCAGGAAGTTTGGCACTCGCCGCAGCCGCCGTTCTGTTTGCTCTTGTTGAGGTCGCGAGTATTAAGCGTGATTATTCTTTTCATATCTTTCTCCTTAACGGCTTTCGCCTAAGATTGTTTTATAAATATATTATATTTGTATATTCCGTGTTTGTCAAACTCTTTTGCATTCGAGTCCTTCTTATAAAACCGACGTTGCCGTCAATATATCAGAGGACCGTTTTCGTCAGCACTTTTATTTTGTCGGGCAGCAATCCGCAATCGCTCTCGACCTGCGCGCCTGCCTGAATCGCACGATAAATAACGCTCAATATCTCCTCGCCGATAACCTCGCCCGCAACGATAATCGGGACTCCGGGCGGATAAAGCCATACGTTTTCCGCACAAATCCTATTCAAACCGTCATCGAGCAGAACCGTTTCCGCTTCGCCTTTCGCCGCGCAATCGAATGCCGCACGCGAAGAATACGTTTTTTTCGGGAGCACAGTCAGCGCATTTGCGGCGGGTACGCAAACACTTTTTTGTTTATCAATTTTCTTCTCAGACGGCAAGTCTTTGCCGCATTGCAAATCGCAGACGGCAAGGCTATCGAAAAGTCGGTTAACGCTTTCCCCGTCGTCGCCTGCGCAAACCATAGCCAGCGCACCCGTATTATACGCCGCCTCAAGCTCGACGCCGCAATTTTGAAGCAACGCTTTCTTGAACTCATAACCGCTTAATCCGAGGTTTACCGTATCTATATATATCTTTGAAGTGTCGAATGCGTAAATATCGTCGTTTTTATATCGAGAATAATCAAAGACTTTAAGTCTATTGAACTCCGCCGCTTTTTCATAAAAATCATCAAGTTCGTCCTTTATTCTTTTCAACCTGCCGTCGCCGTATTTTTCCATATACGAAATGCAACCCTCGACGGACGACAGCAAAACGTACGACGGACTCGAAGTGCAGAAAACCGACATTTTTCGTGCAATTTCTCTCTCGTCGACAACAGGCGTGCATATATGCAAAAGCGCGGTCTGAGTGAGCGACGGCAATGTTTTATGAAGGCTTTGAACGACTATGTCCGCGCCGAACTCCGTCGCGCCGCCGCAAAAACCTCCGAACCCGAGGTGTGCTCCGTGCGCGCTGTCGACAACGAGCACCGCGCCGTGTCTGTGCACAATTTCGGATATTGCCTCTATATCGCTTATCACGCCTTCGTAAGTGGGCGAAGTGATTACGACGGCTTTGTATCTTTTTTTGCCGAGGGCGTTTTCGACGTCCGACGGGCTGTCGGAAGCAAAAAATCCGAAACCGAAAACCGTGCTCGGCAAAATATAATCTGCGTCAAGCCCGTTTATTTCAACCGCGTTATATACGGATTTATGACAGTTGCGCGCAACGAGTATGCTGTCGCCCTCCGTCGTAACTGAGGATATGGCGGCAAGTACGGCTCCCGTCGAACCGTTTACCGAAATAAAGGTGCGCCGTGCTCCGTAAAGCCTTGCCGCGCGTCCGCACAAATCCGACAGTATGCCGCGCGCGGAATTGAGATTGTCGAAACCGTCTATTTCGGTTATATCGATATCTCCCCCGATCTGCGCGAGATAGGGAAATTCCGAAATGTTGCGCTTATGTCCCGGCATATGCATAGCAAGCGGTTTGTCCCTTTCGAGCGCGCGCAATTTTGATGTGAGCGGCAAATCTTTCATAGTTTCAGGTCGGAAATTCAATTTCGGAATTTTAATGCCGAACTGCGTAATGCTCCCGACAAATAAATTATAATATACCTCGCCGCCGCCGACAAGACTTTATGCATTGAATTTTGGTAAGTATTGTGTTATATTAAATATATTCTTATCATACGGAGGGTTTTATGTTATCGGACGCCCGGATTGCCCGCGAAGCCAAACTGCAAAGAATTGAGAAAGTCGCCGAGAAACTCGGATATTCTCCCGATGAAATAGAGTGTTTCGGACATTACAAAGCCAAAGTCCCCGTAGACTTGTCGGGACAGAAAGGAAAGCTGATACTTGTCACCGCGATGAACCCAACCCCCCTCGGCGAAGGCAAAACCACGGTCGGCATTGGGCTTGCCGACGGAATGAACCTTATCGGCAAACAAACCGTGCTTGCGCTGCGCGAACCGTCGCTCGGTCCCGTATTCGGCATAAAGGGCGGCGCGTGCGGAGGCGGATATTCGCAAGTCGTGCCGATGGAGGATATAAATCTGCATTTTACGGGCGATTTCCACGCCATAACCTCGGCAAACAACTTGCTGTCCTCGCTTATAGATAATCATATTCACCAAGGAAACGCGCTCAAAATCAAAGAGGTAGTGTGGCGCAGATGTCTTGACTTGAACGACCGCGCTCTGCGCGAAGTGGAAGTGGGACTGGGAGGCAAATTCAACGGCGTACCCAGACTCGACGGGTTTACCATTACCGCGGCAAGCGAAATAATGGCGATACTGTGTCTTGCGACGTCGCTTGACGACCTCAAATACAGGCTCGGCAACATCCTTATCGGTTATAATGAAGACGGATATGAAATCCGCGCGCGTGATTTGAGGGCGGAAGAATCTATGACCGTATTGCTGAAAGAAGCCATAAAACCAAACCTCGTGCAGACCATAGGCGGTACGCCCGCGCTTGTGCACGGCGGTCCTTTTGCAAACATCGCGCACGGGTGCAACAGCATACTTGCCACCAAAACCGCGCTCGCACGCAGCGAGTACGTCGTAACGGAAGCAGGTTTCGGCGCAGAACTCGGCGGAGAAAAATTCCTCGATATAAAATGCCGTCTTGCCGGCATAAAGCCATCCGCGGTTGTGGTGGTGGTAACCGCGCGCAGTATAAAGTATAACGGCGGAGTGTCCAAAGAACAGACCAAAGAGGAAAACGAAGCCGCGCTCAGGCTCGGTTTCAAAAACGTGCGCAGACATCTCGACAATATGCACCGCTACGGCATGCGCACCATAGTCGCAATAAACCGTTTCCCGTTTGACAGCGACAAAGAAATAAATTTGATAAAGGAACTGTGCGAACAGGCAGGCAGCACCGCAATACCGACAACCGGATTTTCCGACGGAGGCAAGGGTGCCGTCAAGCTTGCGGAGGCAGTCGCCGCGCTGTGCGAAGACGCCGCCCCCGACATAAAATTCGCATATCCGCTGACTGCGTCGCCCGAAGAAAAAATCGAAGCGGTAGCAAAAGAAGTTTACGGCGCAACCGACGTAGTATATTCCGAAGAAGCAAAACGTCACCTTGCCAAAATAAAACTCAATCCCGAATATGCCGAATATCCGATTTGCATTGCCAAAACACAGTATTCATTCTCCTGCGACGAAAAAGCCTTGGGCGCGCCCGAGAACTTCACTTTTGAAATAAAAGACGTAATTGCCAGAGCCGGCGCAGGTTTTCTGGTGGTAATAAGCGGTAAAATTCTGCTTATGCCCGGACTGCCGTCGTCACCCAACACCGACAGAATAACCATTGACACGGCTACGGGCGTAATCGACGGACTGATGTGACGATTTGATGTTTAAGCAAATATAAGCCGTTGATTTCAATTAACCGAAAAGCTCCCGAAAGGGAGCTTTAATCATTCAAAAATATATTATAAAGCGGCCGTTTTGAAAATTGCAGGCGGTCTGACTCATAAACCTTACGCCGCTTGCGCGCGATATTTGCGCGTTTAGGAGTATAACCGTTTCGGTTATATTCCGTCAAAATGCGGCACTAATGCGATTTTAAGTTAAATCTGCACCCCGTCACTCGGTATAGTGGTTTATTCTGTACAAATTGACGGAATGCTCTATGCTGTTTTCCTTTGCCATTTTGCCGTATTTATCAACGTCTGCGACGTTTTTCTGCCCGTGAGTTATGCAAAGCGCGCCGTTTATGCAACCGCCGTCACACGCCATACCTTCAAAGAATTTTTCCGTTGCGCGACCGAGTTTCAGCTTTGTAAGCGTGACCTTGCAATCGTCTATACCGTTCATTGTCGCGGCAGTGATAGGCAATCCCATTTTTTCGCCCTGCTTTGATATACCCTCGCTCAGTCCCCCGCTCTTTGCAAAAATTCTGCCGTAATAGGACGCATTGTTGAGAGGCGATTCTTCGAGTCTGGAACTGTCTATATCGCGCGCGTCCAAAAACGCCTGCAACTCCTCAAATGAAATAACGCAGTCGATCGCACCTTCTGTTTTTGGCAGTTTGTATTCCGACTTTTTGCTTGTGCACGGTCCGATAAAAATAACTTTTGCGGTTTCGTCCGTAGACTTTATCAGTTTTGCCGCCTGCACCATCGGGGAAAGCGTAGTGCTGATATACTGCGCAAGTTCGGGAAAGTTCTTTTCAACGTACATCACGAACGACGGGCAGCAGGACGACAACAGTATCCCCTTGCCCACCAAAGAATTTTCCATAAGTTCTTTTGATTCGAGATAAAGAGTTATATCCGCGCCGAGCGCCGCTTCGACGACCTGATGGAAGCCGAGCATCTTTATGCCCGTCACAACCTGCTCGATTTTTGCGTAGCGGAACTGACTGACTATGCTCGGAGCAATGACGGCATACACCTTATATTTGGTGTTGTTTTCGCTTTTGTTGAGAATATCGATTGCCTCGGCGATGTAGGACTTATCCTGTATCGCGCCGAAAGGACATTGATATACGCACGCGCCGCACTGAATGCACTTGTCGTTATCGATGACCGCCTTGTTATTCTCGTCCATCGTGATTGCTTTCACTTTACAGCTTTTAACGCACGGACGCTGTTGTTTGATTATAGCCCCGTACGGACACACCTGAGTGCATTTGCCGCATTCGATACACTTTGTCTTGTCTACCACCGCGTGCGTGTTGATGATGGAAATAGCGTCTACCGGGCAGACTTCCTTGCATTTATGCACGATACATCCTCTGCACGCCGGCGTAACGTAGATGCCGCCGATTGGACATTCGTCGCACGCAATGTCGATGACTTCGACGATATTCGGGTTTTTCTCGTCACCGCCGAGAGCGAGTTTTACCCGCTCCTGCAAAATGGCGCGCTCCTTGAAAATGCAGCAACGCATCGTCGCCTTGGGACCGGGCGCAAGCTTCAACGGAACGTCGCGATAGACGCTTTTGAGATTGCCTCCGTCAATGTGACGAATGACCTCTCTTAACGTCTTGTATTTAAGCAGTTGGACGTTGGTATCGAAAATTCTGTTCTTCTCAATCATATTGTACGGTTACGACCTTTCCCATTTTCTGTAAGTTAGCCGACAAACTCTCTATGAGTTTGAGCTTCATAGTTGTATCGATTGGCAACCCTTGGTGCGCGACGTTCACGCTTTGACCGACATAAAAATTTATGTGCGTGGCTTGCTCGAACAGCATATCCGCGAGCAAGCTTGCCCCGTCGCGTTTTTTGAACGTCTTGGGGTTAAGGTCGTTGGGGTTGACATATTTTTCGCTGAGTTCGAGCAATCTGCGTATGGTAATTACACCCTCCGTGACAAGATCTATGCCCTCGATTGTCGCAATGGGAGGGACGTCCTTATCCACGAAATTGAACTCCGTCTTTACTTCTTTATTGAGATAACGCGCCACAATATTGGAGCTTGTGCCGCCGCAAACCACCTTTTTCCCCTCGCCTTTCAAAAACCGCTCCACATAAAACGCGTCCATTTCCTTATCGACGGGCGGTCCCACCATAATATCCACGGTGAGTTTTTTTCTTATACGCACCGCGGCAACCGTAGTATCGTCGCCGGGCTGATCGAGGTAGAGATCGTTGCAGGCTGTCGTCAGCACGCAGGAAATACAGCGCGCGGACATATCCGGCTTGATTGCCCTGTCCAGATATTCGAGAATTTGAGGACGCTGCCAGCCGAGGTTGAGTATTCTGCCTATGCCCGCGTGAATGACTCCGTCGGACATAACGATGAGCACGTCGTTTTCGGACAGCGCGAGTTCGGACTGAAACACTTTCTTGCCGAGAATGTTCATTTCGGTGCGCGGCATATCGCTGCATTTCCCGTTGTGGTAATAGATTGCCTGCGGATTATCGAACTCTATGAGAAGCCCTTCGCCCTTACTGTTGATATGTATTACAGAAAACGTCGAATACGCGACTTCCCTTACCTTGCATACGGGCAGCGACTGAATGATTGTTTCGATGCAGTCTTCTATTGCGATGTCGTTGGACACCATCGTGCAGAGAATTTTGGACGTGAGTATGGAAAGGATATTGGCTTTGACTCCGCTGCCGAGCCCGTCGGCAAGCACGACGGTTGTATAATCGCCGTTAGTCATACTTGCGACGTTATCGCCGCAAAGTTCCTCTCCGAATTTATTGACGGAGCAATAGCCGGTTTCGAGGCAAAGTTCCATCAGTCCTTTTTCTCCTCCTGCGACAACGCTTTTTTGAGATTGAGCAAAGCGACTTTTGTTTCCGCCGTCGTTTCGCCGAGCAAAGATGCGATTTCCTGCGCAACTCTCATTTGTTTTTTGATGACTTCGTCGGTCGTGGCAATGGTATCCTGACGCACCTTGTTCAGCCTGTCGTCATAACTTACTTCATCCGTAACGTCCGTCATAATCGCGAACATAACATTGTGCTCTTTGAGCACGGTTATGGTTATCTGAGCATACACCCCCGTCGAATCGAGTCTGATTCTGCGGCGATAAATGCGCTTGCCGTCCTCCATTGCGAGAATAAACTCTGTGGGGTTCATATAATCCACGAGATTTTCGCCCTTGGGGTCAACGGACTTAACGCCAAGCATAGTCCTTGCCTTCTTGCTGATTTCGACTATTTTCAAATCAAAGTCGACAACGACAATGCCGTTGGGGCTGTTCTGAATAATCTCGTACGACATCGTTTCCGCACGCTCGCGCATATACGGAACGCACATTTCGAGCTCGGCAAAACCGTTTGCGACCGCCCACGCTTTTTCACGGCAGGTATTGTACCCGCACGCGCCGCAATTGAGCTCGTCCGCTTTGGTAAACTTGCCCGTCTTTGCGAGTATATCCTGAATTTCTCTCTCGGAAACAGGTCTTGCGCTGCCTCTGAGTTTGGGATATTGAGCCGTCAAATCCACCTTTTCGGGCACGATTTTTTTATCTACGAGCGTGCGCACCAAATCCTTTGCGACGTATTTTCTTATTTCGGCGTTCGCAACGACGCTGCGGCTGGGGTCCAGCAGACTGCACGGTCCGTTGACGCACGCGAAATCGCAGGCGTTAAGCTCCAAAAACAAGCCTTCTACGGTGTGGATATTCTCCAACACTTCCATACATTTATGCACGCCGTCCACCGCAACGTACTCATATCCCGCAGGCTTGGTCTTTTCGAAAGACTTGATTATACCGCGACTTATGGGGAAATATTTTGCCTTGTTGATGGGCAGTTTGGGGCTGTCCACCGCAAGTTTGGATATTTCGTCAAAGACGATTTTCCTGTCCTCCATAAGGTTTCTGAGTTCCTCAAAGGTCAGCACCGCGTCCACAAGACCGCTTTCTTCCGCCTCTCGTTTTTTGGCTATACACGGTCCTATAAACACGATTTTCGCGTCCGGATATTGTTTTTTGAGCATTTTGGCGTGCGCAATCATCGGGCTGTCGACTTTGGCGAGATAAGGCAGAGCATAGGGATAATATACCTGTATCAGCCTGTTGACCGCCGGGCACGCGGAAGTTATAAAATTCTTATATTCGCCCGTTTCGAGCAGGCGGTGATACTCTTTGACTACCGCATTTGCGCCGACCGCCGTTTCCTCCGCGTCGTAAAAACCGAGTTTGCCGAGCGCGATTTTCATCACCGAAAACTCGTCCACCTTAAAGCTGGACACAAAAGACGGCGCGACGGACGCCACGACCTTGTCGCCGTGCTCCATAAACAGCACCAATTTATCAATTTCGCTGTGCACGATTTTGGCGTTTTGCGGGCAGACGTGCGTGCACTTGCCGCACAAAATGCATCTGTCCTCTATGATTTTAGCCTGATGTCCCTCTACGGATATCGCCTTTACGGGACACTCGCGCAGACATTTGTAACAGTCCTTGCAGCTTGCCTTTTTGAAATCGAGATAGCTTGCCATAATTAACGCAGTTTTGAGTAAATTTCGGTGACGAATTTGTCCTCGATGTTTTCGGGGTTCAAGTCGTGCAGATAGACGTCGCCTGCCTGTGCGGTCACTCCGCTCGCGCAAAAGCCGAGGCAAAAGCTCGCCTGCAAATCGACTTCGCCCACAAGGTCGTACTTTTTGATGAGTTCCTGCAACTTCGTGATGACGTCGTAAGAGCCTTTCAAGTGACAGGAGCTTCCCACGCATACAAGTACTTTTAACATATATCCTCCTTACCCTGCCGACCGTATCGGCGGAATATATCTTATAGATATATTTATATCGAAATTACTTTAACACAGATTTACAGGTTTGCCAAGTATTTTAACCCCTCTTGATAACCCTCAAAACCTTTTCCGCAAATCGTACGCTCGGCAACAAGCGATATATAAGAAATGCGACGGAAATCCTCGCGTTTGTTTATATCCGTCAGATGCACTTCTACGACGGGCAGTGCAACCGCTTTCAGCGCGTCGAGAATGGCTATGCTCGTATGGGTGTACGCCCCTGCGTTTATGAGAATGCCGTCGTATCGTTTGTATGCGCGCTGAATAATTTCCACAATCTCGCCTTCGTGGTTTGATTGTCTGACGTCGACCTGCGCACACAGTTTTTCGGCGCATTCCCTGACGTAATTTTCAAGGTCGGCATACGTCCTGCCCCCGTAAAGCTCGGGCTCGCGCACTCCGAGCATATTAAGGTTGACTCCGTTGATCACAAGGATTTTTTTCATAGTTTTTTCAATATCTCCTCAACCGCGTCCACAACGCTTTTTTCGTTATCGACAGAAAAATCGCTTATTTTTGCATACACGGGTTCGCGCGCGATGTAAAGTTCCGCCGCCCTCTCGCGCGAAGTACTGAGCGGTCTGCCGCAAACGGCAATGTCTTCTATGCCGCGGCGAAGCCAAACGACAACTCCGTTTGATTTAATGTAAAATGCGTTTTCCTCGTCAATCGGCGCGCCGCCGCCCGTCGCAATAACCGCGCCCATGCGCGAGCAGACGTCTTTAACGACGGATTTCTCCGCTTCTCTGAAATATCCCTCTCCGCTCTCTTTGAAAATGCTCGGAATATCCTTGCCCTCTTTCTTTTCTATAAGAACGTCCGTATCGATAAACTTTCTGCCGAGTCGTTCGGCAAGCAGTTTCCCGACGGTGCTTTTCCCTGTGCCTGCCATACCTACGAGCACGATATTTCTGCGCCTTTTTATAATCTCCCCGACGATTTGCTCCGTTTTTGTTTCGGGCATTATTTCGCCGCCGAGACCGGACTCGACAAAAATATTATGCGCAAGCCTCGCCTGTTCGACAAGCATATCAAGTCCGTTTGCGGCATTGACGCCGCACGCGCGCGCTTTTGCAATAAGCTTTGTTTCGAGCGGATTGTACACCGCGTCGAAAACGCCCGTAAGACCGCAAAACTCGGTTACGTCGACAGGTTCGGCATATGCCAGAGGCATCATTCCCACAGGCGTCGTGTTGACGATGATTTCACTGTCCGCCGCCCTCTCGTAAACGTTCGAATAATTCAGTTCGCCCTTGCGCGACACTGTCAGCACTCTGTCCGCACCCTCTTTTTCAAGCATAAACCGCGCGGTTTTGGACGTGCCTCCGCTGCCGAGTATCAACGCCGTTTTCCCTTTCGCGCAAATGCCCGCCATTTTCATCGCGTAGGACATACCGTCCACGTCCGTGTTATATCCAATCAACTTCCCGTCATCGTTCACCACCGTGTTCACCGCGCCTATCTCCGCCGCGATACCCCGCACTTCGTCAAGCAGCGGTATGACGGTTTCCTTATACGGAATGGTTACGTTTACGCCCGAAAATTCGCGTTTTCTAAAAAACTCCGCAACCGCGTCCTCGTCCGCGAGTTCGAATACGCCGTACTCCCGTCCGAAGGCGGCGTGTATTTCAGGCGACAGAGTGTGCGGAAGCTTTTTCCCGATTAAACCGAAACGCATATCAGATTTCACGGTAACTACCCAAAAACACGAAATTGTCCGACGTGTTGTCGAGCTCGGCAATCAGATTTTTGACCTCGGGCGCGTTTAACTTCGCCTCGAAATCAAAATAAAACGCGAACTCGAACAGACTGTTTGGCATCGGCCGCGATTCCAACTTGGTAAGGTTGAGCCCCAACGTGGAAAACCTGTTCAGGATTTTATTCAGACTGCCCGCCTCGTGCGGAAGCGTAACCATAATGCTGATTTTGTTGGCGTCTTCGAAAATGCGCAACTTGTTGCAGATGGCGATAAACCGAGTGTAATTGTTGTCGTTGTCCTGAACGGAGGAGCGCAATACGTCCAACCCGTATATGCCCGCACACTCTTTGGACGACAGGCACGCGACATCCGATCTGCCGCTGTCGGCAACGGCTTTTGCCGCCTGCGCGGTATTGTCGCACACCGTCACCGTTACGTTGCCGAGCGACTTCAAAAACGCGGAACACTGAGATATTGCCTGTTCGTGAGAAATTATCTCCTTTATATCTTCGAGTTTTGCGCCGTTGTTAGCGAGCAGATAATGTCTTACGTGAAGCTTAATGCTTTTTACAATATAGAATTTGTGCGCGCGCATAAGGTCGTAAACCGCGTTGACGCTGCCGACCGAACTGTTCTCTATGGG